>CAYVGY010000052.1:2869-18370 GCA_964451065.1 uncultured Halobacteriales archaeon
GCATGGCGCAGCTGATCGAGGATCTCCTACAGCTATCCCGCATCACCCGCACCGAAGTCAACCGCGAACCCGTCCACCTCAGCCGGATGGCCCGCGACACCGTCCGCGCGCTCCGAACCCGCGCGCCACGGCGAAAAGTGACGTGCACAATCCAACCCCGGATGGAACTCCAGGCCGACCCGCACCTCATGAAGATCGTCTTGGAGAACCTCCTGGGCAATGCGTGGAAATTCACGTCCAAGACGAAGGCGGCCCGCGTCGAGTTCGGCACAACGCGAACCAAGGAAGGCCTCGCTTATTTCGTCCGCGACAACGGCGCTGGCTTCGAGATGGCCGCGGCCGGCAAACTCTTCGAACCATTCAATCGGCTCCACCGACCCGAGGAATTCGACGGCAACGGAATCGGGCTGGCCACCGTGAAACGCATCGTCCAACGCCACGGCGGGAAGGTCTGGGCGGAAGGGAAGGTGAACCATGGCGCGACGGTCTACTTCAAACTCTAGCAAAGGAACGAAGGACGCGGGTCTCAAGACAATCCTTCTCGTCGAGGACAACCCCGACGACGAGGCCTTGGTGCTCCACGCACTCAAGAAGAACAAGGTCCAGGCGAACCTCTCCGTCGTCCACGACGGTCTCGAGGCGCTCGACTACTTTTCCCACCATTTCGACCGGCCGCCCGAACTCGTGCTGCTGGACCTCAAGATGCCCGGCATGGACGGGCTCGAGGTCCTGCGCAGGCTCCGCGAGATCGACCCGGAACGCACCATCCCGGTCGTCGTCTTCACGTCGTCGAGCGAGGAGCAGGACGTCCGTCGCTGCTACGAACTTGGCGCGTCCAGCTATGTCCGCAAGCCCATCGAATTCGGACCCTTTACAGAGGTCATCCGCGGCATCTGCGCCTATTGGCTGGGTCTCAACGTGATCTCGGCGCCTCCTCGGAGGGCCGCGCGGGTCCAACCCCACGCGCATTGACCGCAAGCCTACGCCTATGGCTCGCCTTCGCGGATTCCGGCGAACGAGGCCATCGTGAGCGTCCGAGCGACGCCTGGCGTCGTGCGCAACTTGTCCAGGACGAGTTCGCCGATGGACTCGATGGAGGCTCCGCGCACCTTGGCGAGGATGTCCCACTCCCCGGAGATGATGTAGACCTCCTCCACGCCCGCCAGTCGCGCGATGCGCTTGGCGACCTCCCTTTGGCTCGTGCCGGAGGACGGAGCAAAGCTCGCCATCACGAAGGATACGACGCCTTGACCGAGTTCTGCGTAGTTGACCTTGGCAGTGTAACCGAGGATGACCTTCCGCTCCTCCAAGCGCTTGATCCGCTCCGCGATGGTCGTGCGCGGCTGGTTCAAATCGCGGGCAAGCTCGGCCGCCCCTTTCCTGCCGTCCTGCCGCAGCAAATCGAGGAGCCGCCGATCCAAGTCGTCCAGGTCCGTCGTCACAATGACAGCATGTCCTCTCCCAAGTGAATAACTTGCTTCTCTCCGCTCGGCCTGGTGGGCATGACCGGCGGACCGAAAATAAGAGAAGAACGGAGGGGTGGAAGAAGGAAACCGGGCGCCCGCGGATCTAAGCGCCCGGAAAATCTGGATCTCGCGGCCCGCCTAGGCCTTGAGGTGCTTGGACACGATCGACGTCATCTGGAACATGTCGACCTTCTTCTTGCCCAGGACCGCCTCGAGCTTGGCGTCGGCGAGGATCTCGCGCTTGTTCTTGGGGTTCTGGAGGTTGTTCTTCTTGATGTAGGCCCAGAGCTTCTTGGTGGCTTCGGGGCGCGAGATGGGTTTGCTGCCGGTGATGGCGGCGAGCGCGGTCGAAGGGGTCAGCGTCTGGTTGAAGCCGGTGTTGGTTGCCATGCGTTCGTCTCCGTGCATCCTTTCGGAAGCCGTGGCCCGGGGACACCTGGGGGGGTAGAAGTGGGTTTCGGGACCGGACGGGAAGGCCAGCCGGGGGTCGAAAGCGTCCATTCTAGGCCGAATTTGGGCTGTTTTGGGGCCTTGGAGGGCTGCCAGGGCGCCCGGAGAGGTGAAACTACGCTGGAGGGACCTCGATGGATGCCAGGGCGCCGAGGGTGTGTCCGAAGATGTCGGAGATCGTTCCGAGGCCTGCCTCGAGCTCCTTCTGGCCGCCGCAGCGGAGTTCCATCTGCTGCAGCGTGTCCAGGGGCGTGTGGACGGCGTACGAGAACGTCTCCACGGGGCCCGCCGCAAACGCCGGGTTGCCGCCCAGGTAGACGTTGGCCAACTCGGCGTCGTCGAAGCTCGCGTGGTCGCTCGTGCCCACGAGGCCCGTGCCGAACACGGTGGCCACGGGGACAAGTTGCCGGTCGTCGATGACGTCGCGCGGGACTCCGGTGACGTTGATGGCGGCGTCGACGGCCTCGGCGAGCCAAGTGTCGCGGGCCGTGGGCTCGCTCCTGTAGGTCGCGCTCGGAATCACCTGAACCGTGAAGGGCCCCGTGGCATCTCCGCAGGGCCAGTTGAGTCCCGGCGGGTCGGTGTTGAGATTGGCGACGACGTCGACCTTGTCGTCGTTTCGGAATTCTTCGACGAAGGCCTTGGAGCCCAGAAGGCCGAGTTCCTCCTCGTCCCAGAAAGCGAAGACGAGCGTGAACGGGAATTCCCAGGTGCCGATCGATTTGGCGAGCTCGAGGAGCATCGCCACGCCCGCCCCATCGTCCCATCCGCCGAACACGGTGGTCTCGGCGGTGTCGTAGTGAGCGGAAAGGACGACCCACTGTTCGGGGTTCTTGGTCCCGTCCTTGAAGCCAAGGATGTTGACGCCGGTCGCGTACGTGTGGCGCTCGGTCCGCAAGCCGGCGTCCTTGAGTCCCTGCTCGAGGTCGTCGCGGGCGGCTTGCACAAAGGGGGAATCATCCGCCAGGCCGAGCCGGTAAGGATGGGTCATCACGTAGTCGACGATGAATTTCCTTGCGCCTTCGCCGGTCGGCCAGGTGGCGTTGAGGAAATCGAACGGAAGGGGAGGCGAGGGGTCGACGGGATCCTCCACGGGGGGCCCGGGGTCCGGGGATTCCGTGCAGCCGGCCAGGACCGGCAACGTGACGGCCAAGACCCAAACGTAGGAGCGGAACTCCCCCGGCATCGGGCGCGACGCGGCTCCCCCGGACTTAAGGTTTGTGGCCGCTCGATGCATGCGCGCCGGCCCGCGGCAGGGCCGCCGGGGCCTACGACGGGGCCGGCGGCGCGGTAGGTCCCGATGGAAGGCCTCATCAAGCGGGCGTTTCATCGCCGCCGCGTGGCTCGGGCGCGTCATCGCACGCGGGACTACGCGACCGTGAACGTCATCGGGAAGGACCGCTCCGGCGTCATCGCCAAGGTCACCACCTTCCTCTTCCGTCAGGGCGGCAACATCGAGGAGCTCGACCAGCACGTGACGGACGGGCTCTTCACGATGCAGATGGAGATCTCGTGGGGCCGGCGGCACCTGGCCGCCGACCGCGTTGCCAAAGGACTGCACCGGTTGGCGGAAGAGCTGTCCATGACCATCCTTTTCCGGCCCCACATGGAGGCCGAGCGCGAGGCCCGCATCGGCGTCCTCGTCTCGAAGGAAGCCCACTGCCTCGACCGCTTGGCCCGCGACTGCGCCTCCGGACGCATCGGGGCCAAGGTCGCCCTCGTGGCCAGCAACAAGACCGACCTTCAGGGTCACGTGGAGAACAAGTTGGGCCTACCCTTCTTCTTCATCGACGACCGAGACAAGGCCGCCCACGAGGCCGCGCTCCTGGCCGAGTTCGACAAGCACGAGGTCGACTACGTCGTCCTTGCGCGCTACATGAAGATCCTCAGCCCCAACTTCGTCTGGCATTACCCGAACCGGATTGTGAACATCCACCCGTCGCTCTTGCCGAGCTTCCCCGGCGCGTACGCGTACCGGCAAGCGCACCGGCAAGGCGTGCGCGTGGCCGGGGTCACCGCGCACTTTGTCACGATGAATCTCGACCAGGGCCCCATCATCGCGCAGCGGGCCTTCGATCTTCACCCTGGGGACTCCGTGCAAGACGTCTCGAACAAGGGGCGGCGCCTCGAGCCTGCCGTCCTGGCGAGAGCCGTGAAGGCCCTCGTGGAGGGGCGCCTCGAGGTCCAGTGGGGCCGCGTCGCCGTCCGCCAGCTCCGCCGGCGTAGGTGAAGCCCGCGCCCCAGCGGCAGGGAACCTTGATTATCCAGGAGCCCTGCCGGGCGCAAGGTAGATAACGAAAACCCCCAATCAATCGCGCATTCCCCAAAAGGCCACCGTCGTGCAGCCGCCCTTTAACGACTTCGGGAGCATCGATCCGGCGCCGCCGGCCCCGGAAGGTGACCTCGCCGGCCTTCGGGCCCGCCTCCTCGACACGACGCGTCCCATGTTCGAACGGTTCCGCGCCATCTTCTCGCTGCGCAACATCAACACCGACGAGGCCGCGCTGGCGCTCGGCGACGGCATGCTCGTGGACCGCAGCGCGCTGCTTCGACACGAGTGCGCGTACGTGCTGGGCCAGATCCAACGGCCCGTCTCCATCCCGCAGTTGGTGCAGGCGTTGGGCCACGACCCGAACCCGATGGTGCGCCACGAGGCCGCGGAGGCGCTTGGCGCTATCGGGACGCCGGATGTCGTCGCGCACCTTCAGCGTTCGTTCGCCGAGGATGCGGCCGACGAGGTCCGCGAATCGTGCGAGGTCGCGTTGGCCCACATCGAGTACCTTCGCAATCCTCACGACCTTTGAAGGCCGACGAGTCGACCATTGTTGGCGAGCACTTCCGGTGAGGTCAATTCGCTGCCTGGACCATCCCGCCCGAGGCGCCCGTGGTATCCCGAACCAACAATCCCCAGCGCACCGCCCGCTCGACCACGTACAGCGCACCCCGCCGCGATATTCCGAACTTCTCGGCGATTTCCGCCACAACTACGCCGATCGGCCGTGCGCCCCCCTGAAGGGAGTCACACAAGAAGGCGAGCTTGGGATCGTTGTCGAGGAGGAATGTGCGCCTGACGTTTTCGCTCGTTCCCCGAACCGAATGACGCCCTTTAGGATTCGAGCCTTGGCGGGCTTTCCGTGGAGCTCCTTGAAACGCCGAAACTCGAAAGTCCTGCCGGCCAGCTATTTCGGCGCCGCGGCCCTTCGTCTGCCGAGCCGGCATCGCCCCCACGTGAGGTTGGATTCAACGAACATCTCCATCAGTGCGCATTCGGCGGGATTTTCGGATGGAAGAACCGGCCTCAAATTGGCGGAGAAGGGGGCGGTCGCGTGTTGGCTTGCCCAAGCCGGTCCCAGAGCTCTCGGAAATTGTCAACAAGGTCCGGCGGCGGCTTGTAGGCCAAGAGAAGTTTCGTGACGACGGCCGCGTCGACGAGCCGGTACACGTCCCCTTCATCCTTCGCGGCGACGCCGCCCTTGGCGAGTTTGCCCAGTTGGTAGCTCGTGGCGGGACGGCTGAGGTTCAAGGATTGGGCAATCTCCTTGTTGCGGCCCTCGCCATAGTTGGCGAGGTACGTTACGATGTGGAGTCGGACCGGGTGGCGCAGAAGGGCGAGGATCCGTTTGTCTTGGGCGCCCAAGGCGTCGACCCGCAGGCCTTCACGGTCCACCTTGGCGTAGTAGCGACGGTAGTGGTCCTCCTCGATGCTGGAGATGAGGTCGTGGCGCTCGAGGACCCTCAGGTGGTATTCGGCGAGCATCGGCGACCAGCCGAGGCGGCGGGCGATCTCACTGAGGTGGAGCCCGGGGAAGGCTTGGATGAGCTCGATGGCCTGGCGTCGCCGTTCGAGGTCCAGGTTGAGCTCGTCCCGCCGCACGTGTGGCCCTCCCCTACCGTGCGGGCCGGGCGAGGGTGGCGAGGTACACGAGCAGGAGGCTGCCGCCGCTCATGGCGGTGGCGGCGACGACGATCTCGGTGGTGATCTGGTTCTCGATGAAGAGGGCGTACGTGAGGAGCATTCCTTGCGCGAGGAAGCCGAGGAAGGCCAGGAAGAGGAGGCCGAGGCGGGGCTCGGCGAACCGGAACCAGGCGCGGAAGCCGAGCACGCTCAGGATGAGCCCCAGGGCGGTCAGGCTCGCGACGAACGCGTTGAGGAGGGCAGACATGGTCCCGCCCAAGGGAACGGGGCCTCGGCTTGATAACCGTTGATTAACGGTGCTAGGAGAGCCGGCGTCGGCTGGCCTGGCTGATGGCCCACAGGACGGCGAGGACCGCCACGAGCGTGGAGCCGTATACGAGCGCGTTCCCGAGGTCGGGGACGCCGAGGAACTCGGTGACGGTCACTTCGCCTTCGAGTACGCCGAGGCTGGGGTCGTGGACGAGGTGCCGGGCGCGGGGGTAGGCGAGGAACAGGACGAGTTCGCGTTCGTCGCCCTCGGTCCGATGCTCCTCGAGGACGCGAGCGACGACGGGTTCCTCTTCGCCGTCGGCGTCGACGGTGCCGACCCACGAGAAGAAGCCGTCGTAGCCTTTGCCGCCTTGGAACACGAGGATGTCCTCGCGGGCGGCCTTCACGATCTTCCAGTCGTGGGCGCTCTCGACGCGGACCTGGAGCGCGAGTTGGGAATCGCGCGTGGAGTACTCGTAGCCGTGAATCTCGATGTCGATCTTGGTCTGGTTGGCGTCGCGGTCCTTGGTGGTGAACACGAGGCTGAACGTGCCCCCGTTGGGCAGGCCGTAGTCCACGCGGCCGCGCCAGCCCTCCTCGCCCACGAGCCGTTCTTGGCGGATGCGTTGGATGGGGAGTTCCTCGATGAGGTATTCGCGCACGACGAGGTCGGTGAGGTCGTAGCCGCCGTTGCCGTTGCGGTCCTCGAATTCGCGCAGCTTCTCGAAGCGGCTCTCGACCTTGATGGCGGTCTCGCCGGGCTTGTCGGGGAGCGCGAACTCGATCTGGGCCTTGCCACGCGCGGCCTCCACGTTGATGAGGACGTCCTTGAGGGTGTCCTCGTCGACGGCCTGTTTGCCGACGAACTCGAGGTTCGAGTTCTCGACGACGAGTTTGACCTGGTTGCCGGACGTGGCTTCCGATGGGATAGCGAGCTGGTCGATGCTGCTGCCCGGGTTGACGTCCACTTGGTCGACGCGCTCCGAATCCTGGATTTCCACCGTGCCGCCGACGTCGACGTTCTCGAAGACGCCGTTGGAGCACTTGTAGCAGCCGAGGATCTGGCCGACCTTCGCGTTCTGGAAGCGGAAGTCCTTGGCATAGGAGAGGCCGGCCATCGCGCCGGCGTAGATGCCGTTGGCGTGGATGTTGTAAGATTGGTCGATGTGGAGGAAGCCGGTGACCTCCACGTTCTGGAGTTGGACGTTGGCGCTCCAGCCGATGCCGAGGTTGCCAAAGATTCGGGTGTCTCGGATCACGACCTCTTCCGCCGAGTAGACCCAGACGTCCTGGTACACGGTCTGGTCCTCCAGGACGAACCGGTACCGCTCGTTGAGGGGCGGCCTGTCGTACGGGGTGGGGTAGGGAGGCGGCGTCGCGTACGTGGGTTCAGGGTAGGGGGTGTACGTGTAGGGCGTGTAGGAGAACGAGTCGCCCGGATACGTGGTGCCCGGGGGGTAGGTGGTGGAGGTCGATCCGTACGTGGCGTTCGTGGGTTGGCCGCCACCCCCGCCGCCGGGGCCGCTGTTGCTGGTCGTCCAGCCGGGGCAGAGATCGACTTCAGGTGACGCGGGATTGGTGTTGTAGAAGGACCACGTCGAGTTGCCGCCCCAGCAAACCGTACTCTTGAAGGTGGTTCCGTTGAAGTAGGAACTCGTGGAGTCGAGCATCCAGACGCTGTACTCGTACGTGTCCTGGATGCTCGTGAACGAGGTCGTCTTGTTGAGGGTGAAGGAGTACGTGACCTTGACGCGTTCGTGGTGGATCGCGTTCGACGTTCGAAGGTCGTAGTCGTTGCCGACGCGGACGTCGCGCAGGTTGACGTTGCTGGAGCCTTCGATCTGGAGGAACCCTTCGATGGTGACGTTGATGAGGTTGACCTCGGGCGCGTTGCGGATCCGAAGGTTGTCGATGGTCTGGTTCTCGATGCGAACGGACTGGTTTTGGTAGAAGTGGGTGCTTTCGCCCGGAAGCGCCATCGTCACGAATCCAGCCGTAAGGAGTAGGATTGCGACGAGCAGCTTCCGAACCACGAGCATGTCGAGCGACCTTGGTTTTTATAGGGCTTCTTTTAGGATTCTGTAACCGGCTCGGGCCTTACGCCCTTGCCGAAGCAGTACCCGATGATGGCCGAAGCGGGAAGAGCCAGGGCGAACCCCGTACCCGTGCGGGGAATCCCGGACAAGAGCGTGGGGATTAGGCTCCGCGCGATATTGGGGACGGGGGGGTTCGTCATTTGCGCCACCAGCTTCTTCCTCGGCGGGCGAAGCTTATAACCCATCTTGGAAGCCCTTCGAACGGACGACGTCACGGGGACGGCTACGCCCCATCTATATAGGTCCCCGGAAGGCTTTACCGGCGATGGCAGGCCAGGGCGGTCGCCACGAGGCCCAGGAGGGCCAGGACGGCGCCCGCGCCAAGGGTCCCGCTCTTGCCTCCCGCCTCGTCGGTGTCCGCGGTCGAAGCCGCCTGGACCCCCACGGTCCCCCTCATGAAGCTATGGTTCTTGCAGAAATAGTGGTACTGGCCGGGCGATGCAAAGAGATGCACGGCCTCCTGCTCGGCCTCCGTGAGGGGGTAATCGAACACCCCGTCGGGCGCTCGTGACTCGGCCGATGCCGTGGACGTGACCGTGTGGTCGGTGCCGTCGGTGTCGTACCACATGACGGTCTCACCCGGCTTCACAGAGACGTCCGCCGGTTCGAAAGCGTAGGGATGGGTGGCGTTGTTTTTTTGGGCCAAGAGGAACACCATGGCACCGGCATGGTCCTCCCCGCCGTGCGCCTGGGCAGCCATCAAGAACGCCGCCGAGGAAAGCAGGATTGCCATGGCAAGCCAAGATCTGCGGGTGCGCAAAGGTTTTCCTCCGGCCGAGAATTGGCACGCCCGACCCATAAGCTTTCGGCCCAAGGCGTGGCGAAGACTTGAGCCGCCCCGAATTTTCGGATGCCCTAATTGCTGGCGATACGTCGCTCCGCCTGCGTCCACATGTCGGACAGCAGCAGGCGCCCGCTTGGCGTCTGGTCGAAAACGATCTCCACGGCGCTCACGGAGGCCGAATCGACGGCGAACGCGGCAAGCGGAATGCGAACCATGTGGTAGCCGACCTTGGTAGTGCCAATGCCCACCACTGCTGCCTCTATCTCCATCTCCACAACCTCACCGGGCGGCGGGTGGAGTGCCCTCGAATGGGCTGACGCGAGTTGCGCGTGCCGCCCTCCGTCCGCGTCAATGAGGACGACCGAGAGGTCGATGGGTCGGCCCTGCGCGTTCCGGTCGCCGAAGGTCGGGACGCCTGCTCGGAACACGAGAACGTCTTGGTTGCTGAAAAGCCTGGCCGGAAGATCGACACGAACGGTGGCGGGTCCATCCCACTCAAGGGAGAGGGCCCACGCGGCCGAATACACGTTGCTATCGCAGGTGGCTTGGCGACAGGTTTCCACACGACTGAATCCGGTGGTCGAGACCGGCACGGCGCCGAGCCCGTTGGCTCCCTGCTCGGACACGTTGAAGATCCAGTGGCGACCGGGAAGGATGGCGGATACGCGCGATGCGTCCGGGCAGGGTCCGACGGCGTCGGGGCACGCAGCGGCGGGCGTTGCCGCGTCTCCCTGGAAGTATGGAGCGAGTTCGGTCTTGCCGGCGACGCTCCAATGTAGGAAGCCGCCGATGTGGAGGATGGCCTCGTTCCACGTGTCTTCTCGCGTGAGGCGCTGGCCGCCGAGGCTTCGCGAGACGTCGCATTCCGTGTTCATGTGGGATCCCACAGTCGCATCGTCCCCATCGGGCACCACGCCGAGGATGGGCTCCTTGCCCCAGTTCGTGTTGTAATTGTTGTGGTTGGCGCCGCGCACCAGGATTTGAACCTTCGCCGTCCAGTCGTCGAGGAACCGGCTGTGATCGAACGTCCGGAGACCGTGAAGGTTGAACACATCCCCGTCGCAGTAGGGGACGAGCGACAGAAGGGCCGCGTTGGCGACGCCGCGCGCGTTGAAGTCCGTGGGCGCGAGGGCGACGACTCCCTGGATGGCGTAGGGATTCGCTCGAAGGGCGTTCACGTGCGTGGCGGTCACGACGCCTTCGCCGCCGCGGGAATGGCCTACGAGACCGATGCGGGTCAAATCGGGTTGCACGGGGACGCCGAGATCGACCTCGCCTCTGCGGGCGCGGTCCAGCAAGTCGAGCGTCGCGATGACGAGTTCGCCGCGACCCCACATGCCTACGTCGGGGTTCCCGTTGCGGTCGTTCACTTCTTTGGCGTTGATTGAGGCAACGAGGAAGCCATGGCTGGCCAGGTAACGGGCGAGGTAGTCATATCCGCGATGGTTTGGGTAAGGCGACCAGGGAGCGGTTTCGCAGCTTCCCGACGGAGCCACGACGGACTCTCGTCCGCCCATTCCGCACGTCGAGTGTTGGCCGTGAAGGAAGACGGCAACCGGCCAGGGACCGGGCGCGTCCGGCACGGCGAGGACTCCACGAAGCCGCGCGTCATACGAGTAGTTCAGGTGATCCTGACCCGCGCCGCCAACCCTCACCGACCCGGCGTCGTATTCCACGAGGGCCACGGAAAACGGCCCGTCCGCGAGCGGGTCTTCCTGGGGCAGGTCGGGCGATTCGGCCGTTCCCCGACTCCCGGAGGTCGCGCTCCCCCCCCAGGAGGCCCCCATGGCAACTAACAAGAGCGGCAAGAAGCGAAGGATGGAGCGTGAGATGACCACCCCGGTTTCGGGCCGCGGCAGGGCCTTAAGATTTCTGGAGCGCCGGTTGGAAACATACGCCAACGGCATCCTGGACGCACACGATTGGGATCCGGCTGGTGATGATTCATTCCCGAGAACCGATGGAGAGCGTCGGGTCCAGTCATGCCGCAAGCCTTGCCGAACCAACCCGTCGCGACAGGTCGTGCAGGGCTTGTTGTCGCTATGAAGGCACGGACGCGACAGGCGTTCCCTCCGCCGGTTCAAGAGCCTTTTTACCCGGCGCCCAGGTTTCCAGGACTCGAGGCGGTCCAGCAGCCGCCATGGCCGAGGCGCGACGCACGTGACGTACATACGCGTCACCTCGCCCGAGGAAGCATCGGGCGAACTCCAGCGGGCCTACGAGGTCGTGAAGGAGTACCGGGGCGACATCGCGAACGTGTTCCAGGCGCACTCGCTTCGCCCCGAGACGATGCTGGGCCACCTCCAATTCTACATGAGCCTCATGTTCGCCAAGGACGGCCTCGACCGCGCCGAGCGGGAGATTCTGGCCGTCGTGGTCTCGGCAGCGAACAACTGCTCGTACTGCGTCCTCCACCACTCCGACGCCCTGCGGAAATACGAGAAGAACGTCGGCCTCGTTCAGCGGCTGGGACGCGGCGAGGTCCCGGACGAACTCTCCCCGCGCGCCAAGGCGCTCGCCAAGTACGCCCGGAAGCTGACCAAGCAGTCCTTCGCAATCGTGGAGTCCGACATCGAGGCGCTACGCGAGGCTGACCTCTCGGACGATGAGATTCTCCTGGCGAACCTTATCACGAGCTACTACAACTTCGTGAACCGGCTCGTCGATGGGCTGGGCGTCGAGATGGAGACGGAACCGCGGCGCTACAAGTACTGATGCGCCGCGGCAGGTTTTTCCACGTTGGCCGATTGCCCCCAGCAGCCCATGGGAAAGATTCCGACATTGGAACGGATGCCCCCGGCGGTGACCGCCCAGGCGATGCGTCGCCTCGACCTGTGGGCAATGCACGAGTTCCAAGTCCCCCTCTTGCTGATGATGGATCAGGCGGGGCGCGCGATGGCGGAACTCGTGGCGCGGCGGTTCTCGCCCGGCCGAAGCGATCCCATTCTCGTTCTCGCGGGCAAGGGCGGCAACGGGGGCGGCGCCCTTGCGTCGGCCCGGCATCTGCTCCACCGCGGCTACACGGTCCAGGCTCGGACGACCGACACGTTGGCGAAACTCACGGAGGAGACGCGGCGCCACCTGTCGATGTACCGCAAGGAGGGCGGGAGCGCCCCGCCCCACCAACGCGGCGAAGCCCTCCCCGCGGCCAACTGGATCATCGACGGGATCCTGGGATACGGCATCACGGATTCCCCCAAGGGCTCGGCCGCGGACCTCATCTCCGCCGCCAATGACGCCAAGGCGACGGTCGTGGCGCTCGACGTGCCGAGCGGCCTCAACCCCGACACTGGCCAAGCCACGGCCGCGACCGTGGAAGCGGACGCCACCCTCACGCTGGCGCTGCCGAAGGCGGGCCTCCTGGAACCGGAGGCGGGTCCCTACGTGGGGGAACTCTACCTGGGCGACATCGGGTTCCCGCGCCCGCTCTACCGCGACTTCGACGTGCGCCCCGAGGACCTTTTCCTGGACGGGCCCGTCGTCCGGCTGCCGGACCCTCGTCGGACCTAGGCGGCCCGGTACGCGTTCTGGATGAGGTCCGGTGCAAATCCCGGGGCGACCTCGCCCGAGTTGGCGAACCGGTACACGGCCACCTTGTAGATTCCCGCCATCGCGTACTGGAGGACGGCGATGGTGAGGACCAAGCCGACGGTGAACGCGACCCCGGCGGCCAGGCCCGCGACGCCGAGCGGCATGAGCAGGTACGTCACCAGGCCCCCCAGGAGCATGGCCGCCATGGTGAGGAGACCGCCCACGAGGCCGATTCCGATGTGGCCGACGGCGGTCTCGCCCCACCGTTGCTTGAACAGGCTGCCGCTGCGTTTGAGGCTCTCCATGACGCCCTTGTCTTCGAAGAGGATCACGGGGATGACGAAGAACGTGACGAGCGCCCAGGCCAGGCCGGCGAGGCTCGTGAAGATGCGGCCAAGCGTCGCCCCGATTTGGTTGTTCATGTTGCGGAGCGCGCTTTCAATCATCTGGAGGAGGAGGCTCACGGTGGCGGCGAAGAGCGACCAAAGGAAGATCTTGCGCAGCCGGTGGTTGGCGCCCCGGAGCCCGGAGAGGACCGTGGGGTCGCCCCCGGCCAGGCGCTCGTTGGCCGCGAAGATGAGGGCGCTGTTGAAGTAGATCGTGAGGAAGCTCGTCACGAAGTAGAGGAGGAACATGACGCCGTACACGATGTTGGACGCGTTGGGGTCCCCGGGCTCCGTGAAGGCGTCGCGGATGAGGCCCGTGAACCACAGCGGCGCGACGAAGCTGGCCACGATGATGAGCGACGAGAGAGTGGAAATCACCGGGAAGAGCAGCAGTTCGGGGTCCTTGCGGAGAACGCCCCAGCTCTGCTTCGTCGCGTCCCACGAATTCTGGAGGCGGCCCCCGAATCCCATGCCATGGCCTGCAACCGTCGTCATCGACTCACCTGGACTTGGCCTCCTACAGGCGGGCCGCGTTATGAGAATTGTGGTAACTAACCCGCATCCGGAGGGCCCGGTAGGACCTTCCTGAGGGCGGCCTCGACGGCGTCGTCGTTCAGGATCGTGGCGCCCGCCACCTTTTCCTTGGCTTTGGCCTCGTCGTCGGGCTTGACGTTGAACAGGATGAAGGGCGTCTCGCGATACGCCTTGAGTCCTCGGATGTAGTTGCTGGATTCCCGCGCATGGCTTGGCAGCGTCGAATGGTCGCACAGGAAGACTTCGGGCGGCTGCAGTTGCTGCTTGAGGAGGTTATAGAAGTCGGGGTACCGCGGCTCCGCGACGGCGACCTTGTGGCCGCCGTTGCGCAGCTTCTTGATGAGGGGATACAGGCCGGCGCTGTCGAACGCCATGAAAAAAAGGCGTGCCATCGCGCCCAGAAGTTGAGGACCCGGAGATAAGGTTGAGGGGTTCGACGAGGGGGACGCATCCGTGGTGTTGAGAGAAGGCGGCCCCGGCGGAATTCAGCCGAGGCGGAGACTGCCTAGACGCAGGCCAGCCAGTTCAACGGCGGCTGCTCAGCGAGGTAGCACCAGACATAATCGACGGTGGTTCCCAGCAGCGGTTCACCCATCGGCACGACGCAGGCGAGCGAACTCGCCGGCGGCACCTCGCAGATGACGAAGACGACGGCGCCGAGCATTTCGGCGGGAGCCTCGAGCGCAGTGGGCGAGGCCGCGCAAACCACGTCGTAAGTGTTGTAGGTGGAAGCGGACCGACAGAGGACCGCGGGTGCGCTTCCCACATCCATGCCCGCCTCCGGTCGACCGGCCAGCGCGCCCGGAGCCCAAAGCCAAGTGCCTAGGAGACCGACGGTCACGAAGATGTGCTTTCCGGTCGCGCGTGCGAGCTGCAGGACGCCAGGACGGGACGCGCGGCCTCTTTGCATGTGGGTCCCAGGGGCTTACACTTGGGAGATCCACGACGTCTCGTGGGTCGCCCGAACGGGCGGCGGCGTCCCTGGGGGGGTGGGCGAGCGATCGCTCAGGGTCGGCGGCGCAACCCCATCGCGAGGAGAGCGATGCCAATGGCGGCCACGGAGAGGAGCCCCTGGAACCCGGGCGCGAAACCCCCATCGTCATCCGTGGGCGTCTTGCTGGCCGCTTTCACGGTGACCTCCTTGGCGCTGAAATGGGGGAAGCTCACGAGCACCTGGACGCCGAGCTTGTCGACCACGATCCAGAACTCGATTGCTTCGCCGTCGTTGGTCGGGTCCAACGCGTCTTCGGCGCTTGACGCCAAGCGCACGTTCGCCGTGGTGCGCGAGCCACCCGATCCGAGTTCTACGACTTCGACGGCCAGGCTAGCCGTTCCGAACGCGACCAGGTCGGCCTTGAACGCGAGCGTTTTGCCTTCGCCCTTCTTGGAATCCACGGTGAGGGTCACCGACTTGTCTCCCTTCTTGACGTCCTTGATTTCGAGGGCGCCCATCGGGGCGACGCCGGTCTTGAGGGCGGTCTCCTTGGAGCCCGTGATCCAGATCTCACCGCCGAGGTGACCGGCCAGCGTCGCAGCCATGTAGAGGTCGACGAAGGCGCTTGTCTCTTCGGGTTCCTCTTCGATGACCGTCGGACTTCCGAGGATCTCGTTGTAGACGACGAGCGTCCCAGACCCCTGCAATTCTACGACGTTTTCCTCCCCGATGGTCGCTGCGCCATCCCAGACGAGGATGGCGCCTTCGAGCCCGGGTCCCGTGAATCCGATTCCGGAGTCCTCGTCGTAGGTGAGGTCGAACCAGTCGGGAAGGTCGAACATGACGGCGTCGACTTCGCTCGTGGACCAGGCGCTGATCCACCCGTTGGGATGGTCGACCACTGAAAGGACGGTTTCGCCGTCGGCATCGTAGAGATTGATGGTGCTTCCGTCCTCCGTCTCGTCCAGCGAGAAGTCGGCCAGGTAGCCGTCGACCCACAGTCCTTCCAGCACTTGCTGGCCCTGAACGTAGTAGTCGGTGAACATCTCGGCTTCCACGAGGGCGTGAAGCACGACGTGGATTCCTTCCACGACGACCTGGCCGCTCGCGTCGTCCCAGTAGACCTCGAAGGAGCCGAAGTACTCGCTGTAATCC
>CAYVGY010000053.1:0-1877 GCA_964451065.1 uncultured Halobacteriales archaeon
CACCAGAATTGGTATTCGCTTTCGCCGTCGTCTCCACTTCCCAATTTTGTTTCGAACCGTGTGACGACCGAGAAATTCGCGGTCGTCACCGTCCAAACGTCCGCGTACGCGCCCACGTCCGTGGGCGAACGCACCAGTTCAAACGTTCCCATCTGGGCGGGGATGTTCAGGGTAGAGAATGCCGCGGCCACGAGAGGATTGTCGACAACGGTTTCCAGCAAGAATTGGTCGTCGTGGAGTTCGTGCACCCACGTGTCGTTGACCGGTTCCACGGGGATGTTGCCCCACAATAGGTGGACGGGTCCGAGGACGCTCGTCTCGTTGACGACGCGTTCACACGTGTAGAGGATGACGACCACCGCGCTCGTGGCCAGGGTGTGGCCTTTGGGCGTGAAGTCGCCGGTGGGGACGACGCGTTCCACGCCGTCGCGGGGCACGATCATGGAGATGATGTGTTCCGTGCAGCCCGTGAACTGGAGCATGGGCACGGTGACGTTGGGGAGCGGGAGTCCGCCGTCGCCGTCCCCGTCGGCAGGGCCCGTCTCCTCCTGCCTGCCCGTGCATCCGGCCACCACGACGAGCGCGGCCAATGAACCGACGAAGAAGGGGTTATTCTGCACGTTTGCCGCTCCTCGCACCACCAGACCGCGCCCCCCGGGGCGGGGTCGACCGGTCGCCCTTTGGGCGAAACGACCAAGGGGCGCCTCGAGTAGATAGCCATGATGGCCCTGGCGGTTTACAAAACCACAGTCGCCGACCGTGGAGTGGGGTCCGTCAGGGCCTTCGCAAGCCGCTCCTATTTATACCTGGCCCGTTGGGCGGCGAAGCCGGGCGCGAAGCGGAGGCTGGCTCGGGGCCTCACGTCGAGGCTCGCGGGGGCTCCGAGGCCGGACTCAGACGACTTCGAACTCGCGGCGCTTCATGAACCAGACGGCGACGACCATGAAGGCGACGGCGGCAATGAGCATGTTGCGCATGGCGTCGAGGGCGGGTCCGGCGGCGGCCGGGATGGGGAGTTGTTCGAAGGGGTCCCAGCGGTCGACGACCTTGAGGAGGTGGTGGCTGAGCGTGAGGTTGGCGACCCACGGGACGAGGTTGCCGGCGATGAATTCCCAGCCGAGCACGATGCCGGCGCCGATGAGGTAGGGCCGTTCGACGAGGACGCCCAGGAGCGTGAAGAAGGCGCCGTAGACGAGGAGCGTGAGGAGGCTCAGCAGCATGGGGGCCCAGAGGTAGCTTTCGTCGCCTTGGCCGAGGCCGAAGAGGAGGGCGAAGCTGCCGAACGTGCCGATGACGAGGGCGATGGAGGCGACGACGAAGCCGACGCTGAACTTGGCGAGCGGCAGCAGCGGCCGGGGGACGGGTCGGGTGAGGATGTAGCCGAGGTTGCCGCGTTCGCGGTCGTCGGCCAGGACTCCGGCGGCGTAGAAGAGCGCGATGAAGGGGATGATGAGGGGGATCTGGAGGTTCTCCATGATGTCGATGAAGAAGCCACGGATGGTGGCGCGCTCGGGCGCGGTGGGGAAGTCGAGTTTGCGGTCGACGTAGAAGACGTAGGATTCGCCGTTGTTGGCGGTGTCGGGGTCCCGGCGTTCGAGCGTGACGTTGCCGCCGACCTCGACGAGGTAGAGCTCCTCGATGCCGGGCGGCACGAGCCAGGACATCGAGACCTCTTTCGATTCGTTCACGTCGAGGCTCACGAACTGGGTCGAGTCGTTGAGGCGGGACAGGCTGCGTTGGATGATCTGGTGGACCCGGAACGTGACGTTGGCGTCCGTGACCGGGGCGGGTCCGTTGTTGCGGACCGTGGCGCGGAAGACCGCGGTCTCGTTGGGGTGGAGTTCGAAACTGTCAGACCGGACGTCCGAGACGACGAG
>CAYVGY010000053.1:1887-9334 GCA_964451065.1 uncultured Halobacteriales archaeon
TGCCCGCCGAAGTCTTCCACCGTGAAGGCGGTGCCGCGCGCGAACTCTTCGGCGAACTGGACCTCGATGCCGCGCTGGAACCGGTTGTTGTTCTCGTTGAGCTCTCCGATCTCGTCGTCGGCGTCGGCGTCGACGATGAGTTCGAAGGTCCCGAGGTCGGGGAACGTGACGTAAGCGGGGGGCACGAACGTCGGCCGGGCCGGGGTCCAGTTGAGTTGGACGATGCGGGACTCGCCCGGCCTGAGGAGGCCGATGCGGGTCGTGTTTTGGGCCTTGGCTTCGAACGTCTTGGTGGCGTTGGGGTGGACGGTCGTGGTGCCGATCATGGCGGTGGCGTTGAAGGGCCCCACTTCGTCGGGTCCCTTGTTGACGATGGTGGCGTTGAACTCGACGCGGTGGCCGAATTGGATGTTCTCCGGGTTCCACGTGACGTCCGTGGTGGCCACGTCGGCTTGGTGCGTGAACGTCCAGGCGCCGGTGAGCAGGACGGGGACGAGGGCGGCCAGGACGACGATGAAGAAGCCCTTGGCGGTGATCCAGAACTTGAGGTTGGACCCGAAGATGACGGAGGCAGCGCTACCCATGGTTCAACTCACCAAGTACCGGAAGATGGCCTCGACGTTGTCGTCGGGCGAGGTGACGGACGTGAACGGGACGGAGTCGCGGGCCAGGAACCCTTGGAGTTCTTGGAGGAACTCTTTCGGTTTGTGGGTGCGGACGACGACGGCGGCCTCCTCGGCCTGGAGGCTGAGGACGGTGGGCCAGCCCCAGAGGCGGGCGCCCAGGTCGCGGGGGTTCGGAGTGCCGATGCGGATTGTCCGCGGGTAGCGGTCGAGGAGGTCGCGGATCTCGGCGACGTCGCCGTACGCCATGAGGCGGCCGTGGTTGAGGAGGAGGATGCGCTGCGTCATGGCCTCGATGTCGGGGAGGATGTGGGTGGAGACGAGGATGCTCTTGCCTTGCTGGTCGAACTCGCGGACCATGTGGATGAGGTCGCGGCGCGTGGGCGGGTCGGTCCCGAGCAGGGGCTCGTCCAAGATGTAGAGCTCGGGGTCGTGCATGATGGCGAGCGCGATCTTGAGGCGCTGCCGCATGCCGCGGCTGTACGTCGCGACGACGCGTTCGGAGACGTCCATGAGCCCCACTCGCCGCAGCGCGCCCTTTGCGGCGTCTTCGGCGGCGAGGCCGGTGAGGCCGGAGAGGCGGGCGGCGTGGACGGCGCAGTTGAGGCCCGACATCTCGCGCCAGGGAGCGTCGCCTTCGGGGACGAACCCGATGCGGCCCAGGAGGCGGGGGTTGTCCCAGGGGTTCTCCTCCAGGACGCGGATCTGGCCCGCGGAGGGGAGGAGGAGTCCCATCGCCATGTTCATCAGGGTGGACTTGCCGGCGCCGTTGGGGCCCAGGAGGCCGGTGACGCCGCTGCCGACCTGGACGGTGAGGTCGTTCACGGCGATGACGTCGCCGTACCACCGGCTCAGTTGGTTGGCCTCAAGCACGGGCACGTTCTTCACCCCGCACGCGCGGCTGCTTCCAGGCGAGAAGGCCCCAGCCGAAGGCGACAAGGCCCGCCCAGACGACGAGGCCCCACCAGTAGGGGAACGTGAGGTCTTGGGGGAGGTTGAACAACCAATCGGTCTGCGCGTCGAGGGCCGCGAACGGGGAGAGGATCTGGAGGTCCTCGTTCTTCGTGATGTTGGCCATGAGTTTGCTGACGAAGATGTCGAGGCCGGCGAAACCGCCCAAGAGGAAGAGCGTGGCGCCGCGGCTGGAGCGGGCGGCGCTCGAGATGCCGAGGCCGAGGCCGGAGACGAGGAGGGCCCACATGGCAGCGTAGACGAAAGCGCCGCCGGGGATTTTGTTCCAGTCGTCGGGCTGGTCGTCGAGGAGGAAGAAGACGGAGAGGTAGTAGACGATGGCCGGGAGGAACACGGAGGCGAAGGCGACGCTGAAGGTGGCGAGGATCTTGCCGCCCAAGTATTCGGCGCGGCTCACGGCGCGCGTGTAGTAGAGTTCAAGGGCGCCGCGGCGGTGGTCCTCGATGAGGGAGGGGCCGGCCATGATGGCGATGATGGCGAGGGCGCCCCAGCGGATGATGCCGAGGAAGTCGTAGAAATTCTGCATGGTGTGGACGCGCAGCGGGTCGAAGGCGGCCCCGGCGCGCGTGTAGAGGTTGCCGAGGTAGACGATGGTGTAGGCGAGGACGAAGAGCATGGCGAGGCGGGCCCAGAAGTTGTTGTAAGCACGGCGGACCTCCTCGGCGGCGATGAGGCCGATGCTGGTGCCGGTGCGCATCTCGCCTTCCCAACGGGGGTACGCGCTCACGCCTTCAGGCAACGGGCGTCACCCCCACGGCTTGCTCGAAGGCCTCTTCGAGGGTGAACTCGAAGGGCGCGAGGTGGCGCACGACGAGGCCCGACTCTTGGACGATCTGGAGGAGTTCACGGGGGTCGTCGTGGTTGATGCGGAGGCTGGGCGTAACCTGCTCGTACGTGATGCCGCGCGACTGGAGCCGCTGGAGAAGCGGCGCGACGTCGCCGGTGACGCGGAGCACGTACGCCTTCGTGGAGGCTTTCTTGAGGTCGGCGATGGCGCCGTGGGCGGCGACGCGTCCCTCGTTGAGGACGAGAGCGTGCGTGCAGAGTCGCTCGACGTCGGTGAGGATGTGGGTGGAGAGGATGGTCTGGATGCGGTACTCCTTGTGGAGTTCCGCGATGAGGTCGAGGATCTGGATCCGCGCCTCGGGATCGACGCCCTCGGTGGGCTCGTCGAGGATGAGGAGATCCGGGTCGTGCACGAGCGCCTGGGCAAGCTTCAACCGTTGCCGCATCCCGGTGGAGAACTTTTCCACGAGGCGGTAGCGGGCCTCGCCCAGCTCGACATAGTCGAGGACCTGGTGGGCGCGCTGGAGCGCGTCGGCCTTGCGCATGCCCATGAGTCGGCCGGCGTAGGCCACGGCCTCGACGCCGTTGAGGTCGGGGAACATGGCTTCGCCTTCGGGGACGTAGCCGATGCGGCGGCGAAGCGCCTTGTTGTTGCCGGCGACGTCCTCACCGAGGACCTTGAGGGTGCCTGAAGTGGGCTTGAGCAGGCCAAGGAGGAGGCGGACGAGCGTGGTCTTCCCGGCGCCGTTGGGTCCGAGGAGGCCGACAGCGCCTTCCGGGAGCGAAAGTGTGACCGGGCCCAGGGCTTGGTGGGCCCCGTAAAGCTTCACGACGTTGTCGAAGTCGGCCAGGGCGGGCGGCGATGCGGGCTCGGGGCTCGGCTGGTCCGCCTCGGTCTCCGCCGAGGTCGGGGCCGCCTCCTCTTCCGGCGCGGTTTCCTGGAGCACGTCCTCCATGGGGGCACCGGCGAAAAGCCTCGGCGCCAAAAGGCTTTCCAATGCCGTTCAAGCCGAGTTTCGGGCCGTTTCGCGGTTGGTCGGCCGTTCCTCCCCGGACTCAAACGTATAAAACATGGTGCCCGGATGGTAGGCCGGGGACGAATGCCGATCAAGGGCTTCTGCGAGCACGGCAAGGTCTGGACGACCTGCGCCATCTGTGGCAAGGACATCATCGCCCAACAGGCGGGCAAGCGCGCCGAGGTCGATGAGTGGGGCGAACTCAAGCCCAAGAAGAAGGCCGTGAAGGCGATTCCCGAGGAGCCGCCCGAGGATGTCGCCACGGAAGAGGAGTCGTAGGGCGCGGGCCCGTCTGGTTGGTCGGACCTGCGGAATCTCGTAACGTGTTCTTCGACCGTTTGAAGTGAACGCGCCCGTGTTCAACTCGCGCGTATGCCTCACGCGGATTCGGCTTCACGGATCAAGGCCTCGACCTTCAGGCCGACTCCAAGGTGTCCGGCCAGCGTTCGCAATCTCTCCAAGTCCAATCGACCCCGCTGCCGCACGAGGATGCTTCGGACGTCTTGCAGGTCCTGAGGGGACCCGAAGAGCGTCTTGTCGGCAATCGTGTCTTCTGTCCGGGCGACTCTTAGCCGCCCTTGCGGCAGCGTCACTTCTGCGGCGCCCTGGACTTGGGCGTGCTCCTCCGACGTCGCAGCAGGCTTGCAGTGGATGTGATAGCTCGAACGCGCATCAAAGATGGTCACGTGCGACTGATCCGTGCGCGCGGCCGCGAAGTCGCTTCGCCTCGCTCACCTTCTTGGGCTGCCGGTGGTCCACGGCAAAGGATGGGCGCTGGCACGATAAATGGATGACGGAGAGGCGCCGGTCGTCCTAACGGCTCCGTCGCCGGAGGTCCCGCCCCGCGAGCCGATACATGAACGTCTTCCACCACCGCTTCGCGTCCTCGCGTTTGACGGCCTTGGCGCGCTGAAGTTCGGCGACCTTTTCGGGCGAGAACTCGGCGAACGCCTCGTCCGGAGACGCCTTGAGCTTCTCGAGTTCCCCGGCGTCAAGCCAGACGCCGAAGCAGGAGAGGCAGACCTCGACGGGCGTGCCATCGGCGTCCTCGAGGTCCATGACCATGCCGCAACCCGGGCAGACGAGTTGAGAGTCCGAATCCAGGCCTGCGTGTTTCGTGAGGAGTGCGTTGAGCTTGTCGTGGCCGGTGACGCGTTTGATCTCCCCCTTGTCGAGGAACAGGCCTTCGCAGTTGGGACATCGGTCCACGGTGACATCGAATCCACGGACGATGTCGATTGTCAGGGCTTCGAGCGGCTTCCCATCGCGTGGACAATGGAGCGTCTTGAGCACGCGCGGCATCGGGGGTGCAATGGCGTCCCCCCGTTATGAGAACACCGGCCCGTTGCCTTGCGCCTCTTCTACGACAGCGCAGCGCCCACAAGGTCTCGGATTCTCGCAACATCATGCTCGCGCATCCAGAATCCGAGGTCCTTCGCAATCGACCCGAACGCGGCCACATCTTGCTCGATGAGGACGCTCCCAAGTTGGACGGCACTCGCGCCCGCCATGGGGATCCTCACAGCCTGGGTGCGGTCGCACCCGCGCACAGGGGGCGGCAGAACCACGGTTCGATCGCCCCGGGCGCGGGAGGGGACCGCCGCTCGAGTGCATGAGTCGTCCCGGACGACCGTGGTCACGGCAGATCCGCAAGCCAGCCGTAGCCTTCGCTCCGGTGGAAGATCCGCAGCACAACGACCGCGTCGTCGTCGACGGTGAACCCCAGCCGCCAGTCTCCGACGCGAAGCCTGTAGATGGGGATGCCCGGCTCGGAGTCGAGGCGCTTGACGTCCATGCGGGTGGAACGTCCCGTGGGGTCTTTGGCCAAGAGCCGCAGCGCGGATTTCAAGCGGCGACGGGCCTGCGGCTCCATCGCGCGCAGGATGGGCGCGGCGTGGACCGGATCAAGAAGGACCCTCACAAGTCTTCCAAATTCACGAAGTCCTTGCGGTTGGTGGAAAGGTACTGCTTCCGGAGCTCCCGGACGAAATCTTCCCGCTCAACCCGGTCCATGAGCGCCGTGAGGATGTCGGGGTAGGTCATGCCCGCGTGGCCATACGTCTTGAGGCGGTCCCTGACCTTCTCCGGGACGGCGATCGTGGCTGTCACGCTTTATCATATTCAATCATGTAGTACTTATGGTTTCTCGTCTTGGGCGCGCTCTTGCCCGCCCGGCGCTCTGATTCGTGGGAGCCGCGCGCTCTTGAGGGATGTCATTCACGGGAGGGCCCGAACCATCCCGATCGGTCGGCTCAAGTGTAGGCTCGATGGAAGGACAATCGCCCTCACGCCTCCCATCGGCGCCAACCCCACCCGTGGACCGATCACCATTCGGGGGGAACCACGAGGGTCTCTTGGCGAAAAAAACCGGCCGCCCCCGCTATTCCAGTGCGACGCGCACGAGGTCCTGGATCCTCGGGACTTCGTGGTCCCGCATCCATGATTCCAAGTCCTTTCCAATCAATCCGAACGCCGCCACGTCCTTCTCGATGAGCACGCTCCCGAGCTGGACTGCGCTCGCGCCGGCCATCAGGAACTCCACCGCGTCCCGCGCGTCCTGGATGCCGCCCACGCCCACGATGGGAATCTTGACGGCCTGGGCGCAGTCCCACACGGCGCGCAGCGCCACCGGTTTGAGGCCGGGCCCGCTGAATCCGCCCACAACGTTTCCCAGCCGGGGGACACGGGATTCGACGTCGATCGCGATTGACTTGAGCGTATTGATGCAGACGAGCGCGTCCGCCCCCGCGGCCTCCGCGACGCGGCCCATCTCGGCCACGCTCACCACGTTGGGCGCAAGCTTCACCCACAGCGGCTTCTTCGTGGCGCCGCGCGCGGCGCGCGTCACGCTCTCCAGCAGCTTCGGGTTGCAGCCGATGTCGGTGCCGACGCCTTTGGCGTGGGGGCACGAGACGTTCAGTTCGATGGCGTGCGCGCCGGCCTCGTCCATCCGACGCGTGAGCTCGGCGAATTCCTCCTCGGTGGCGCCAAACACGCTCCCAATGAGCGTGGCGCCGCCCTTCACGACCTTGTGGACGTCCTCCTCGAAGGCGTCGATGCCGGGGTTGGGGAGGCCCATCGCGTTGAGGTAGCCGCCGCGCACCGCCACCAGGGTCGGGTTCGGGTGGCCGGTGCGGGGTCTTGCACCGATCGACTTGGTGACGACGCCGCCGGCGCCGGCATCCCAGACACGGAGCATGCTCGCCGCGGTCTCGTCCAAGAAGCCGGAAGCGAGAAGGAGCGGGTTGCGTAGGGCAAGGGAGCCCACGCGGGTCGAGAGGTCGGGGGCGGCGGCCAAGCGCTTCGGCGGCCAATGAGGCCTGTCTCTCTTAAGCGTGATGGAGGCGCTGCCGCTCGGCGCGAGCCCGCGGGGCGGCGTGGCCGGAAAGCTTTGGCCGCGGAGACTCGGCGTCGGCTCGTTCAAGCGCTGGTACCGGGGGAGGTCTTCGTCGAAGCAGCCGGCGCGTCCAGGTCGACTTCGGGGGCGACGAGGGCCCGAAGGGCCTCGATGTATTGGTGGAAAGCCGCGCTTCCCAAGGGCGTGATTCGGAACCGGACCTCGAAGTGGACGCCCGCCAAGACGCGGCCACTTTCCACGTACCTGGCGTCCACGAGCCTCTTGGCGTGGCTGGCCAGGTTGCCCGACGTGAGCTGGAGGGTGTCCCGCAGTTGGGTGAAGGAGGCCTGCCGGTTGCGGAACAGGATCGCCAGGATCCGCAGGCGCGCCGCCTCATGGATGACGGGGTCGAGGGTAAGGACCAAGGTCTACCCCCGCAGGGTCTGCCAGAGGCCTCCTGCGAGGGGGAAAAAACCGGTCACCGCGGCGCCGACGTGCCCAATGACGGCCGCGGAGGGGTCGACGCCAGCGTGCGGAGACACCGTGGCGGCGATGATGAGCCCCGCCACGAAGATGGGGGCCCCGATGGCGATCGTCGTGAGGCGGGAACGCGGCGTTCCGCGGTAGAGGTTGAGGATTCCAAGGAGGATCCACGCCGTGCCGACGCCCAGGATGGGGTAGGCTCCGACATTGGCGTTGGGGAACGCGAGCAG
>CAYVGY010000053.1:9344-18309 GCA_964451065.1 uncultured Halobacteriales archaeon
AGGGCATGCCGCGGGGGCGCCTCTCTGACCGTGGCCGCCGTCAACGCGGCGCTGCGCCACAAGGCGTACGTGACCAAGACGCCGATGACCAGCCAGGGCACCCAGAGGCCTCCGGTCCACCAGGGGGCCCGCTGGTCCTCGAAGGGCACGTCCTGGGCGAACGGCGTGCGTCCGGTATAGAGCGAGGTGACGGCTTCAAACGTAAGGAACGTGGCCGCGCTGACGAGCCCCCAGATGATCCACGTCAGCCCCTCGGTGCGGCTGCGAAGGCTCTCCTCGAAGCGGAGGGCGTGACCCACGCCCTGCAACGCTTCGGCGGTTGTCAAAGCGACCTGTTCGGACGGGGTGTTCATGGGATCGCGATGCCGGGCGGACGCTCTTAGTCTTTCGTTTCAATGATCATGGTGCGGCAGCGTCCCGGAGAGGAAGGCGTGGAACGCGGCGAAGATGAGGGCCGACCACGCCGTGGCGAGGTGGAGGTAACGCCAACCGTCGCCGCCCCAGGCACGCGTCAGTCGCGGCTTCAACATCCCTGATAGGCCATGGAGTCCCAGCAGCACGATGGCCACGAGGCCGGAAAGCCAGCCGCGCCGGAATCCGATGAGCGGTAGCAGGGTGCCGTGGACGAGCGCCAACGCCAGGATTACGGAGCCGAGCCACCGGTGAACGCCGAGTAGCCATCGCGCCGGCACGAACGCGAGCGCGCGCGGAAACGCGAACAAGGGGCTCACGAGGAGCAGGTATCCGGACATGGCGCCGACGTTGATTGCCACGACCTCGACGACGCCAAAGTCGTGGATGACCTCGGCTTGGCCCGTCTCTGGGTCGAACAGGTGCCGGCCTGCGCCGGGATTGTCGCCTTGCGGCAGGAGGGCGGTCACGGCCAGCGCGAACGCCACCACAGAGGGTGTCAGGAAGCGAACCGCGCGGGGCAACCGACCCGGTGCGCAATCGAGCGTCGGCGTCGGGTTCATCCCTTCGCCCGGCCTCGAAGGAGTCGGCGGGCCAGGAAAAACCCGAGGACGGCCAATCCGAGAAGCATTGCAATCATCGGTCCGACGTACCAGAGGAATGCCGCCGAGCCGGCGGGGACGGGTGGTGGGTTCACTATTTCACCAAGCGGATGTAGTCGTCGCCAATCATAAGTGGGACCAGTAATTTGCCTGGCAAACTGGCCTCGCCCGTCGCTGCGAGGCCTCCCGTGACACGACGAGCGGGTGTAACGCTCCCTGCCGGGGTGTGCCTCGCCTCTCGATCCGCCCCTCAGCGGGCCCTATGCGAGCCGGGTTCGACCGTCTCCTTTCGGTCCTGTTCGAACCAGGCCTCGATCTGTAGTCGCACCCGCGCCCTTTGGTCCGGCGTGAGGTCGGACGCGCGGTCGACGGCCTCCAGCATGTGCGCGCGCTCCCACGACGAAATCCGCGCGTCGGCCAGCATGCCACGCAGAGTCCGGGCCATCCCGACGGTCAAGAAGCCGAATTCGTTCTCCAGCACGTCGAGGCGCGCCTGCCGCGCGAGTTCGTCCAGCCGCCGGTCGAGCAGGATTGTGCCCGCGTGGTCGAGCTTGCCCGCCAGCCCCAGCTCGCGGACCTTCGCCCGATGAACCGTCAAGGCGGCTTCGAGACGCTCCGGAGCGCCGCCGGCCGACGCGACGGAGTTTTCGATCGCCTCAAGTTCCCGCCGCACGAGTCGTCGGCGCCGGCGGCCGCGCCCGAACGCGAGCAACCCGCCGCCCAGCGCCACCGCCAGGCCGAGGACGCCAAACGTGAGGTCCTGGTTCTCGCGCGCGAACGCCCGCTGGATGAAGTTGAGGTCATCGTCGGAGGCCGTGGGAGGTGGCGAACCGCCGACGTCCAGAAGGTGTTCCGTCGTGGCCGTGCGGCCGTCCGTGAAGACGGCCGTGACGCGCAACGTCCGGATGCCTTCCGCGGCGAACTGCGTCCGAGCCTCCTCCCCGGGGAGGATGTCTTCGAGGGGGCCAGAACCCCACTGCACCATGAAACGGACCGGAGAGGTCCCGGGCGCCGCCTGGGGGCGCACGACGAACTCCTCCCGCGGCTTGGGGTAGTCCGACGAGACGGCGAGCAAGGGTCGTCTGGACGGCTCGGCGAGGCCCAGTCGAACCACTTGGCCGTCCGTATCCGCCACGACCACGCCGCCGTCGGGCGCCGGTAGGAGCTCGGCGAACCAGCGACGGACTTGGACTCCTTCGATGAGGACGGAAGACACCGCAGGCTCGACGGGGAGCGGCAGTTGCTGTGCGACGTAGCCGGTCGCGAGGTCGACGCGCACAAGGATTGCTTCGTGACCGTCACTGACTTCGTGCGTGGCCAGGATGTACGCGTCGAGCGGCGGCGCGATGATCACGTCGCTGATGCGCCACGTCGTGCCATGGTACCAATCCCAGGCCAGCTGGAAGTCGTTGCCTTTGTACGCGTAAACGGTGTGCGTCAGCGGAGCCACGAGGAAATCATCCCACCGGGCGGGCCAGGGATAAATGGACTCGTCCAGGGGCTCCTGGGTGTCAAGCGGGATCTGGGTCATCTCCGGAGCCTCCGGGTTGACGACGAGCAGGCGTCGGTCCAGGATGATGGCAGCCAAATCCCCGCCGTTGCTAGCCCACGCGCCAGAGCGCGACCGCGCCGTCGTGGTCTCGGGCCCGGCGCTCGTCTGGGTCGCCTGCGCGGCGGCGCCCCCGATGATGTTGCCGCCGCGGTCCAGCCATAGCGCCGCCTGCACGCTGTCTTCCACGTCGCCCCCGACGGCCACACCAGTTCGAGTCAGCGTGACTTCGTCGGCTTCGAACCCCACGTCGCCCACGGGGTTGGTCTCCGGGTCGGGGACCATGTCGGGGAGGATGCCGGCGCCCGCCAGGGCGCTTCCTGACGTTCCGCGCGCCCACCGGACGGCGCCATCATCCAGCGAGAGCGACGCCACGATGCCCCGGCTCGACCTCGGGCTGTGAAGCCCGACCACCGCCTCGCGGGACGTGCCGTCGATCGCGCCGGCAGTGCAGTGCCAACCCGTGACGGCCCCCGCCTCCGATCCCGTGGAGGCGGCGCCCAGTCGCTCCGAGGTGACGGACCAGACGGCGTCCAGCGTCGTGGCGTTGCGGGCCACAACGACAAGATCGCCGGATTGCCCGCCCTGGCACATGAGCAACAGGTTCTTCTGGGCGTCGTACCCGAAGACCTCGGGCGCGACCGCCGGGCAGCCGTCCGGTTCGCTGCTCCGGAATTCGCGGGACGCCAAACTCGTCAACGTGACGAAGCCGCACTGGCTCCCGGTTAGCGTGCGCCAGTCCGCCATCAGGCCAACGGGCGTCGCCAAAAGGCCCACGTGAAGACCAAGCGACATGTCGGTCTCCAGAACGGTGTACGCATCGAGCACATCAAGGGGGCTTGGTTCCAGGTCGACGTGGCCCGCATGGTCGCCGCCGCCTCGCATCTGGGCCCAATCCGACGCGCTCGATGGGGCCGGCTCCCAGAGAAGGAAGACCCCGAAGATGACCGAGAGGACCCGACCCCGCACCGTAGAACCTCTTGTCAATCGCCCCGTCCTTGCCAACCGCGTCGAGGGGCTTTAACGGTTACGTAGCTGGCGGGCGGGGCGGCCGGCCACCGCCCATTCTGGCTCAATCGCCAAGGCTTAGTCCGGGACGAAAGTGGAATTCGGACGCCAGGTCGAACCGCTCCACGAGGGCGAGGCGCCCGTTCGTGCTGCAGTCGGCGCCGACTAGGGACGCTTCCGGCGTACCGGCCCGCATGGAGCATCGCGTCAGCTCGCCGTCGTGTTCCCAAATGCTCGTCTTCGTCTGGATGAAGACGGCCAAGCCGTCGGCCGTCTGCCGCCACCAGCGGGGAGCGCCCGCGACGCCCGGCCCCTGGACCTCGACGGTGAAATCGAACAAGGTCCCGCCAGCGTCCGCCGTGGCGGCCGAACCCGTGCCGCCCATGGATTCGCCGGCGGGAACGAGATCCTCGTAGCCGGCGCCGGCGGACCCGCGTGTCATCGTATAGTTGACGCTTTCCAACAGGGAGGCAAGGCGTTCGCCTTCGACGACGCGGCGGACGTCGTACACGTCGCCTTCGGCAGGGTCCAGCGCTAGGCCCGGCACCAGGGGCCGTTCGATGAACACGCCAAAGCTGGCCCACGCCACCGGTCCACCGCCCGTGGCAGACTGATCGCACCGAAACACGGTGAGGCCCACGATGGTTTGACCAGTGCCCGCCGGTGAGGCTCTGTGGATGACGGCATCCGAGAATGTCGTCGCCGCATCCTGGGCGCGGAAGCCGGTCGGCAGGATGGCCTGCGCCCGCGCCGTCTCGACCGGGAAAACGGCCGCGACCTCCACGCAACCCGTAAGTTCATCGGAGACCCGCACGGCCTTCGAGCCGTCCGTCGGCGGCACGTCCGGAATCTCGGGCTCGGTCGCGAGATCGTTGCTCAAACATCCCGCCATCGTCACGAGCGCAAGAACCGCCCAGGTTGCCTTGTTGGCCAGACGCGTCACCGGGGCAGCCAGCGGCGCCCGTGCCCATAATGTCCCGCTCTGGGCGGTTTTCCCACACGGGCGACGCTACTCGCCTTCGATGGCGTCCATGCAGATGGCCAACCCCACCAGGACGCGGTGGTCGATGCCCGGGTCTCCCTGGAGCGTGAGGTCGTACGTGTCGCCGAAGAGTTGGAACCGTTCCTTGAGGCGGGCCACCGCCTCGCCCGACTCGTCCGGCCCCCGGCGCAGCGTGTACGACATCGGGATGATGTCGAGGTCGAGGAGCAGGAGGTCCGGGATGAAGCCCACGATCCGGCGCGCCACGGCGAGGGCCGGGTGATCCTCGCGGAGAACCCCCCAGAAGTTCCCTTCGGCGTCCACCACCTGCCATTCGTCGCGCACAAGGCTACGCCAACCCTTGCGGCGGAGCGTCCCAAGGACGCGCCCCGTGCTCGACTCGGTGACGACGAAGTTGCCCTTGAAATCGAGGACCTTCGTGGCGTTCAGCCGGAAGAGTTCCGCGGTCTTGGATTCGTCCGCGTAGAAACGGATGTCCTCGCGCGCCTTGAACGCCTTCTGCTTGCAGAAAGCGATTGGGCGGTTTGCCGCGTCCAGGATGTAGTATTGACGGCCGAAGGTGAACCGCTTCTCGCGGACGACGTAATGCGAACCTGTCCACAGGTGAACTATCGGGGCGGGAGACGCGGCGGGTTCCACGTTCGCCTCGGGTTCCTGCATCCGCGTTCCTTCGAGGAGCCCCGGCTTTAAATGGCCGCGGTTGTTTGGACGCGCGATGCGGGTCCTCGTCACGAAATGGTTCGGCTGCGTCGTGCTCGAGGGCGGGCGCGTCGTGGAACGGAAGGACTTCCCGCGTGACGCCCACGCCATTGCGGAGCGGCTTCTGAGGATCCGCCGCGGGGAGATCCTCGACGAAGAACGGGCGCTCGCGGCACAGAACGTCGGCGTTACAGAATCGCGGCTACGGTCCTTGGGCTCCCTCCAGACGGCGGCCAAGGCTCCGGCCATCGACCGGGGCGGCGCCTCACCCGAACTCGTGCACGAGGCGGCCCTTCTTGTCGCCCGCGACGAGATGAAGAAGGCGGCTGGGGAACGCGACCGGTTCGTCGTCCAGTCCGTGCGCGCCATGGACGAGGTCACGCGCACGACGAACACGCTCATGGAGCGGCTCCGCGAGTGGTACGCGCTCCACTACCCCGAAGCCCTGCGTCACGTCACCGACCAGGCCAAGCTTGCGAAGGCCCTGGCGGAGGCGCCTGACCGAGCCAGCGTGGCGGCGAAACTGGGAGCCAAGGCCCCCGAGGACTCGATCGGCACGACGTTTACGAGCGACGAACTGGCCGCCATCCGCGGCTTCGCCCGCAACCTCGCCGAACTCTTCAACGAACGAAGCCGCCTCGAGGCCCTCATCGGCCGCGACGTGGCCCAGGTGGCTCCGACACTTTCCGGCTTCGTCGGCCCCAACATCGCGGCCCGCCTCATCTCGCAAGCCAACGGCCTCGAACGCCTCGCTTCGTTCCCCAGTTCCACGGTCCAGACGCTCGGCGCCGAGAACGCGCTCTTCCTCCACCTCAAGGAAGGCAAGCGGCCGCCCAAGCACGGCGTCCTCTTCCAGCACGCGCTCATCAACACAGCCCCGCGTTGGCAACGCGGCCGCATCGCGCGCCTCATGGCGGGCCTCGCGAGCCAGGCCGCACGGATGGACTGCTTTGGGACCGAAAAGACGGACCGCTCCGCGACCCTCAAAGCCGACCTCGAGGCCCACCTCAAACGCCTGCGGGCCCGCAAGCCGCCGCCCTTCAGGCGCCCGGGCCCGCCCCACGCGCACAAGGCGGGGCCGCGGCCCCGCGCGATGGCGCCCCGGAGGCGGGCCTGATGCCGGAACGGCTGCTCCGCGAGCGGGGCCGCACGTGGACGCGCAACCTCAACCCGGGGACGAAGGTCTACGGCGAACTCCTGCGGCGCTTCCAGGGGCAAGAGTACCGCGATTGGGCGGCGCGCCGGAGCAAGCTCGCCGCCTACATGGAGAACGCGCGCAAGGCCATCGATGTCAAAGGCGACGAGCACGTCCTCTACCTCGGAGCCGCCAGCGGGACCACCGTGAGCCATCTCAGCGACCTCCTGCCCGATGGCCGGATTGTGGCGGTGGAATTGAGCCCGCGCCCGTTCCGAGACCTCCTTCACCTGGCGGTGGCTCGACCCAACATTGTTCCCGTCCTCGGCGACGCCCGCGACACCGACGCCTACCAGGCCTTCGTGGATTCGCCCCCCCAGATCATCGTCCAGGACATCGCCCAGCGCGACCAGGCCGAGATTTTTGCCCGCAGCTTTAGCCGGTTCGCGGCGCCGACCACGACGGGCTATCTGGCCGTGAAGGCGCGAAGCGTGAACGTCGCGGCGGAACCGAAGAAAATCTACGACAGCGTGCGCAAGACACTGTCCGCTTCGGGGCTGAAGGTGGCGCAAACCCTCGAACTTGACCCCTTCGAGACCGACCACGCCATGGTCGTCGTCAAGGCGTAGAAAAAAGAGGAAGCGTCCCCGGCTCGCGCCGGGGACGGAGAGAGAGGGCTCAGTTCTGGGACTGGTCCGGGCCCGTCGGGTGCTCGGGGCAGCTGCCGTCGGCCACAACGGTGCCGCGGTAGCAGGCTTCCACGAGGATGCTGCCGGATTCCGCGTGCGCGGCCAGGTAGTCGTATCGGGCGTCGTGGCCGCTGCAAGCGCTGGGGGTCGAGTAGCAATCGTAGTTGTCGCAGGCCTGGCCGGGTTGGCCGTTGTCCTCGACGGTGCCGAGGGCGAACTTGGAGAGGGCATCGGTGATGCCGTGCTCGCCGGGCAGGGCGCCAAGGCCCGCCTCGGGGCCGCTGTCCGAAACGCTAATCTCGTCCTCGCCGCCCGACGGGTTCGCGTTGTCATCGTCGTCGTAACATTGTCCCGAGACGCCGACGTACGTGGCCGCGTTGGCCACCGATACGAACACCGCCGCCGGGAGAACCATCAATAGTCCCGCGTAGAAAGCTGTCTTCATGGGGTATCCCCGTCCGCGGGGACTACGTGTCGATATTTGAGGCGATTGGTGAATTCTGTTGCGGGCTCCCCTTGCCCGGACGGGAGGGCTATCGCTAACACGTCATGACTGTGCAAAGGTGCGCACGCTAGCCTTTCCGCCGCGCTGCGACCATCAAGGCCGCCCCGCCGACCGCCAGCGCTACCACGGCGAGGCCCGGCGCGGGCAGGAAGCCGCCGTCGTCGTCCTCTTCGGTCTCGTTTCCGGCCTCCTCGGCGTCTCCCGGGTCCTCCGTGAGGCCGGGGTCGATGCCTTGGCCGTGCTGACCCTGGTGGGCGCCCGAGGCGGAGCTGGAGACGGTGACGAAGAGGTCGATGTCCTTCTGCTGGAGCTGACCTTCAACGTCGTACTCGGCAATCGCGCCGATGGTGTGCAGCATCTCCGGCGTGGAGGTGTCCGTATCGATGACGACCTTGACGTACTCCTCGCTGCCCACCGGCACGACGGCGTGGCTAATGGGGGCCCCCCCCGCGTCGGTCCACTTGGCGCGGAACCCGGCCGACTGTTCCGTCTCGAGGATGAGGTTCGCGTGCGCGTCGTCCGCGCCGACGTTGGTGAGCCGGAGGTTGAACTCGTGGAACTCACCCGGCTTGATGGCGACGCTGTCGCCGTTGAGGGCCTCGATGTTGATTTCTGGTGTAGTCAGCTCGACCCGCGATAGGAAGGACGGGGCGCCGACGTGGACGGTCTTGACCGCCTCGTTCCCGTTCTGGTCGACGGCCTTGAGTTGGATCGCATCGCCATCCCGGATGGCGCCCGCCCACTGGAAGCCCGGCCCGTAGTCCAGGCGCGAGCAGACTTGGGCTGTCCCGGCCTGGCCGCCGGGGCACTGCTGGTTATCGTTGTTCGGTACGAGATCGGAGTCTCGCCAGGGGTTGTCCCAGGTCGCCACCTCGACCGGCTCGCCGTTGATCGAGACGGAGAGTTGTTCTGCCAGAATCTCTTCGGCGAATTCGATCGTGAGGCCGGGCGCACCGGCCGCCTGTGCGCCGTCGCCGGGAAGGACCATGGGCCACGGCTTCGTGTGGTCCATCCCGATGACCTGGTCCGCGGCAAACGGGCAGTTGGCCGTGCTCGGGCCGGAGACCTGGTGCGGGCAGTTCTCCACCACCGCGAGCGTCCACGCGCGGGCCACTTCGATGCATCCCGCGGTCTGGGCGGGATCATTGCAGGTGCCCTTGTACGCGTGGATGGCGGCGCCGTATTCTCCGTCGGGTACGTTCTTCGTGAGGATGGGCACGAAGAAGCCGTCCTCGGGCGTGAAATCGGACCGGTAATAGTACAGGTAGGCGCCTGCCGTCCCCTTTCCGAAGGCGTTGTCCGGGATGGCCTCGTTGCACGTGTGGGGCGAGTCCGGACTGGAGATGGCCTCGTTGGAGACCCCG
>CAYVGY010000054.1:0-10993 GCA_964451065.1 uncultured Halobacteriales archaeon
GAATCCGGCTACCACCCGTTCGTGTACGCCACGCCCCGCGGAGGAACCCTCGAACGACTCGACGCGTGGGCCGGCCGGTATCGGAAACGTTGGGACGTGGAAACAGGATACAGGCTCAGCGAGGAAGTCCGGTTGCGGACCACGACCACCGTCTACGCGAACCGGCTCCTCCTCTCGTGCCTGGCGTTCCTGTTCGACGCGTACTGGCGCCTCGTCCGGCACGCGCGGGGACTCCGCCAACCCGAGGCGCCCGTCCTGACGGGACGCGCGTTCCGCCACTGGTTCACCGCCGAGATCCCGCAACCCGAGTCCGCGTAACGCCCAGGGCATCCCACCCCGACTCGCGCAGGACCAGCGGACGCCAAGACGCGCCGGGTCCCGATCGCCCCCGAACCTCTTGGACGTCGTGGTCCGACGTTCAAGAACCGGGGCCTACTTGAGTCGACTCCCGAAAGCTTTCCGATTTACTGCCGTTCACCCAAAAGCCTAAGAACCGAACCGCCCCGTCCGGAACGCGGTGCTCCCCCTCCACCATGGCGATGGCGTCGCCGAAGAGGACGCGAACTGGTTCCAACGCGTCAACGACACCGACGCCGGCCTCTTCCTCGGCTCCTTGCTTCACACGCTGGGCGCTCTTTTGTTTGCGGCCGGTATCGTCCTCTTCCTCTACCTGGGGCACCTGTTACGCAAGGGAGGCGCGTCGCCCCCGCGCCTGGCGCTGCTCGGCTACGCGCAGGTCTTCACTTTGTCGGGCATCCTGTTCAACAGCGTCGGGGGCCTCATGCGGCTCTACCAGAGCGACCACCCGGGCCTGGAGCGTCTCGAGGATTCGACCTGGGTCCAGGTCCTTTTCGTCAAGCACCTCTTCTTGATCCTGGGCGTCGTCATTGCGGGTTGGCTGCCGTGGCGCACGCTCCGCTTCGCCCGCGCCGACGTCGAAACGCCGCCGACGGCGCGCGACGGAAGACGGATGACAGGATACGCGGTCGCCAGCGCCGTCACCATCCTTCTCGCCACCGCCCTCGGCGTGATGGCAGCCGACGTGGACCTGGCCGAGGACCTCGGCGTCGACGCGTTGGCGAACACGACGACAAACCCCGGCGGCGGGCAAGGCGCCAATCTGACCGAGGAACGGTTCCTGGGCGAATTCACGACGGCCGGCGAGATTTCGAATTACCCCGCCGGTCCTGCGCAAGGCGTCGCCCACCAGTTCGCTGTCCCCATGGAAGCCAACCAGGTGGTCGTGGTCTTGCGGTGGTCGACGGAAATCGCCCAGTTGAGTTTCCGCCTGTTCGACGCCGCCGGCGATGAAGTCCCTGGCGAGTTGGAACGCATCGAGACCACGCTCACCTTGACGGTTGGAGGGGATGATCTAAGACCGGGCCAGTGGACCGTTCGCGTGCGCGCCGAACAAGCGATTGAGGAGGCGTACACGCTCCGCATGACGATGCTCAGCATCGCCGGCGGCGGCAACCTCGTCGAGCGCACGGTGACCATCAACCCCGGTCGGTTCTACGAAGTGAACCTCCTCATGGCGCGTGGAGATTCCCTTCGCTACGATTGGGCGGTCGTGAACTCGACCGCGAAGATCTACTTCGACATCCACTTCCATCCGACACCCACCGAGGTGACGTACGCCGTGCAAGGAGACTGGAGCGCGCTCGTCGGCAACTACACGCACGAACTCGATGATCCTGGCGCGAGCCTGCTCTGGGAGAATTCGGGCGATTCCGCGCTCACGATCCGTCTCGTGGTGCGCGGCGCCTTCACCGTGCATTCGTACGCGGGGCCATAGCGATTGCCGTCTCGAAGCCTTAATCTAAGGGGGGCCATTGGGCGCCTCCTTGGACTCCATCGCCGTCAAGGTCATGCGCGGCTCCGTCGTCGAGAGCACGCACCGTGCCGCTATTGCCGTGGCCGACCGACGCGGTCGGGTGGTCGCGTCGCTCGGTGACCCCAAGCTCGTCACCTTCGTCCGATCCACCTTCAAGCCGTTCCAAGCCTTGCCGGTTCTTGAGTCGGGCGCCGCCGAACGGTTCCGCTTCACGGACGAAGAACTCGCCGTCATCTGCTCGAGCCACAACGGCGAGGAAAAGCACACGGCGCTCGTCGCGAGCGTCCTCTCCAAGATTGGGCTGAGCGTGGATGACCTTGGATGCGGCGCCCATGCTCCTTACCACAAGCCGACCGCGCAACGCCTCGGCGAGAAATTCACGGCCCTCCACAACAACTGCAGCGGCAAGCACTCGGGGATGCTGGCCGTCTGCGTCCGCAACGGGTGGGACCCCAAGGCCTACCTGGACCCCAAGAGCCCTCTTCAACAACGAATCCTTTCCATCGTCGCCGAGGAGACGGGCGTTACGGCGGCCCAAATCCAGGTCGGCACCGACGGATGCAGCGCGCCCAACTTCGCGGTTGCCCTACGCGCGGCCGCGCGCGCCTTTGCGCGGCTGGCGAACGCGGGAGAGATTCGAGGAGACCGGGGACGCCAGCTGTTGCGACTTCGCGACACGATGATGGCCCACCCAGACCTCGTGGCCGGGGACGACAGGATCGACACGCGGCTCATGCGCGCCCTGCCTGGCATGCTTTGGGCCAAGGCGGGTGGTGAGGCGTTCTACGGAATGGCGCTCAAGCAGGAAGGCCTGGGAGTCGCGCTCAAGATCGAGGATGGGGCCCCTCGGGCCGTGCCGATGGCGCTGGTCCGCACGCTGGAAGAGCTGGGGCTCCTCAATGCGTCGGCGCGGAAGGCACTTGAGGACGTTTGGTCCGAGCCTTTGCGGAATTGGAGCGGCCGCACGGTGGGCCGCATGGTTGCCGACTTCAAGCTGCGGCGAGCCAAGCGCCGCGTTCCCGTGGCCGTATAGAGCCCCGCGGCTCCGGTTTCTTCAGCCTTCGAGGTCGTCAAGCACCGAGAATCCGTCCTCGGCGGGCTCGCCGTAGAAGACGGTCTCGTAGATTGTGTAGGGTTGGTTGAGCACGAGCACGGGGAGTGGAGGGCTTCCGGACGTGCCGGGGGTCCAAACGAACCATTCGAGGGTCGTGGTTCCTTCCGCCGCGGCGCCAGCGAACGGCGCGTCGGCGCGCAGGTAGACCGGGCTGGGGCCGCGCTCGTCGCCGTAGTCGTGTTCGGGGTCGCACAGTGTCGTGCAGTCCGTGTTCTGCCACAGGGTAAGGCGCAGCGACTGGGCGGCCATGGCGGCCGTGGGTTCCCACACCATTTCGCCGATGACCGTCTGGATGCCGGGATCCACGTCAAACGCGAAGTAGACGTTGTGATTCTCGTCGCCCGTGCAGTCGCTCGTGCCGACCAGGACGACGAGGCCGAACCCGCAATTCATGAACCCGATGTGCTCCGTCGTCTTGTAACGGATCGCGTCGACGGGCGCCAAGGGGATGAGTTGGAAATCGATTTGTGCAATCGCATTGGCGGCGACCGTCACCATCTGGGCGTCCTGCTCGTACCGGATGAGGTTGGCGAAGATGGAGTACTCGCCGGGTTCGACGAGACTGAAGGAGTAGCGGCCGTCGGCGTCGGTGGCCGTGTACAGTTCGAGGTCGGGAATCCCAACCTCCACGCCGGCCAGGGCGACCGCTTCGTCATCGACGACGGTCCCCTCGATGCCGCCGAGCGACTCGTCCGCCTCAGCCGGCGGAGCGACCGCGTCGCCCTCGTCTTCCTCGCTTTCGGAGCCTTTGCCGCTGCAGCCAGCGAGGACCGTGGCGGAAACTAGAGCCAGAGCCAGGAACGGCGCGACCTTCAATGTAGTGCGCACTCGCGAACCACCCAATCCCTCCGTCGCAATGCCCGTATTTAGACTTTCTTGGAATGGGGCCACAGATGGACTTTCGGGGCGCGCTTTCCACTGGGTGACTAACCCGCGGCGGCCGCGATTCGATGGGGCGGGGACGCCGGGTAGCTATAAGGCACGTGGGCCCTCTCCGCGGCCTCGGGCAGACTCGAGGACGGCGGCGACCTCCTCGTTGAACCCGTGGGGCAGGTCGAATTCGCCCTCGAACCGGCCGCTCTCGATCTCGACGCCGTACGCGCGGAGCACGCGGGAGAGGACGCCCATGAGGACGAAGTATTCCCACGCGCTGGGGACGGCCCGGCCGAAGAGCTTCCGGTAGACCTGCTTCGTGGACTTGTTCTTGTGGGGCGGGAGCTGGAGCTCGTCCACGAGGCGGTCGAACGAGGCCTGGAACGTCCGCCTCATCTCTTCGCTCATTGGAGTGAGGACCTTGACGGGTTCGGGGTGGCGGTAGACGTAGAGTTCGTAGAGAAGCACCGCCACGGCGTGGCTGAGGTTGAGGCTCTTGTAGCGGGGGCCCGTCGGGATGGTCACAAGGACGTCGCATGCTTCGAGTTCCTCGTTGAAGAGGCCGAAGTCCTCCCGGCCGAAGCAGAGGCCGACGGTGCCGCCCATCGGAGCGAGCCGCGCCGGAAGGTCGCTGGCGTGGATGGGGTTGCGCACATGCGCCTTCTCGCTCAGGGGGATCTTGGCGCTGGTCCCGACGACGAAGTCGCAGCCCCGCACGGCGTCCTCGAAGTCGCTTGCGCGGCGAGCGTTCTGAGCGAGGTCCCAGGCGTGCATCGCACGTTCCTTGGCTTCGTCGCCGAGCTCCGGCGGGCCGACGAGGACGAGGTCCTCGACATCGAAGTTGCGCATGATGCGGGCCACGGAGCCCACGTTGCCCTGGGACTTGGGGCCCACGAGGATCACGCGGAAGGACGGCATCGCGTTGTCGCCCAAGCACGTCGCGCGTTTGAAGATATCGCGCGGGGAGTGGAACTTTAAGGGGCGCCGTGGTTGACGAGTGCGGGGCGGACCAGCGGACAAACATACATCGACGACGCTCGTGAGCGTACTCGGCCTCATCTACCTCGTCGAAGCCGCGTTCTTGGTCGTGGGTGCCTTCTTGATCTTCTGGGCCACGAGTTTCATGTCGGACTTCTTGGCGGATTTCCCCGGGATTCCGGGACGCCACACGGGGGCCTTCCAATCCATGATGGTGTTCATCGGCGTCTTCGCGCTCGCCCTGGCCACGGTCTACGCAGCCACGGGATGGGGCCTCTACATGAGGAAGCCGTAGGCGCGCACCGCGGGAATCGTGCTCGGCATCCTTTCGCTTTTCGAATTTCCGGTCGGGACCGCCATCGGTGTCTTCGCGATCTGGCTTCTCGCGGTCGAAAAGACCGCAATCGAACAGTTCGAGCAGGCGGCCTCGGTGCCGCCGCTCTGGCGCTAGCGGGTCCCGTGGAAACCGCGGTTTTCGCTGGTTTTTATGCCAAATCGACCCATGTATCGAAACCGTCTAATACCGTGCGAATGGTTCTCATGGCTAGCTCTCGAGCCGGGTGGGCTCCGCAGAGTAGGCCAACCCAGTTCTCGAGCCGGGTGGGTTTCGAGATGTACGGCACCAACAGCTGGGTAGGGTGGGCGACGATTGCACTAGGTCTAGGAATGGTCCTCTCGGGTTGTACCGGCCCGAGCGGCGAATCGGCCGACGAGACGGCCGACGGGCCGGCCGGTGGCGCCGAGTTCGACGAGACGACTGGTTCCGTCCAAGGCCAAGTGCTCACGGACGATCTCGTTCCACTGAAGAACGCCCAGGTCGGCATCGAAACCGTGGGGATCTTCGCCAACACGGACGCGGACGGCCTCTTCTATCTCAACAAGGTCCCACCGGGCGAGCATACCGTGGCCGCAACGGCGTTCGGCTACCAGACCAGCACCATCGACGTGGCGGTCACGGCGGGCCAAGTGACGGACCCCGTAGCGCTCCTCCTCTCCCCCGTGCCGGGCGCGATCCCCTATCATCGGACCACCATCAGCCGCGTCGAGTTGACCGGAGCCATGTGGAAGCTCACGCCCGAGTGCATCTACGAACCCCTCACGAGCCTCAACCCGCTGCTCAAGACGTGCGGCGGGATCCGGTTCGAGTGCGGCGACCCCGACATGTGCGAGCAACACACGTCGGACGACAAGTTCTTCGCACCCGAATGGGAGACGGTCATCGGCGAGGTCAACTGGCAACCCAGCTCGGCCGCCACGGGCAAGGGCTACCATTTCGACATCAACGCGCCCAACATCACGCGCGGCTCGGGCGGAAGCATCAACCAGGCGGAGATCCACACCTGGCCGAAGGACGGGAACGTTCCGCCGCTCCTTCTCCGTGTGGACAAGGATGGACTAGCTGAACGCGGGATTCCCGAATCCGATTGGAACAACTATCCGAACGACGACTGCACCGCGCCCGACCCTGCCGAGGTCGGCAATTGCGACTGGTTCTGGCGCCTCTTCCCCGCGGCGTGCCATCTGGGGAACTGCAACGAAGGCTTCGGCCCCGATTACGGGATCTCGTACGAGAACCCGGTGGATGTCTACTTCACGTACTTCATCCTGGAACCGGCGCCGACGGACTTCACCGCCATCCCCGAACAGTAGACCGAATCCAAGATACGGGACGAATCGCGTCAATCCAAGGAACCGCCTAGAATGCTTTCATAGCCGCAGGCCCACCCCGTTCTGGGTGTGAGACGTTGACCAATCCAGGGTCGAGCAGACGGCTGTCCGTGGGGATTCTGGTCGTGGTAACCGCCTTGGCGGGGTGCGTTGGGACCGATGAAGATGCCGGCACGCCGAGCGAAGACCTTGAGCAGCCGACGGCGGCGAGCTTCGACGACGGGGCGGGTGCCATCCAAGGTATCGTGGTCTCCGACGAACAGATTCCCCTAGGCGACGCCTCCGTTCGGATCGCGGCGGTCGGGCTTCACGTCAGGACGACGCCCGATGGCCTGTTCTTCCTCAACGATTTGCAACCCGCCGAGTACTCCGTGGTCGCCGACAAGGACGGCTACATGCCCAACGCCATCCAAGTCTCCGTCACGGAGGGCCAAGCCACCGATCTCGTCACCATCCCCCTCACCCCGCTGCGGGCCCTCGTTGCCTATCACCGGACGAACCAGTTCACGGCGGAGCCGACCGGAATCGCCTTCAAGGCCACACCCGACTGCGTTCGCCTCGACGCGCATCCGCTGGCAAAGACGTGCGGCGCCGTGACCACGGGGTGCCCCGGCGGCCTCCCCGCCGCGGCCGCCGAGCAATGCCGCGGCCTAGTTCCGGATTGCGGGTACTGCAGCAATGGCACTCGGTACGACGCGGACTTCACGCCAGACTGGCAGACCATCATCGGCGAGGTCACCTGGGAACCCTCCTCGGCCGCGACAGGACGGGGCTTCATGTTCGACCTGAACTCGCCCAACATTACGCGCGGCCCCTCGGGGTCCATCAACCAGCTGAGCCCGTACACGTTCCAGGCCGCCGGCACCAACGCGCCCCTCGCGGTCCGCGTCGACAAAGCGGCACTCACCGACCGCGGAATCAAACCCGAGGACTGGAACAACTACCCCAGCAACACGGCCTGCAAGGCCCCCAGCGAGGGCGGAAAGAACGCGTATCCGAACTGCGAATGGTTCTGGCGCGTGTTCCCAACGGCCTGCAGCCTTGGGAACTGTTACGAGCGGTTCGGACCCGACTATGGGGCCTCCCACCGCAACCGCCTCGAAATCTACCTGTCGTACTTCATCCTCGAGCCAGCGCCCGCCGACTTCACCGCCTTGGCCTCGTAGGCGTCAGTACGTGCGGGCGAACCGGATCCATTCCACGGCCGCTTGGGCGCAATGCGCGCACTTCTCGGCGCGCGCGTCGGACGCCTCGTCCATGGGGACGCCCAGCGTCTTGTAGTCCAGCGCCTCCTCGACAGCGTGACCGCATTCCGCCTTCGCGCAGATGGGCAGAACGACAATCGCCCCGGCCTTCCGCGCCTCCTCGACTTTCTTCACGCGATGGACCTGCGTCTTGAGGAACTCTCGTTGCTTGTTCAAGAGGGCGTCCTGGATGCTGGCCAGGATTGCCTCGACCTTCGGCACGAGCTCCGTCTCCGGGAAGAACCCCTTTCCTCCGTCACGGCGCGCAAAGGCAAGCTGGCCCTTCTCCAAGTCTCGCGGTCCAAGCTCCAGCCGGAGCGGGACGCCCTTGAGCTCCCAATGGTAGTACTTCTCGCCGGCCGTGCGGTCGCGGTCGTCGACGTGGACCCGTAGGCCGGCCGCGCGGAGTTTTTCGGCGGCTTGGCGAAGCTTGTCTAGAATGCCGGCCTCCTTTCCCTTGAAGATGATGGGGACAAGGACGACCTGGACGGGGGCCACCTGGGGCGGCAGGATGAGTCCGCGGTCGTCTCCATGGACGCCAACCACGGCGCCCACGAGCCGCTCCGACATGCCGTAGGTCGTCTGGTGGACGAACTCGCGGTTCCCTTTCGCGTTCTCATACGAGATGTCGTAGGCTTGGCTAAAGTTCGTCCGGTACTGATGCACGGTCGCACATTGCAGAGTGCGTCCGGACGGCATGACGACGTCGCAGCCCACCGAATAGAAGGCGCCAGGAAACTTGTCCCAGTCAGGCCGGCGAGAAGTCAGGTAGGGCAGCGACAAACGCGTGAGGCAATTCTTCACGACGTCGAGGTCCGTCTTCACGTGTTCTTCCGCGTCCTCAAACGTCGCGAAGCAGCTGTGGTCCTCGAAGAAGTGGATCTCCCGTACCCGCATGAAGGCGCGCGTCTGTTTTGTCTCGTAGCGGAACACGTTCACGATCTGGAACGTCTTGAGAGGGAGGTCGGCGTGGCTGCGGATCCACAGGGGAAAAATGCTGTACATGGCGGTCTCGCTCGTGGGCCGCACAATCCAACGCTCGTCCAGCTTGTTTTCACCGGCGTGGTCGACCCAGAAGACTTCGCCTCCGAACCCTTTGATCTGCTCCGCCTCTTTCTGGAAAAGGACCTCGGGGATCATGAGGGGGAATTTGACCTCGTCGTGGCCCGTGCGCTCCATCTCCCGGCGGGTGAACGTGTCGATGTTGAGCATGATCTTCCAAGCGTAGGGGCGCCAGACGTTCATGCCCTTGATGGGGTAGCGCTTGTCGGTGAGCTCTGCGACCTCGACGACCTCGTTGTACCACTCCATGAAATCGTCGCTCTTCTTCCGTTGCAGAGCGGCGCTCGATAGCGTGGCCTTGGCCGCGATCTCCGTCACACGGCGCGGATGCGGCCTTTTTGTGATAAAGGTGCCGTCCAGCCGCCTACTGGAAAAAGGTCGCGGACGGGGCTCGGTCGGGCCTCAATGCGTCGAGCCCCGTCGCGCTGGTGGTGGTCGGTTCAACGTCACTCGGGCAGGGCCGAGTACTCCTCCGGGCCCGGTTCGAAGTAGAACACCGTCAGATACTGGTCGAAGGGTTGCTGGAACGTGATGCCGATGTCGGCAGCCTCCTGTTCCAGCGTGGCCGGATGGGAGAACACGCGGGACATGATGCGGCAGTCTTCTCCCCCGCAGGCTTCCTGTGGTTCGTTGACCTCGGTCGTCACGTCGTCGCATTCGTCGGCTTGGCTCGTGACGTTGTCCAGGACGCCCTTGATGACGTCCTGCGTCACGTAGATCTGGAGCGGGCTCCGCTCTCCCAAGCGGCCGAATCGCATCTCGGGCACGTTCGGGCAATTGTCGACCTCCCAAATCATGGAGAGGCCGTGGCCCGTGACCTGGTTCGTCTGCCACTGCATCTCCATCATGGCCGACGCCCAGTTGGTCTTGTTCTCCACGGGCCACACCAACAGGAACTTGTCGTATTGCTCGAAGCCGCCCACGATGCCGAGGACGCCGCAGGCCGCGATCCCGGACACGGCGACGGCTGGCCGCCAGCTGGACCCGCACCCGAAGATGCCTCGCTGCTGTTGGACCGCGTGGAACGATTCCTCGGTGGCGATGGGCGTCAAGGAGAAGGTGATCGCCACGGAGTCTCCGGCAACAACCTCCACCCGCTGTCCGTCGGAGGCGTACCCGACGCGCGTGGCGAAGATCTCGTAGGTCCCAGGCTCCACATTACTGAAGGTGAAGACGCCGTCCGGGTCCGACAGCGTGGAGAGGCCCAATTCGGGAATGCCAATCTGCGCGCCCACGACGGGGAAGTTCTCCACGTCGACGACGAGGCCTTCGATGGCGCCGGTGTCGTCGCCAAACTCGGCCGGAGCGGCCGGCGCCGCGACACCGTCGTCGTTGGCTTCATTCTCGGCGTTCCCGCCCGTGCATCCGGCAAGAAGGACCGAGGCAATCATTAGCATGCTTATCGGTAATGGCGATGCTCCCCGCATTTGTTGACCACCCAGGCTGAACCAGAATTAGCCAGAAATATTATATATCTTCCTGAACGGAAGTGTCGGTTTCATCGAATCTTGTGTATCCGCCGCGTGTCCGTGACCCCAACCGCGCACGGGCGCTCAAGCGCCCCGAAGGCGCCCGCGGCCGCAGCGGCCTACCCTTATCAGGCCGCAGGGCCTCCGAGCCGGCGTGGCCGCAGGGGCGCAGCTCGACGCCAATGGACCCCCGAGCCCCGACGCATGCCGCCGGTTCTTCCACGAGCGCGGCGACGTCAGCCTCGGACTCCTTCCCCAACTTCTCCTGGACGACGCGCGCGCCGACCTGTGGGGTCTCTTCTGGTACGCTGCCAGGATCGTCGACGACGACATCGAGGCCCGCAGGCGGCCCGCCGCCGGCTACATCCAACGCCTTTCGGCTGGCGACGGACAGACACCGGCGGAACAGGCTCTGGCGCAGTTCCTCGCACGGATTCCGCCGCCTCTCGCCGCCGACGCGGTCCGCCAGGAGCTCGTCACCGCCCTCGAAGCCCTCGGCCGCGAACGAGAACTCGACGCGCCTCCTTCCTTCGCCACCTACGCCGGCATCGTCCGGGCCAAGGCCGGCGTCCCCCTTTCCATCCTCAACCGCCTTCTCCTCGCCGGCGAGGAGCCCTCGACCATCCAACGGTTTAGCACGCTTCTCGCCTACTCGATCCAACTCGGCGACGACCTGCGCGACCGCCAACGCGACCGCTCCCTCGGCCTCCAGTCGATAACGGCCGAAGAGTTCGAAAGGGCGGCCCAGGAA
>CAYVGY010000054.1:11003-11457 GCA_964451065.1 uncultured Halobacteriales archaeon
GGAACAACCCGACGAACCGGATCCCGTCGCGTTGGTAATTGCCCCCTGGCGTGAGGCGGCCGCCCAATGGCTCGCCATCCTGGCCCTCGAACGAGCCGAGCGCTTCACAACTCCCGCCAACCGGACGGCGGCGCGCACACAGGCCCTCCTTTGGCTCGCCGCCGTGGAGTCCGGCCAGCTTCGCGACCAACGTCGCCCGCTTCGATGGCCATCCCCGCTGGGCGAACTCTTGGCGGACGGCGCCCCCACGAGCGCCCGGATGGCCGCGGCCCGCCTGGTGCTCCGGCAAGAACCGCGGGTCCTGGGGACCGCCCAGAAATGGGACGCTCGCGGCCGCCTCGACGCGCTCCAACGCGTTCGGAAGCACGTGCCGGACCTCTACGCGTCTCTTGAGGTCGCCGCCCGTCCGTAGAGCCACAAATCGCTTCAAGCCCCGCAGGACTCTAAACGGATT
>CAYVGY010000054.1:11467-18273 GCA_964451065.1 uncultured Halobacteriales archaeon
CCTTCCCTGCATGTTCCACGCCGGGTTTGCCACCCCGAGGGAATGCGAGTGCGGCCGCCGGGATTTGAACCCGAGCTACTAGCTTGGCAAGCTAATGTACTACCAGTCTATACTACGGCCGCATGAAGTCCGGGGCGGACTCGGGCGACAAAAAAGGGACTCTATTAAAGTCCATCGACCCCCGGAACGACGCGCGGCAGGAGAATTGTCCACTCAGCTCGCCCATCAACTCATCATGAGGTTCAGCTGGCGTTCCTCATCATCGTGGACGAACGTCGGAACCTTCCAACCGTTCTTACTCCTTTCCCACGACAGGCTTTAACGCGTGGCCCCACTAGCGCGACGCGTGGCGCCGCGCCGGCTTCCCCTCATCTTCGTCGAGAAGGAGCGATTCTGGGCGGCCGACGCGAACAAAGGCCTTGCTCCCCTGGGACCCACCGAAACCGCCCGCGAGCGGCTCCGGAAGCTTTTCGTCGACCACGGCGGGCTCTACCTCCTCGACCTGGACGGCCAAGCCGCGGGCGCACCGAACTTGGAACTCTACCAAGCCCTCGAACGGTTCCGGGTCTTCCCCTGGGTCGACGCCGGGTTCCGCAAGAGCGAGGACGTGATGGACACCCTGTTTGCGGGCGCCGAGTCCGTCACTCTCCAGCCGCGGCACATGAGCGACGCCGACCTCGTCGACGCCGCCGCCCTCTGCGAGGCCGACCTCTACCTTGGCTTCAACGTGGAAGAGCGCGGCCTAGAACGGCGCCTGCGCCCCCATGACGTGATCGAACTCGCGCAGCGCTTGGAGGCCACGGGCGTCGTGCTCTACGAGACCCCCGCGTCCAATTTCCACGACGCCGAGAATGCAGGCTTCGAGATCCTGCGCGCCGGACTGCCGGCGGCTTGGGTCGCCCAGCCCCGTTCGCCGCACACGGCCCGAGCGTTGGCTTCCGACAGGTTCGCCATCGTCGCGGTCCCCGAGGCGTCGCCCGGATGACGGCCCGCAACGAACTGGCCGCCCTCGTCGCCTACGTGTTCCAGACCCTCGGGCGACGACGCATCGGCGACGCCGATTGGGTCCGCGTGCTCAGCCTCGACCGCAAATGGGTCCAACCCTCCACGGCGCGACGCTTGGCGGGCGCAGCGCGGGAGGCCGGCCTGCTGCGCAACGCCGGCGAACGGGACTACGAGATTGGGCTCGAGGCCGAAGGAATCCCGTTGCCCGTCGACTACCGCCCCGACGTCAACCTCTTGGCCGCCCTGCCCGGACCCGCCGACCCAGCCGCTGCCGCCTCGCCCGATCTTCCCCTCTTTCGCCGGATCGTCCAGCGCATCGCCCGAGACCTCAACCAATCCGAGCCCGACGTGATTTCCCGCGTGAACACGTTGCAGCACTCCACGGGCGACCTGCTTTCGGCCGAGGTGGCCGCCCTCTACCTGGCGCGGCTCAACGACGTCGACATGCACGAATTCTTCGAGGCGGTGGCACAACGCCTTCGGGCGTCGCCGACCTAGACCCACAAGTAGCCCAGGACCGGGACCAGGAGCACGCCCGTGAGGGGGCTCCGTTGCAGCCCGAGCCGCACGGGGACGGAGCCGAGGGACGCGCCGACGGCGAATACGAGGGCGCCGGTCCACCCGGAGAAAAGGACGACGATGGCGACGAGGTAGACAAGTACGCTCCAGACGAGTGGCCGGTAAGGGACGGCGTGGATCCCGCGCGCCGCCCATCGGCCCAGAGCGAGCGTGGCGGCGAGACTCAGGGTCCCGGCGGCCAGCGCGACGAAGAGCATCCAGACGAGCGAGACCGGCATGGTTCCTTGCCAGGGCTCGAGCGGGACCAAGGCCTCGATGGCCACGACGGAACCGCTGCGCGCACGGTCGAAGAGGTAGAGGACGAGCAGGTTGAAGATCGCGTTGGCGGTGTTGACGGCGCCCAGGCTGAGGAGGGTCTCGGCGTCGGTCCCGCGCCGCATGGCCGTGGCGACCGCCGTCGCGGTCGAGTTGGTGAGCCCGGGGAAGAGGCTCATGCCGGCGCCTGCGGCCACACCGCACCCCAGGGAGGCGGCGGCGCCGCGGCGCGTCAGGTCGTCGGAGCCCAGACGGACGAATTGGTGGGGGATTTTGGTGCTCTCGGCGAGCGCCTCGATGAGGGTGGCTGCCCCGAAGAGGCCGCTCAGCATGGGCAGGAGCGGGCTTGGTGGGAGCGGGACCAACGCTTGGTAACTGAGACGGAACCCGAAGAGGCCGTAGAGGCCCGTCGCGAGGAACAGAGCCAGGGCCGTGAGCCGGGCGAGGGCGCATCGGTAGGCGCGCGGCCACGCCTCGGGTCCCAGGCAGGCCGGCTCGCGCCAGACAAGGAAGACGGCGAGCAGAACCAGGAGCCAGGGCATCGCTTCCCGGACGTGGTTCCAGGCGTCGACGGGGCCCACCAGCAGCCACTTGGCGGGCCAGAACAAGAGAAGGCTTGCGACGAGCGCGAAGAAGCTGCCGTACGCGTTGATCTGGACCGCGCGGAAACCTCGGCCTTGGCGCAGGAACTTATGGGCGGGCAGAATGGTGAGCGCCGTCTGTTCGTCAGGGGCTCCAAGGAACGTGGCGGGGACGATGTTCACGAACGTGTGGCTCACCGTAATCGCGAGAATCAGGGCGGCCACCGCGAAGGGGGCGAAGGTGGGTTCGATGCCAAGCCCGACGGCGAGGGCGTCCCAGGCGGGCGCGGTGGCCACGAGGACGACGGCCAGGGTGTTGACGTGCAGACCGGGAAGGAGACCGGTCGCGCAGCCGAGAAGCGCGCCGACGAGGGCGGCGACGAGCAGGACCACGGGTTCGATCACGGCGCGGCCGCCCGGGTGTGTTCGAGGTGGTCCGCGTGGAACCGGAACTGGCCCTCATCGCGGTCGAAGCGGGCGGTGCCGTCGGCGCGCACGAAGATGCCGGAAGCGGACTCGCCCCCGCCGGTGAGCGGGATCCGGACGTCGCCGGTGGCGTCGGAGAGGTAGCGCCGGTGGCCTTCCTGCACGACGAATCCCCAGCAAGCCACGCGCTGGTCCAGGAACCGCCAGGGCTCGGTCGCCACGTCGACGAGCGGCGTGGAGGAGGCGTCCCAGGGCCGCAGGACCGTGAGGTCGTTCGCGCCTTCCGGTTGGAGGCTCAGATGGCCTCGGTCCTGGACGAGTCGGCCGCACGCGCGGACTTCGTCCCCCGGCACCGCGGACCATGGGAACCAGGCGAAGCCGGCCACCGAGGCGTGCGCATCTTCCAGGACGAAGCTGGTGAATCCGCCGGACGTCCGACGCAAGGAGGAGAGGGAGGCCTCGACGCAGACGCGTTGTCCCTCGTGGCGGGGGAGGGTCTCGAGCGGTATGGCTTCGCGTTCGACGGCATGCGCGAGAAGACCGAGGACTGCAAGGCCGAGGGCGGACGCGCCCGCGCAGGCAACCAGAAGCCGGTCCACGGCCGGTTTGGGCGGGCGAGGCTCTTGATGACTCCGGTAACGTGGCTTGCCCGATCAGACCGTGAGGAAGTCGCGGCCGGCGGTCGTGAGCATCTTGAAACCCCGCGGAGTCACGAGGACGTCGTCCTCGATTCGGACGCCGCCGAACCCGCGGACATAAGCGCCCGGTTCGACGGTGAGGACCATGCCGGGTTTGAGGACGAGTTGGCTGCGGGAATTGAGCCCGCCGCCGTCGTGGACGGCCAGGCCGAGCCCGTGGCCGAGTCCGTGGATGAAGGTGTTCTTGAATTCGCTGGCGTTGATGATTCTCTCGGCGGCGACATGGATGTCTTTGCCGACGGCGCCGGGCTTCACGAGGTCGAAGGCGGTCTCCTGGGCTCGGTGCACCGTGTCGTACATTCGGCGGTGGCGTCGCGAGGGCCTGCCGAAGAAGTACGTGCGGGTGATGTCGCTGCAGTACCGGTTGTAGCGGAACCCGAAGTCGAAGAGCGCGAATTCGTTCCGGCGGAGCCGGCGCGACAGTTCGGTGTAGTGGGGCTCGGCGCTGTTCTCGCCGAACGCAGCGATCGTGTCGAACGAATTCCCTTGGGCACCCAGTCGTCCGCCCTCGTAGGCCATCCGGGCGGCGACGTGCGATTCCTTGACGCCCTTTCGCAGGAAGCCTGGAATCTTTTCGGCGACGCGGCTCGCGATGCGGGCAGAGGCGCCCAGCGCCGCGACTTCGTGTTCGTCCTTGATGATCCGCGCTTCAAGCACAGCGCGGGAGACGTCCAGGAATTTGGCCTTGGGCAGGGCCTTCTTGAGGCGGCGGAAGCCAGCGTAGGTGAGTTCGGAGGCGTTGATGCCGACGATCTTGGCGCGGCCGACGAGGCGGGGCAGGAGCTTGGCCTCGGTCGCTCTCCGATTCGGCACGTGGATGCGGAACCCGCCCTCGCGGCGTGCGCTGGATTCCTCGAGGGGCGAGACGATGGCGTCCACGGAGCCGTTGGCGTGGCAGACGGCCGTGGAGCCCTCGTAGATCCCGCTCACGAGACCGGTCACGTAGAAGAAGCCGAGGTCGAGGTGGGGGTCCGTGTCGTTGTGGAATAGGACCGCGTCGGGGACGTTCTTGTCGTCGGCGCGTTCGATGGCGCGGAAGATGGCCTTGACGCGGCGCGTCGCCCAGCGGCGTTCCACGGGTGCCGCGCAGGCGGGGACCACGTTAAGGGTTTGCGCTTCGTCTACTCGGGGCGGAGGACCTGCATGCCGTGCGTGTCATCGGCGGTGAAGACGTAGCCGCGGTGGTAGCGGGCGTCCCAGACGCCGCCGCCCGTTTTCACCTGGTCCAGGAGGCGCGGGTTCTTGGGGTCCTTGGCGTCGATGAGCAGCGCGCCGTTGGTGACCCAGCCGTAGGCGATGTAGCCGGTGCCGTTGCCGACCTCGCTTCCCGTGTGGCTGGAGCAGTAGGCGAGGGGCTCTTCGATCGGGGGCGGGGCGAGCGAGGACAGGTAGGTGGGGGGTGTGGTGGTGAGGTCGTAGAACCAGAGGGTGCCCAAGGGCGGGGACGCGTCGGCCTGCTGGGTCCGGGCGCCGCCAAAGCAGGCGTCGACGAAGCCGTCGCCGGCCTCGTCGCTGAGGACCAGGACGCTGTGGTTGAGGATCGTGAACGCGGTGTGGTGGCTTTCGATGAGCGGGTGGTCGATCACGGTGAGGATGCGCGGGTTGAAGGGGTCCACGATGTCCCAGACGAGGGTCTGCTCGACGGCGGCGCAGTAGGCGCGTTGGACGTCGGCGTAGACGACGACCTCGTGGCACCCTCCGTTGAGGACGACGCTCCCGTCGTCCGCCAGGCGTTCGAACTCCCAGACTTTGTGGAGTCGGATGTCGTCGGGATTGGAGGCGTCGTAGATCTCGAGGGCGCCGGGCGGTGGGCCAAGGCTCCGCGAGTTGTAGACGGCGTACGACGTCGGATGGACGGCGGCGTTGTGGCTCATGATGTCGAACGTGGCGAGCCTCTCGGGTTGGGCGGGGTCGGTCACGTCGTAGAAATGCAGGGGCCCGCCCTCGTTGACCGTGATGACGAGGCGTTTCCCGTAGTCGAGCGTGTCCACGCCCCGACCGAATTGGCCGGCGAGGCGCCCCGCCTCGACCGGCTTCTCGGGATTGGAGACGTTGAAGATGACGATGCCGGCTTCGCTCGTGAACGTGGCGACGTACGCGAAATCTTCCCACAGCCACGTGCGGTAGCCTCCGGGCGTCGGCATCGAGACGACAGGAACGAGTTTGGACAGCACGGCGGGAAGCACCCGCTCGGGTGGAGGCGCCGGAGGTGGAGGATTCGCGGTCGAGTCCGATGGGTCGGCTGTGGACCCGCCGGGAGCGCCTTCCGGCTCTTCGTCCAGCGGGCGCGCGGAATCGGCGCAGCCGGCCAAGAGAAACGCCAGCGTGACGAGAGACCCTAGCCCCCGTGGCATGCGGCTCCACCCTACGCGGCGGTATTAATCCGTTGTGTCGTTCGATTCGCCGGGAAAAGGAAAGAAACGCGTGCGCCGATACGGCGCCCGTGCGCCAGGACGCCAAGGAGGTGTCGTTCGCCACGCGCGGCGAGGTCGACATCCGCCACCTCACCGACGAAGTCAACCGGATTGTCGCATCGTCCAAGGTTGAAACGGGCCAATGTCTCGTGGTTTCGACGTCGAGTACCAGCGCCGCCACGACCCTCGAATTCGAACCAGGACGTCTCCGGGACCTGCCGGCTGCGTTGGAACGCCTATTTCCTCGTCACGGCCAAGGGCTCGAATTCGACCATGAGGAGGCCTGGCACGATGGTAATGGCCACAGCCGCCTGCGCGAGCATCCTCAAGCCGGATCTCCTGGTTCCGGTTCGACGTGGCCGCCTGCACCTCGGCACCTGGCCACACGTCGTGTTCGTCGAGATGGACAACAAGCCACGCGAAAGGACCGTCGCGGTCCATTTCTGGGGCGAATGAGCTCGACCTGCGCCACGCGGTGGCTCGTCCGGTGCCACAAACCTTTTGACCCTTCCCAAGTCGTGGAGGAAACGTGGTCGAACGCCTCACGCCCTGGATCTGCGCCGTCCTCTGCTCGGCCGGCCTGGCCGGGTGCCTCGGCGACGCGGGCGACGACGAGACCCCGCCAACGGACGACCCGGGGCCGCCCACGCCCGGTCCCCATACGCTCATCGTCCGAGAGACACTGACGGCTGGCGAGTTGGCGAACGCAACCCTGTTTGATTTCCGCGGCGTGGGATTCCGCGCCTTCGAACCCTCCATGGGCGTGACGACGGACGGAACCATCTTCTTCGTGGCCGCCACCAAGGTCTTGCGGTCGGATGACCTTGGCGCGACCTGGACGGAGGTAG
>CAYVGY010000055.1:0-5397 GCA_964451065.1 uncultured Halobacteriales archaeon
GCGACCTGGACGGAGGTAGGGCCACGCGTCGGCGACCAGACCGTGCCTCCGACCACGCTGGATCCCTACCTCTACGTTGACGTTCCCACGGGCCGCGTCTTCGACAACCAGCTCACCTTGGAATGTTCGTTCCTTGCCGTCTCGGATGACGAAGGCGCCACGTGGACCTACAATCCGCACAGCTGCGGGGCGCCCGTCAACGACCACCAGACCCTGGCCGCGGGCCCCACCGCCTTGCCGTCCACCTGGCAGGGCCGTGTCGTCCTCTTCTGTTCGAACCAGTTCGCGGACTCCACGTGCGCGCCCAGCCTCGACGGAGGCCAATCCTTCCTGCCCGCGCGCGCGGCGTTCGCCCCCGAGGGGGACGTCGTGTGTGAGGGCGGCGAGGACCCAACGAGGACCGGTCGCACGGGCGGCATCACCGGCCACGTGGTCTTCGACGCCGACGGGACCGTCTTCCTTCCGGCTTGGCGCTGCGACGAACCCTGGATCTCGGTCTCCGAGGACTCGGGCCAGACATGGAGCGCCCGGCGGGTCTCGGAGCGCACGTCCGGCGCCATGGACCCTAGCGTCGCCGTCGACGCCGAGGGGAACGTGTACTACTTCTGGATGGATGTCGAAGGGCTTCCGCTTCTCGCCGTGTCCCGGGACGCCGGCGAGACCTGGGGCGAGCCCATTGACGTGGCGTTCCCGGGCCTCAAGACGGCCACGCTTCCGTCCATCGTGGCGGGCGACGCGGGACGGATCGCGTTTACGTATGTGGCGGTATCCAACGGGACGGCCAAGCCTCCCCAAGAGGTGTCCGGGGACACCGCGTGGAACCTTTACGTGACGCTTTCCACAGACATCCTGGATGCCGCGCCGCATTTTACCACCGTTCAGGTCAACCCAGCCGACGACCCGGTCCACAAAGGCGTCTGCGAAGGCGGGTATCGGTGCGGCGACATCGCCGACTTCATGGACATCGTGACCGGCCCCGACGGCCGCGTCTTCGTGGCGAGCGTGGATGGTTGCGCGACGCAGGCGTGCGTCGGGCATCGGCCCCCGGAGGGTTCCCCCGCCGAAAGCAACGGGATCCTAGGGGTCTTGGTGCAGGGGCCGAGCCTCCTCAAGGACCACGAGGGCTTCACGGCCTGACGGCGTGCCTACCCTCGGAACACGGGTCGCAGGGCGACGCGGTCCGTAAGCGGCAGGGGGGCCGTTGGTTTGCCGCGGGACAGGTCCTGGACGAGTCCGGCCAGCTCCTGGAGGCTGAACTCCTTCTTCGATTCGGGGAACCGCGAACCGTGGAGCAGGTCGCCACGGCGAAGACGCGGCTGGTAAACGCCACCCTTCTCCTTCTCGCCGACGACGACGATGATGGGAATCCACTCCTGTTCGGCGTCGCGGATCTTCCGGTTCACGCCTTCCGTCCGGTCATCCACGTCGGCGCGCAGGGCGTGGGGAACCGCATGCTCCAGTTCCGCCTTGAGGTGCAGGGCGTCCGCGTCGAATCCGTCGTTGAGCGGGATGATGCGCACCTGGGTCGGCGAGAGCCAGAACGGGAGCATGGGCTTGGCGCCTTTTTGGGATTTCAACCATTCCCGTTCGAGGAGGATGTAGACGTTGCGGTCGATGCTGCCCGAGATCGACGTGTGGAGGATGTAGGGGTGCCTGCGGGACCCGTCGGACGCCGTGTACTGGATGTCGAAGCGTTCCGCGTTTTCGACGTCGATCTGGACCGTGCAGAGCGCGGCGGCCTTGTCGAAGGCGTCGATGACATTGAATTCGAACTTGGTGACGAAGTAGAAGAACCGGTCCTTCCACATCTCGATGAGGACGGGCTTGCCCATCTTCTTGGCCAAGGCGGCGTAGAACGCCTTGTTTTCGTCGTAGAACTCGCGCACGATGCGGATGCCGGCCTCGAACGGCAGGCCGAGGTCGCGCATCCATCCCTGGCAGAGTTCGAACTGGCGCTGGAACTCTTCCTTGGCTTGGTCCATGTCGGCCGTGCACGTGTGCATGTCGGGCATGGTGAAGGCGCGCAAGCGCTTGATGCCCGTCAGTTCGCCGCGTTGCTCCCGGCGGAAGCTGTAATGGGTGAGCTCGTAGACGCGCAGCGGAAGCTGCCGGTAGCTGATCGTCATGTCCTTCATGATGAGGTATTGGCCGAAGCAGGCCGCAAAGCGAAGGAAGAACTCGCGGTCGTCGGATTGGATTCGGTATTGGCGCGCGGGGAACCGTTGGAGGTACTTGGAGAGAGCCGGGTGCATGACGTCGTACATGATGGGGGTCTCGACGCGCAGCGCGCCGGCGCGGGCGCAGATGCCGGAGACGTGCTCCTCGAGGAGCCGCTTGACGAGTTGGCCCTTGGGGTACCAGCGGAAATTGCCGGAATCCGAACCTGGCTCGTAATCGACGAGTTCCAGTTCGCGCATGAGTTTTACGTGGGGCGGTTCGCCGGGCGCCGCGCGGACCTTGGCGGACTCGTACCGGTAGAATTTTTCGAGTTCGTCATGGCCCTGGAAGTCGAAACTGTCGGCCGCCGCGAGCTGCCCGTCGGGCGACAGGATGAACCATTCGCTTCGCAGCTGCGACTCCTTCTGGACGGCTTCCGAGACCTTTTCCTCCTTCTCGAGGGCCGCGGCGGGTCGTTCCTGGACTAGGATCGTGGCCTGCTGTTTTCCGGCATCCGCCACCGAGCGGGACTTCACGGCGGCCTGGCCGGGGATGACTTCGCGGCTCAGCTCCGAAAGCGGGTGACCTTTGCAAGAGATCGTGAACGCCTTGTACCAGCCGAAGGGGCTGCGCTTCACCTCGAAATCGGGCTTGAGCGTCGTCTCCAGGTCGGCAAAGATCCTCTTGGCCGCCGGCGGGCTGGAAAGGTCACGGCTCAAGTGGGCGTAAGGGTAGAGCATGACGCGTTTGGCCTTGACCTGGCCGGCCACGTCCTTGATCTCGCCCACGGCCTGCTTCACGGCGAGCTCCGGCTGCGCTTCGTCCACTTTCTCCACGGCGATGAAGACCGCGAGCGCCTCCTCCATCCGCTCCTTCTTGGACGGCGCGCCCAACTCCTCCGCGAACTTGGCCGCGGGCTTCTTCGTCTCGTATTCGATGAAGTCGGTGTGGATGAGCAGCAGTTTCATCGGGCGCGCGCCCGAAACCTTTGGCGTATAAAAGTAGGGAGCGGCGCGCCGGCCCGACACAAAACTCGCCCATAACCTTATAATCCGCGCGGGGCACGTCATTTCCATCGGGGCGGCGGTGTTTCGGGGTAACCGCTCGACCGGCCCCATCGGCAGGCATTGCCGATGGGGTGCGGTCGAAATCGGGTTCCGCTAGTCGCAGCGCCATTCTAGGCTCACCCCCTTCGGGCGAGTCCGCTCGTCACTTGGTTCCTGCACGGCCCCAACGCCGTGCAGGCTTGTCGACGCTTCGCGTCCGAGGATCGAGGCCCTATCCCATCGCCTTGCCTAGGTCTGGCCGACGTAAGTAGTTGAAAAAAAAGGGGAGGAGGCAGAGGTCTGCAACCCGCACCGTGCCACGAAAACGGATGCCGGCCATCCCGTCCTCTGCCTGGGGATATCGTATATCGGGGCCTCATATAATGTTTTGTGAAATTTAGAAAACTTGAGAGCTAGTTATTTTGAAATTTGATGGTTGAAAGTGTTTGAGAATGATTATGAGGCCAGGGGGGTTGGCTTCTCCTGCAACCGATGGCGCGCGAGGAACTCGCCCTCAAGGACCCCCGCCTCGAGTCGACGGTCCGCATCCTGGCCGCCTCCGTGAACGCGCGGATCCTTCACCAGCTCGTGGAAGCCCGTCGCAAGGACACCGCCGACGGCTGGCGGTTCCTCTCGGAGATTGCGAAGGACGTCGGTGAATCCCCGGGCACGGTGAGTTTGGCCATCCAGAAACTGCTTCCCCTCCTTGAGGAGAAGCGACAGAAGGGAAAGAGATACTTCCGGGCCCGCGTGAAGCTTCACATCGTCCTCGAACCGTTCTGATCCATCTCCCAACCGTTAAGACGCCGGGCCGGACTCCCGGCCCGATGGTCCGGGCCGGCTCGGTCGTGTTCTTCCTACCGTTCGTCCTCGTGCCCGGCGCCACGGCGGCCCCGCCAACGGTCTTTCTCGAACTGCCGCCTCTCGTCGACGACCTCGCCCCGGGCGCGCCCGGTACCATCGACGCAAGGCTGGTGCTCAGCGTTCCTCCAGACTCGGATTGCGACCAGCCCCTGCCGTTCCGTGTGGAGGTGGCCCAAGTGACGACCGGCCTAGCGGCCGCACTCGAACCCGGGGACGGGGCGTTCCCCGCCGCGGACCTTCGGCCTGGACAGACGATTACGCGTGGGGTCCAGATCGTCCTTTCTGCCAACGAGACGGTGCCCGCCTACTCCGATTATTGGATCCGGCTACGAGCGGAGGTGCCAGCCTGCGGCAACTTGAACGCGACCCAGGGCTCCGGCCAGACCGGCGGCACCATCGGCTTCCGCCCTCTTGTGGATCTCGCGCTGGAGAAAGAGGCGACCGACGCGTGGGTGGTGCGGGCCACGAACCGGGGGAATGCCGTGGCGCGGCTCGACTGGTCGGCCAGCCAAACCGACGCCGGGCGCGTCGTTGATTTCGGAAACGTCACGGTGGCGGGCCTGGATGCGCCCGCAGCGTCCCACGACGTGCTCTTGACGGTCCGAAAACTCAATTTTGACTCGTCCGCCGGCGTCGACCTTTCCCTCGTTGTGCGCTATGCAGGAAACCGGACCGTGGACGAATCCCCATCGGGCGTCGCGAACTTGCGGCTCCACGAGCCGGAGACGCCGCCCTCGGTCTGGGCCAAGAACCAAGGCGTCCTGCTCGTCGCGGCGTTCGTGCTTGCCGCCTTCGCGTTGGCCGGATGGGCCTGGCGTGTTTCCTTGGGACCTAGACGGGAGGAGGTTCCCCCCGAGGAGCCGGGCTGGCCTCCTGGGGGGCTGGTGCCGGCTCCGGCACGGAGGGGGGCGCCGAGGAAGCGGAAGCGTCCGTCGCCTGGCCGCGGCGCAACTCGTCGAGGGCGGAGCGCACCACGGCCAGCTCGCGACCCAGCTCGTGGACGCGCGAAGCGAGGTAGACGACGACGAGGATGAGCGCAGCCGGCATGAGGTACGCCGTCGCGGGCGCGAGCGACAAGGCCCAGACGGTCACGGCGAAGATGGCGAGAAGGAGCACGACCGCGATGACGCGGGCGACGCGGTCGAACGTCGTGGGGCGCCGCCTCGGGGCTCCGAGGGGAGCGGCACCGCGCTGCGTCTTCCACCATTCCTGTTCCAGGCTCATGGGGTTCGACCCCTTGCCGCGGCAAGCGGCGCGACCTGCGCGCGGGCATGGCACGTGCATGATTTCTTCGAGGGCAACCTCGACAGGCTTCGTTCAATCCATCGCC
>CAYVGY010000055.1:5407-15777 GCA_964451065.1 uncultured Halobacteriales archaeon
CCTTCGGCGCAGGGGGATGTCCTCGTCGGTGAGCTTCGTTTGCTTGCGTTGGGGGTCGAGCCGGGTCCGGCCGCGTCGGGGGGCGTTGGCGACGTAGCACAACGCGGCATAGCAAAGGCCGGCCTCGCGGGCCAGCGTGGCCTCCGGAACGGCCGTCATCCCGACGATGTCCGCGCCCAGCGACGTGAGCGCGCGGAGTTCAGCCGCCGATTCGAAGCGGGGCCCTTCGACGGCTGCGTAGACGCCGCCGTCGTGGATCGTGCCCGTCGCGGTGCCGCGCAGGGTGCTCCGCAATGTGGGGCAGAAGGGTTCGGTGACGTCGACGTGGAACGCGTCGGCGTCGTGGAACGTGGAGGCGCGCTTGTGGGTGAAGTCCAAGAAGTCGTCGGGGAGGATCCACGTCCCGCGCGCCAGGTCGGTGCGCAGCGAACCCACGTTGAAGATCCCGAGGAGGTAGTCGACGTGCGCGTCGCGGAACGCCTGCACGTTGGCCTGGTAGTTCACGCGGTGAGGGGGCCGTTCGTGGTCCCGCCCGTGGCGGGGAAGGAAAAAGACGTGGTGGCGTTTCCCGGGTGGGTGCATGAGCGGCACGTTTCCGAAGGCGGTCTCGACGTCGATGGTCTCGCCGTCAGCCAACCCGTCGAGGCCGGTCCCGCCGATGATTCCGACCCGCAGGGCCATGCGTCGGCGAGCGGGCGCGTGCGGTAAAAGCATTCCCTAGGTGTCCAGACGGGCGGAGCGCCCGCATTGGGGGCACCGGATCTTGATGGGTCGGTGCGCGGGGGCGGTAAGAGTGGCGCCGCAGCCGGAACATTGTCCCCGCGTCCGGCCTGCCTTGACCGCGACGAGGGTCGGCTTGGCGTCGTCGAGCACCGTGCGCACGATGGGAAGGTCTTGGACCCACCCGTGGCGGCGGCGATAGGCGGGAACGTACGGCTCCCTTTGGTACCCGGCCGGACCGGCCGCCGTGGCCACGCCGGTGGGAGCGGCGGCGAACGCCGCGGGGGCGACCGCGAGGGGGGCGGCCACGGGGACCGCTTCGGGTGGGGGGACCCGCTCCAGGGCGTGGCCCAAAAGGTGTTCGAGGTTCTGGCCGGGCGTCGGAGCCGCCACGCGTGTCCCGCCCGTCCCGAGAGTGCCCTGGAGGGCGGCCAAGGCGTGGATGAAGAGGTACGTGAGCACGGCGAACGCGAGAAGCGCCGCGCCAAGGAGTTGGAGTTTAGCCTGTTCGGCCAGGAGACCGATGAGGAGCAGCAGGAACCCGATGAGCGACGCCGCGAAGTAGATCCAGAGGTTCGTGGCGGTGGCGGGCGAGGTCAGCCAGGACTGGACGAAGAGGTAGACGAGGGTGGAGAAGGTGAGCGCGGCTCCGCCGACGAGGATGGTCGTGTAGTCGAGTTGGTAAAAACCGACGAACATGATCACAAAGCCGCCGGTCGCGGCCACAAACAGGGCCAATAAGGCGCCCAACGCGCTAGGGGCGAGTCGCTTCGCTGCGTGCATCCCGATCCGTCGCGTTTTACGGAGGCGCGCGGATAAATACGTGCCGAATTGCGCGTCGTCGGAGCCGAAGAGCGCCCCAGACGGGATTCGAATCCGTGTCAGGGCCTCGACAGGGCCCTATCCTAGACCACTAGACTACTGGGGCAGGTGCGAAGCCGGTGCCTGGACCCGGGCGGGAGCCGCCCAAAGTGGGGGGTCGCTTAAAGGCTTTCGGGATTCCAAGGCGGTCGGCGCGCTCTCTTTATGGGATCGCGAAGGTGAAGGTCACTCGGAGGTACGCGGGCGGGGAATCCTGGGATGTTTGAGCCGCGAAGAGCACGGCCCAGGTGTAGGTACCGGCGTCCGCGGGTTGGAGCCGTTCACGTTCCGGGTCCCATCGCTGCTCGCGCCAGTCGCTTGAGAAATCCAGGACGTCGCCAGGCTTGAACTCGTCCCAACCGATGGCCCCGCAATGGGTCAGCGGCTCCGCGCCCACGAACACGTCGTCGTCCTCGTCCCGAAGCTCCGTCTCCCACGGCGTGTAGCAGACGCTCCGGACGTAATAGGTGGTGTCGCCGTCGTTGGCGGCGGTGGCGGACAAGCTGTGGTGGCCGCGGTCGTGAAACGCCCGCGCCTCGAGGGAGAGGCCGGGCACGTCGCGGTTGAAGTCCATGTAGGGCCCCTGGTCGCCGGAGGGGGCCACGGTCGCGCCGCCGGGGGACTTGCTGACGCAACCCGCCAGCAGCAGCACCGCCAGAATCAGCGTAGTGCGCACGGGCCCTAACCAAGCCGTGGCCGCCTTAAGCATTGCGCGATCGTTAGTCGAAGCGCGTCCTTAACTGCTCAAGTCCGTGACCTGGGTCGTCCAGCCGAGGCTGTCCAGGAGCTTGTTCTCGTCGAGCAGGCTGGGCCCGTGGTCCTGGATCGCCAGGGCGATGGAGCGGTCGCGGCTTTCAGCGTTGGTCGCCTTCGGGTTGTTGGCGCAGCTCAACCGGGCTGTGCAGCCGTCCGTGAAGGCGATGTGGACGCGCCCGTCCTTGTCGACGACGCCGTCGATGAAGTCGAGGAGGTTCCGGCACGCGTTGCCGCCGCCCTCCAGCCACACGCATCCGATCTGGACGGGGTCCGCCGGCGGCGTGACCTGCTGGGTGAGGAAGGTCGGGGTGGCGCCGGCCGCATCGAAGCTGGTCGAGAGGAACAGGTGCCAGGTCGCGTTGGGGGTGCCCGCGCTGGGGTAGCCGTCGTAGTCCCGCGTGCCCAAGTAGGCGATGGCGACGTTTCCGTCCGCGCCACTCATCATGGCGGCGAAGACCACGCTCTTGACGTCGGGCGGGCTCACCTTGAAGGGCCCATCGACGGTGGCGAACTTGTCCTTGCTTCGGAACATGTACCCCGTTTGGTCCCCGCCGCGCGTGTAGTAGTACGCGGTCCCGTCGGGGGTCACCGTGATTTCTGGGTCGACGTCCAGGGTCTGCCAGCTGGGCGTCGGCTTGTTGCCTTGGTTCTCGCCGTGGTCGGCCTTGACTGCTTCACCGAAGGACTTGACGCTCCAGGTCAATCCGTTGTCCTCGGTGACGGCGACGTGGGGCACGCCGCAGTTGAGGCCGAGCGGGACGTAGACGGTCCCATCCGGCGCCGCGGCCGGGTGACCGTTGATGCCGCCGCAGTTGTCGTTGTCGGCTGCGATGGTCTCGTATTGGTAGTGGATGCCGCCGTCGTAGCTGACCGCGCAGTTGGTCGAAAGGAGCTTGTTGTAGCATTCGTAGACCACGTTCTCGTAGGCGGGCATGGGCGCGGGCTGGCGGGACTTGGCGGTCATGATCTTCTGGTGGTCGTACGGCGCGCCGAGGCCGCAGCTCATCGGGAAGTGGGTCCACGTTTCGCCGTTGTCGTCGCTGATGATGTTGCTGCTGCAGGCGAGGGCCGGGAACATGTGGTTGGTGAAGATGCGGTCCGTTACCGGGTCGACCCAGAGCATGGGGTCCGACGTGCTTAGGGGATCCGCGGGCGCGTTGGGGGCCAACTGGAAGTCGTAGACCTCCTCCCAGGTCTTGCCGCCGTCCATGCTCCGCATCGTGGAATCGTAGGCCGTGATGAAGATGCCCCCCTCGCTTGTGACGCCGATGTTCGGCTCGGCGCCGCGGCTGCCCAGCAGGACCTCGACGACTCGCGGGAAGGCGGGGTCCGCGTAGTCCTGGTAGAGGATTTCTTCCGTCGAAACGTAAACGGGCGGCAGTTCGGGGACGAACTTCGGTAGCCCGTCGCGCGGTTCCGGAATGGAGCTCGACGAGGAGGATTCGGCGCCCAGACACCCGGACAAACCCAGGCCGCCCACGAGCAGCAGGGCTAGAAGGACCGCGGACCGCATAGTCCGAAGCCACTTCTCGGACGTATTAAAGCGTTGTTGCACTCGGCTCCTGAACGCGGGGGACCGGGCGGCGGCCCCGACAACAATAAGACCCGCCCCCAGTCGGGCCGGCAAGTATAAACCTGGAACTCCGCAATTGCGTCTTGGCGCAACGCGCCTCCGCGCAGACCCGGTTTTGGGTCGTCGCGGGATTCGTTGTGGCCCCGGGACGCTTCGTCTTGGGGCGACCGCTCCCGCAAGACGGGAGCACATCTTGGGCCCGCAAGGGTCAGGCGGGGGGCTGCGGCCCCCCTTCCCTCTCTTCAAGGACCGATGACCCCGCGCTAATGCTGCGAGGCGGGCAGGAGTTCGTCGCCGGCCACCACGTCCACAGGCCCGACTTGGGCCGCTTCCGTGGCGGCCTTGACCACAGTCTCGCGCAGGGTCTTCGGCAGATGGTCCAGGCCGGTGGCGTGGCGCAGCACGATGGTGCTGGTGGAGTCCATTCGGATCTGGTTGTCGGTGATGCGGGGGTGGACGACCACGCCAACCTCGTTGAGGACGAGTTCAAGGGCGCGGGCCTTGGCCAACGGCGTGTGCGCCTCGGCGAAGCGCACCCGGTGGTGTTCGACGCGTTCTCGGACAAGCTCTGGAACCGCCTGCACCGCGTCGGCGGCGCGGCCATCCTTGACGAGGACTTGGAGGGCCCGGGCCAGCGCCTCCGCGAAAGGTCCCGGAAAGCGCTGGCGGCCTTCCTCCGTCATGCCGTAATACTTCTTGGGTCGTCCGAGGCCTTCCTGCTTGAAGTAGCCGCGAACAAGACCCTTGCGCTCGAGCTGGTCGAAGTGTCGCCGGATGGCGCTCTCGCGGATTCTCAGATCGTGCGCCATCGATAGGACGTGGCGGTCCGACTCGAGGAGGCGCTCCAGGATTGCCTGTTTCGTGCTCTCTAGGGGCGCGAGCGTCCCCGAGGTTGCGGCGCGCCCATCCCCGTGGCTACCAATCCGCGTACGATCGGGCCTCGTTTCGGTGACGACGTCGTTCCGGCTTTCTGTGCTGGCCATCGTGTCGGGCATGGGTACCTCGTAGCGCAAGACCCTGAAAGCGCCGCCGTGTGAGGGCGCCGGGCGTTGACGCGGACCCGCCTCATCGGTCCGCGGAGCTTCAATCACAAAAACAACGGAGGGCGGCGTATAATTGATTTCCCTTACGTGGGCGTGACGTATACTCACGCGGGAACTCCTCTGTCATCCTCGTCGTGTCAACGAAGCCGAAGACCGAGGGCCGCCTCGATCTCATCGTAAGGATCGTCGGGAAAGGCGAGGGGATGGACGTCGCCTAAGCGGCGGACGAACTGGACTTCCGCGATGGGTTCGGACTCGGATCGCGGGGCGGCCGGGGGGCCCCAAAGACCGGTGCAGACCCAGGCCACCGCAGCGGGCCGGTTCTGGCGCAGGATCAGCCGCGCATCGATCAATTCGTGGCCGGTCTCTTCCCGGAATTCGCGGATGGCCGCCGCCAGCGGCTCTTCGGATGGTTCGAGGCGCCCCCCCGGCAATTCCCATCCTCGGGACCGGTGGCGCGCCATGAGAAAACGAAGGCGGTGGGGGTCCTCGAAGCAGAGGACCAGGCAGAACTGCGACGGCAGGGTGACCACGGCCGCGCAGGGAGCCCCGGCGGATTAACGTGGCGAGGCGGCCCTGGAATGGGGGTCCTTGGGTTTCGGATGCAACCGGAAAAACCTGTCGGGTCATCCTAATATGGCTGGAGCCACGAACGTATCCCTGAGGCGTCGCATGGCCGACCCGCTCAGGGCGCGGGTCGGTCCTTACAATCCAACGCCTGGATCGGAGAACCGCTCGGGGCGACTTGAGGGTTCGGAGTGAGTCCGGCAAGAAACGGTTGTGTCGTCGCGGGTGCGGCGGCGCGGGCCTCCCACCCCCGACTGTCGTTTCCAGGGTCCGTCCACTTCAGGACGCGCGTTCTAGGCTCGTGGTTTTGCGACCTCCGCCATCGCGCCGAAGCTCAACACGCGCGGCGCCGCGGCCCGGAGTGGGAGGCGGAAATGGTACGACGAGATGTGCATCCCCTGGCCGAGGTAGAACCGGTGGGCCCCCACGCGTTGGACGCCCGAATCCAGCTCGAGCGCGTCGCATCGTTGCCGACGGGCCTCCCGGGCGAGCCACTGGAGCAGCTGGGCGCCGTGCCCGGCCGAGCGCCGGGTTTCCGCCGTGACGAGGTCGTCGACGTACATCATTCGGCCCGTCGTCGCCTGGTGCAGCATGTTCTGGATCCGGAAGCCGGCCACGGCGGCCACGGCGCCGTCATGGTCCACGAAGGCGAGCCGGTAGCCCTCCCGGGTCTGCGTGCGTAGACGTTCGAGGAAGGCCTTCTCTTTGAGATGCGGTCGGAGTTGGCGCAGCACGGGGAAACACCGCAGCCACTCCTTGACGTTTCGTGCCTGGCGGACGGCGTCCATCGGCCCGCAAAGGGGTGGCGCACGCATAAAGGGACCGCCACCGAAAAGGCGTTGAGGGCGCGACGGTTTTCGGACCCGCATGGCCGCAAAACGACCGCCCTATGGCTCCATCGTGCATTGCGAGATGTACTCGGAGGACCCCGATGCGACCCGCAAGTTCTATTCGTCCGTCTTCGGGTGGCAGATTTCGGAGATTCCGCAAGGAGGCTACTGGCTGGTCAAGACGCCAGGCCGGCCCCACGGTGGGTTACTCCGCCGCCGCAGGCCCGACAAGCCGGGAGGATTCCACCCGCCCGCCACTCTGAACTACATCCTCGTCGAATCCGTCGACGCAGCGATCCAGAAGATTACGGCGGCCGGCGGGAAGGTGCTCGTGCCCGCGTACGAGATCCCCAACATGGGCTGGTTCTGCGTTTTCGAATCGCCCGGTGGCATCGTGCACAACTTGGTGCAACCCGGGCCGGGTATCGCCTGGTGGGACTAACCACGCGCAGGATGATTCCGTGACACTCCCCTCGCCCGCTCCTCCTTGGGCGACTCCGGCACGAGTGTCACACGATCAATCTGCGGGTGGTTAGCATCGCGTCGATGCCCTGGTTCATCCGTGTGGAACGGTCACGAGGATCTGGCCGTCCAGCCGTACGGCGTCCGGGCCCAGCATCTGCTGGCAGACCCAGACGTTGGTCTCGAGATGGCCCGTGATGAAGGGCACGCGCACCGATCCCATGCCGAGAGCGACCCATGGCACGAGGTGGTCGGCCAGGTGACGGTCAACCGTGGCCCCGGAGCGCCAATCCTCCGCCAGTTGTTGGGCCGCGCGTCGCCCCACGTCCTCGGCGGGGACTCCGCGGCGTCCGAGTCCGTCGCTGCCGAGGCGGACACCGAACGAATCCTCGACCCAAAGGGTGACGCTGGCGCCGGCGGACGCGGCCGGCACGGAGAACGTTTCGATTTTCGGGCGTGGAAGACCGTCCGTTTCCATCGTGGCCGCGGCGCTGTCGGCGACTCGCTGGGCCACGGACGCGCCTCGCAGGCTCTCATGCGCGATGCTCGTGCCGCCGGCGGTCACGGGGTCCCCCCGGGCCAGGACGGGCGGGCCAAGGCGTTCGAGGACGAGTCGCCGCAGCTCGGCCAGGGTATCGGCGCCGGGCCGCGGTTCGACTTCGAGGCGAACCTGTCCGCCTCCAGCGGGTTCGAACCCGTGCTGGATGCATTCAAGGTCGAGGCGGAGGGCCAACGGGGCCAGTCGTGGGATGAGGACCCGCCGCACCCATTCGATCGTGGGGCCGCCGCGCACGTCTGTGCCGCCCACGAGGTCGAGGCGGATGGCGCCCGGGCTGGCGAGGCAGACCGGCAGAAGGGTCTGGAGGAACAGCGCGAGGCTGCCCGCGGTGCCGACGTCGAACCGGTAATGGCCGGGCCGCGGGACTGCGGGGTGGAATTCGACGCGGGAGGAACCCGGGGCCGCGCCAAGGGCGTCGGCGCCCGTCACTTCTTCCAGGAGTCGGAGGACGCCCACATGTTGCGGCTTGAGGCCGGGCTTGGACCGCCCGCTGCGGATCTTCTCCACACGGATGCTTTGGCCAGTCAGGACGCTCAGGAAGAGGGCGGTGCGAAGAATCTGGCCGCCGCCCTCGCCCGTGGACCCGTCGATGACGCGCACGCCGGCCTCGTGGCTGCAACCCGGCGCGTCTACATTAGTCCGAAGGAGCGTCCGCGCGGCGTTGGTCGGTCTCCTAAATGCTTATCACGGCGACGCATTTGGGGGACCGCCTCGGCCGGCTCGTGTGAGGAGTTCCGGCTCGCCGACCTCCTCGCGACACAGCCGGTCGATTCGACAACGCAAACGAACCGGGCATGTGGTCTAGCGGTTATGACGGCGCTCTCACACAGCGCAGGTCGGCGGTTCAAATCCGCCCATGCCCATTGACCCTCAAGACGACGGCGGTGCCCAGGGCGTGGACACTTCGATGAGGTGTCCGTCGGGGTCCCTGAGGAAGGCGACGGTTTGCCCCCAAGGCTTCCTTTCAGGTTTGGCCAGACTCTTGGCGCCGGCCTTGACGGCTCGCGTATGTGCCGCGTCGACGTCGTCCGCCTTGAAGGCGATCTCGAACGCTGGCGGGGCCCCCGCCTTCTTCGTGGCATGGACGCCCCCCTTGAAATTCCGCTTCGACTGGGCGAGCGAGGCGAAGCCCAGGACAACGTCGCCGCCAAGCTGAAGGTCCCCGTACTCGCCACCCTCGGTCATGAACCGCGTCGACAAGCCGAACGCCTTCCCATACCATGCGAGGGACTTCTTCACGTCGCGGACATAAAGGATGGTGCCACTGAACTGCATGCGATTGGCACCGACGGCGGCCGGAAGTCGTTTGCGGGCAGGTGGGAGAAAGTGAAAAGGCGGCCTACCACGTCGGGTTCGTCTACGCCGGGTCGGGGGCGGGACCCGTGTAGCGGAACACGGTGAGACCCGCCTGGACATCGCTCCCGATCACGTAGTCGCCGACCCACCAGGCATCGAACGCGTTGGGGTCGCGGCCGAAGAGCGCCAGCGGCACGTCGTCGCCGGTCGCGTTCACGAGGGCGTAACCGGCCGAGCGGGGCTGGGCGAGGTTGGCCGCGTCATGGACGTCGATCACCCAGAACCCGGCGTGGTAGTGGGCGAGGGCCACCCGGCCCCGCTGCGCGTCGAAGTAGTGGGGCCCCTGCAATCCTCCGACCGCGGACACGTCGCCGGGAAGCTTCCAAGACGACACGTACGTGGGGTGGGTCGGGTCCGTGGTGTCGAGGAACGTGATGTAGCCGGAGTCCGGTGCGCCGCCGATCTCGGGCTCCACGACGGTGATGTGGCGTCCGCCGATGAGTTCGGGGAACCCGCGGGCCATGTGCACGCTCCGGTACTCGGCCGGCCCGAAGTCCGTCGTCGCGGCGACCTTCGTGGGGTGTTCGGGGTCGGAGACGTTGAGGATGACGACGCCGATGTTCCAGTACGCGATGTAGGCGAGCGTCTGGTTTGTGAGGGGATGCTTCTGGACGCTCACGTCATGGGGGAAGAGGCCGCCTTTGCCGGTGGCTCCGGGCTCGACGTATTCGGCGAGCGTACGCAGCGTCGGGGCGGGTCCCGACGTGTCGAGTTCGGTGATGAGGAGGCGTTGCTGGCGAGGGACTTCGACGCCGAAGTAGGCGTAGGCCTGCGCGTAGACGGACTGGAGGAGGATGTGGCGGCCGGCGATGTTGGCATAGGTGATGCTGTGGGGGCCGTCGGGCATGGTGGGCGAGTACCCGGCCCACTTCGGGTTGGTCTTGTCGGAGATGTCGAGGATGTGGACGCCGCGCGGGAGGTTGGCCCCGGGCTGGTCGAGGACGGGCGTCTGCATCGACGTCGGCGCGCGTTGCGTCTCCCAGAACGCCCACTTGCCGTCGCTGCTCACTTCGATGTCCGGCTCGAAACCCGCGTCCAGATGGAGGTAGCCCACGGGCTTCGGGCTCGTGGGGTCGTTCACGTCGAAGATGACGAGGCCGCCTTCGGGCCCGAGTCGGCAGAGGTACGCGTAGCCGTCCTGGACCGCGCTCTCGGTGAAGAATTCCCCTTCCGGCGCCGCCTCGCCTTCATGGCCGTCGTGGCGGGCGACGAGGTTGAGGTTGTGGGACGCTTGGTGGAGCGCGGCGTCGAGGTGGTCGTGGTCCGAGATGATGGGCTCGCCGATGGCGGCCTCCACGGCGTCCCAATCGATGGGGGGCAGGGGTGGGCCCTCCTCGACCGTCGGCGGGTTGGAAACGCAGCCGGCCAAGAGGACAACGGCGGCGGCGAAGATGACGGCCTGGCCCCGGACCATTGGGCCGACGACACGGTACGTCGAGATAGGCTTTGTGGCGTTCCGCGGTTCGAGAAGGACGAGGCCCGGGAGGCGGTTGGGCCCCGCCGCCGCGGGGGCGCGGTAGGCGCGCGCCCCCGGACGGTGCAACCACCATGGTGGGGGTCGGAGGTGGGGTTAGGCCGGGGCGGCGGCGAGGGGTCGGTCGCTGCCGTCGACGCGGTCGGCCTCGTCGACGTGGCCGCCATCG
>CAYVGY010000055.1:15787-18189 GCA_964451065.1 uncultured Halobacteriales archaeon
AATCTCGATCAGCACGTCGAACGTGGGCGGGGCGCGGCGCTCCAGCACCGTCTTTTGCGTGCCGCGGCGCCGGGCCTCCTCGTCGGAAAGCGTCACCGACTCGATGCCGCCGACGAGGTCGGCTTCGTCGAAGTGGCCGCCATTGATGAGTTGGTTCTTGACCACGTTGTGCGAGACCGAGGCGCCGAGGTCGTCAAAGTCGATGACGAGTTTCACGAGGGTGGGTTCGCCCGTGCTCGAGGCGAGGCTCGCCGCGGGGAAGGACACCTTCACCGCGCCGGACGGAGCGGTTTGGAAGGCCACGGAAACGCGTTCCGGGAACTCGGTGGAGGCCTCGGCGTTGGCCTTCGCCGTTTGGTCTGCGCCGGATTCGCCGACCTTCACGCTGGCCCCGTCGTCGGTCAGATGGACTTTGGCGGAAGCGCGGGCGCCGGGCGGGCTGGAATCGTCCGTCTCGGTCATGACCGTGTGGTCGCCGAAGACGGAGACGCGCAGCGTCGCGTTGGTCGCGACCTGGCTCCACGTGTCGCCGGTCTTCTGGAACGCGATCACGAACGCGAAGTAGTTGCCGGCCGGGTCGGGCCGGAGCACGGCGCTCCCGGTGCCGCTCAAGGTCGTGACCGCCGTGACGCCGTCAGCGTCAGGAAGCTCCGACACGGCGAATCCTGGGACAAGAGTCGCGGACAACACTGCCAGCGTTGCGAGAACCACCAAGCGGGCCATGGCGCACCGGGCTAGACAATTGGGAAACCTGAATAAGCGTTCTGGAGAGTCGTGGATGCGGCACGTTCCGGCACGGGGGACCCGCAACTCGTTGGACGGTTCCGGGCGTCACCCGCTGGTTCCGCGGGCCACGAGCGATTTGAGTTCCGCAAGCGAGTCGGCGACCTCGTTCGACATTGCTTTTGCGTCGAGCGCGGCGGAATCCAGGCTATCGCGATGGGCCACGTAGAGCAGGATGGCCTGCTCCCAGTCGGTGGTCGATTTCCAGTACTTGGCGGCCAAGAGTCGATCGACGATGGAGTCCTCCACGCAAACGGCGGGAACCCGAAGGCGCTCGAATTCGATCTCGATGACGGTCTCCGTCGGGCGGAGGCCGATGCCGGGCACCTCGACCACGAGTTCGAGGTCGTCCCGGATGAAGTAGCGGCCCGACCCTTGGAACCCCGCGGCCTGGAGGAGCGCGCCGATCTTGGAACGGTCGCCGACCACGTCGAGGTCGCCGGAGACATACGCGCCGGCGGTGTAGATCTCCACCAGCGCACCGCCGACGAGAACGGCGCGGCCGGATTTCGGAAGGTGGGCGTTGAGGAGGCCGAGAAAGAGGAGTTTTCGGTCGGTCCCTTTTCGGCCTTCGAGTCGGCGTTCGAGCTCCGCCCGGAAATTCGAGGAGTCAGGATTCAATGATCCTCAACTCCCGCGACGAGAGGCGTCGTTCCCAGGCTTGTCGCGCCACGCGTCCCAGAAGCAGAAGTTCCTGAAGGTCGCGGCCCTTCTTGAGCGAGGGCGTCGCACGAGCCGCTTGGATGGACTGCTGGATGAGCGGGTTCTCCCTGAGGAGGGTCTCAATCAATCGGCTCCGATCTTCGCCCCGCTCCGTCGCGAGCCGAGACAAGGTCACGTCGAGTTCGGGCGACACGGAAATCGAGAATTTCGAGAAACTCATACTGCAGTACTACTGTAGTAGTACTAAGTATATAAATGTCGATGGAAGGGAATCTGGCGTTCATTCAAAGATTTCCAGCACGCCCGACCCAAGGCGCGGCCGGCCCCCCGGAACTCCAGTCCGAACAGGACCCGGAGGGGCCGGAGGGCAAGGTCTCAGCGCGGCTCCCGCGTTTCTTCTCACTTCGCCCAGCGGAACCCGCTCTTGGGCGTGGCGGCAACGGTCGGCCCCTGCAGCAGCCGGATCAGGTTGGCCTCGAAGGTCGCCGCGTCCGTGCCGAGCTTGGCCGCCTCGCCGCGGTACGTCAGTCGGCCGCGGGCGATGACGGAGAGGTTTTGGCAGAGCGCCTGGATCTCGTTCACTTCGTGGCTCGAGAGGAACATCGTCACTTTCTCCTTCTTCGAGAGGTAGCGGAAAAATTCCCACATCTCCCGCTTGCTGGGAAGGTCGAGGCCCCGCGTCGGCTCGTCGAGGAACAGAACGCGGGGACGACCCAGGAAGGCGCGTGCCACCTCGACGCGGCGCTTCATGCCCGTGCTGTAGGTGGAGATCCTTCGACGGCGTTCGGGCTTCTCGAGGCCCAGGAGGTCGAGCACCGCCTCGACCTCCTTCTCGGGCGCTCGAAGCTTGTGGAGGCGCGCAAAGTACGTGAGCTATTCGCGGGCGGTCCAGTTGGGCAGCGCGTCCGGGCCGCCCTCGTCGCCGGAACGCCGCGGGTTGCCGATCCCGTCGATCT
>CAYVGY010000056.1:0-2548 GCA_964451065.1 uncultured Halobacteriales archaeon
GTCCGATTTCGCGGTGGTAGTAGCCCTTGGCCTTCTCCTCCTTCTTCTCGGTGGATTCGCCGCGAATCTCGATGCGGTCGTCCGCGACGTTTACCTGAATCTCGTCGCGCGGGATGCCGGGCATCTCGGCGACGAGCTCGTAATTGGGGCCTAGGTCACGCAGGTCGGTGCGAGGGGTCCTCCATTCTCGGGCTTCCCCCAAATGGAACGGGAACCCTTTGACTGAAAGGAGCCGCAGCGGGTCGACCAGGTCGCGTCGGAAGTCCTCCATCAAGGCTCCAAAGTCCGGCCACGCGCTCCACGCGACGGGCGCCTCGCTGGCCTTGTTCGTCTTCTTGGCGTGTACGAGTTCTTTGGTGGGGTGGTCCTTGGTCATCGAATCCCTCCAAGTCGTGGCGCCTCGCCGCCTCCGCCGGCCGCGAAGCCATGCGCAGGCGTTGGGGGCGTCGGACCGGTTTGGGTCCGTTTCGGCGACGTCGACCGGCACACCGTTCCCCTTTGGGGCCGCGGACCTTTTGCTCTTGAGGCCTGCGGTGGGCGCGGTTGGGCGCCGGAGTTGGGGCCCGCCGCCAGGGCGGCGATCCCAGCCCATCAGTTCCACGTCGCGTACTGCACGAGCAACCCGTTCCTGGGCGTTCGTGTCCCCCCACTGGCGAGGTGGAGGAGACGCGTACGCCCCCCGGGGCCTGCGCGCCGTCCTATTGGCCACCGCGTCTCTTGGTTTCTTTGGCGATTATCGTCGGTGAGAGCCAACCGTGCCGGCGGGGCGCCTCTCCATCGTCGCTCCACGCGGGCCGGAGGCATGGCGGTAACGAGTAAACCTAAATTCGGGAAGCCGAAATTCGTGGACCGCTCGGCTTGGCTCTCGACTCTGAGAATCGGCGGAGACTATTAGCCTCCTCGAAGTCAATGGGAGCGAGCTAGGCGGACCACCAGGCCACCCCGCGTGGGCCGGCACGCGCTGGCGCGCAGCGTGGCGGCGGGACGGTCGCCGGCGACCCAACCGACCGGTTTGGAGATGGTTCGATGTACGCGCAGGGACAGCCGATTATCATTCTGAAGGAAGGCACGCGACGCGAGACCGGAAAAGGCGCCCAGGCGAACAACATCGAGGCGGCGCGAACCATCGCGAACGTGCTACGGTCCACCTTGGGCCCCCGGGGAATGGACAAGATGATGGTGGACACGATGGGGGACGTCACCATCACGAACGACGGGGCAACGATCCTCAAGGAGATCGACGTGGTCCACCCGGCGGCCAAGATGATCATCGAGGTCGCCAAGGCCCAAGACACGGAATGCGGCGACGGGACCAAGTCCGCGGTCATCCTGACCGGTGAGCTCCTCCGCGTGGCGGAGGAACTGACCGAGCGCCATATCCACGCGACGATCGTCACGCAGGGACTCAGGATGGCGAACCGGAAGGCGCAGGACGTGCTCGCGGCCATGGCTCGCACCATCCGGCCCGAGGACACGACCATTCTCGGCCACGTCGCGGCGACCGCCCTGGCGAGCAAGATCGCCAGCGGAAGCTCGGAACTGCTCAGCCGCGTCGCGATCGAGGCGTGCCGAGCCGTCGCGGAACGGCGGGATGGCCGAACCGAGTGCGATCTGGACAACATCCAGGTCCAGAAAGCCGTCGGCGCCAGCGCCGGCGACACGCGCCTCATCCAAGGCGTAGTCCTCGACAAAGAGCGGGTCCACGAAGGCATGCCCCACCGAGTCCGGGGCGCCCGCATCGCCCTCGCCGATGTCGCCCTTGAGGTCAAGAAGACCGAGGTCGAGGCCAAGATCCAGATTCGGGCCCCCGACCAAATCCAGCAATTCCTCGCCCAGGAGGAGCACTACATCAAGGGTCTGGTGGACAAGGTCGTGAAGTCCGGCACGAGCGTCCTCGTGTGCGCCAAGGGCATCGATGACCTCGCCCAGCACTACCTGGCCAAGGCCGGTGTGTACGCGGTGCGGCGCGCCAAGAAGTCCGACCTGGAGAAGCTGGCGAAGGCCACGGGCGCCACGATCGTGGAAACGCTCGACGACCTGAACCGCGCCTCGCTCGGGTCCGCGGGCCTGGTCTACGAGGAGAAGCTTGGAGACCAGCCGTTCACGTTCGTCACCGAATGCGGCAACCCCAAGGCGGTGAGCGTCCTCCTTCGCGGCGGGACTGAGCACGTGGTGGACGAACTGGAGCGGGCCCTGCACGACACGTTGAGCGTCGTCGCCGTGGCCCTCAAGGACCTCAAGGTGCTCCCCGGCGGCGGCGCCGCCCACATGGAGGCCGCGATGGCGCTCCGGGACCACGCGCCGACCGTGGGCGGCAGGGAACAGATGGCCATCGAGGCCTTCGCGGATGCCATCGAGGTCATCCCGCGGACGCTCGCCGAGAACGCGGGCCTCGACGAGATCAACGTCCTGATCGGTCTTCGCCGGGCCCACAAGAAGGGACAGACGAATGCGGGCATCAACGTCTTCACCGGCGACGTCGAGGACATGATGGCCGTCCGCGTCGTCGAGCCGCTTCGCGTCACGGCGCAGGCCCTGAATGCCGCGA
>CAYVGY010000056.1:2558-8961 GCA_964451065.1 uncultured Halobacteriales archaeon
CCAGTCCGCCACGGAGGCCGCGACCATGATCCTCCGCATCGACGACGTCATCGCGAGCAAGGCCGGCGGGGCGGGGACGGGAGCCCACGGGCCGCGTCCCCCATCGGCCGACGGCGGCGACGGGGGATTCGGGCTTGACTAGGCGCCGCCCGCCGGCCCCGGCGCGCCGGCTGGAATCGGCGCTCGAACGCTTCCGCCGGACCCATCCGCCGCGCGCGATGGTCCTCAACGGCCAACCCTGGACCTGGGTCTCGGGCGGCGGGGGGAACGAGGCCGTCCTCCTGCTGACAGGGGGGTCCCAAGTGGCCGAAAGCTGGTTCGAACTCATGCCCCGCTTCGAACGCCGGTTCCGGGTCCTGGCGCCCAACTATCCATCCGTCGAGACCATGGACGACCTCGTGGAGGGACTTCGCGCCCTCCTCGACGCCGAAGGCGTGGCTCGCGTGCACGTCGTCGGGTCGTCGATGGGGGGCTTCGTCGCGCAGGCCTTCATGAGCCGGCACCCCGACCGCGTGGCACGATTGGTCCTCGCGGAAACGACGGTTCCCCAGCCGTCGCTCGCGTGGCGGGTCCAGGCGGTTCGCCGTCTGGCCGCCATCGTACCTTCGGGAATCCTCAAGGCCTACCTCCGCCGCCGGTACAATCGCTCGGTCGCCTCCGGGACCCCGGCACGGCGCGCGTTCCTTGCCGCCCACCTTGACCACTACTTCCGGCACCATGGGGATCCGAGCCTCATCGCGAACGAGACCTCCATCATCACCGACTTCTTCCGCAACTATCGGCGGACCGTCCGACAACTGCGCAAGCACGCGGGCCGCATCCTCATCGTCGACGCGGCCCGCGACCAAGTCATCGGCCCCGACCTCCGGAAGGCCATCCGCCGGTCCTACCGAGGCGCCGCCGTGGCAACCCTCAATGGGTCCCAGCACGCGGCCGACCTCGCCCATCCGCGGCTCTGGTCCGCCCTGGTCCTTCGGTTCCTCTCGGCAGGCCCACAGCCGACGAGGGCGGAGGCATGACCCGGACCGGGACCCGGCTTTTCGCCACGCCGGACGACATCGCTTTGTTCCATCAACCGATGAACAACCAGAGAGGTTGGTCGCAGGCGGGACCCCGGGAAACCTTCTTCCCGACTAGGACGAGCGGCTCCCGAGGTGGCGTCGCCATGCCGCGCCAAGGACCAACGTGAAGAGTACGATCGTCGTTCCAAGGTGAGGAGTGTCCTCGGTCGGTTCTTCCTCGTTCGGCTCGGTAGGTTCTGACGGTTCGTTGTCGCTCGCCTTCCCTGTCGTCGCGGACTTCGCCCACTCGTCCAGCTGGTTGGCGACGCCGTCGCCGTTGACCGCGTTAGCCGCGACCAAGAGACTAATGTCGTCGCCCTCCCGAAGGTCTTCGGCCGGCGACATCCAGGCGAAGGTCCATGTGCGGCGGTCGTTGCCGTCCGCCGTGTGCGTGATCATCGCTCCCTTGAGTTGCGTCGTGGCATCGAGGGGCAGAAGCCCTCCGCGGGACGCCTCGGCCGCGAAGCCGCCTCTGTTGCGGCCCACCGGGAAGGGGAGCGGCGTCGGCCCGGTCAGAGTGAGTGTGAGGTTGTAGGTGGTGTTGGCTTGGATGGCCGTGGGCCAGTTGACGGCAATCTGGACGTTAGTGCTGGGGGACGTGCCGTGGCAGGTACACCCGTCCGTGGCGGCGTCGTTGGGTGCTCCGGCGGAGTTGCCGAGACCTTGGGTTCCCACGACGAGGAATGCAACCATGGTAAGAACGAGGGCCAGAACGAGTCGGCCTTTCACTCGTCGTGGAGCCGGGCGCGGCTCTTAAGGGCTCGGCTCAGGCGGCCGCGGCGGCCGTCTTCATCTCGGTGTAGCCGCAGTGGCCGCAACTGTTGCGGTCCTTGTGCTCGCCTAGGTAGACGCCGGGGCCGCACTTGGGGCAGTTGCGGCGTAGCCGCACGACCTTGGCCCCCTCAACCTTGTACAAGTTGCGCTTGGAGGGTTCCTTGGCTTCCTTCTTGGCGTCTTTCTTCTTCTCGGCCATGCGGGATCAGTCTCACTTCTTCTCGGGAGCCTTGGCGGGGGCGGCCTTGGCGGCGGCGGTCTTCTTCTCGGCCAGGCCGTGGCGCACCAGGATGTGGCGGGGCTCGCTCTTCTTGGCCGCGTCGGCCGACGCGTACACCTTCGCGTAGCCTTGCGTGAGGGCGGCGCCGTAGCGGCTGCGGAGGTGGTCGATGATGACGGAGTCCTTCTTGCCGCCCACCGCGGCGGCGATCTTGTCGCGCACGGAGTCGCGCTGGGGGGTCTTCTCCTTGGGGTGGCTGATGCGGAACGTGACCTCGGTGCGCTTGAGGAGGACGTTGTCTCGCTTCTGCACGATTTCGAGGTCGGCCATGGAACCACGACGGGCTTCGGCCGAGGCCGAAGTACCGCGCGATTCCGGGTCCCCTATAAGACGGTTTCTCGGTTCTGGGCAGCTTTTGCCTCGCCACGAACGACATGAATGGGCAAACACACCGGGTTAAAGCCACCGCCGGCCATTCGCCGGCCGGAGGATCTGAGGGCGTGGCGAACACTACCACCACGGGAACGACGCGGGGAGCACTGGGCGGCCTCGCGACCTATGGCATCTTCGGGGCGGGGCTGTTCCTCGTGGCGCTCCTCGGAATGATTCTCAACTTCTCGCTGCCGTGGGCGAGCTTTGAGGGAGAAACGCTGGACCGAGGCGATTTGAGACGCGGGCCGACCGATTATGTTGACTCCTTGACCGGCTGGCCGATCATCAGTTTCGTGTTCCTCATGATCCTGGGCGTGGCACTTGTCGCCCTCGAATTCGCGCCCATCGTCAACACCGCGGTCAAGGACGCGACGCGCGCCGGCATCGCCGGCTTGGCCGCGCCCTTCGCCTATCTCGTGACCCTCACGGGTTTCCGTTGGTTGGGCATCTACTTCATAGACCTCTGGAATCCCGGACCGGTCGCGCACCTTCATGTCGTGCCTTATCTGAACCTAGTGTTGGGACTGGGATTCCTCGTAGCGTCCGTGGCGTTCGCTCGACGAGCGTTGGCGGGGCATCTCGCGGCGCCCAACCGTTCGGCGTTCGGCGGCTGGGGCGTGCGTGTGCCGGCCCTAACCCTCGCCGTGGCCGCGGCGGCACTTCTCGTGTTCCCGCTCCTACCGTACGCCTCCACGAGTGGCGCCGGCCGTGAGACAACGTATACGGGTGAGGCGACATTCGCCTTCTACGAAGAACTCCTGCCGTCGTCGCAGGATTCCGCGAAAGCGGGAAGCGACCTTGGCTGGGTCCAAGCGATGGTTTGGATAACCCTCTATACGTCCTTCGCAGCGTTGGCCATCGGTTTGGTCGAGCGGAGCGGCCGTCTGCCGCAGGTCCTCGGTCTGCTATTGCAGGCCTCCGGGATGACCGTGATCCCGCTCCTCGTGGCCGCGATCTTCACCATCCTCGCTTACGTCCACATCCCCGGCATCGAGGAGACGAGCCTCGCGTTCAACTATTTCCCAATCCTGGCCATAGTGGGACTCGCGACCCTGTTCGTCCTCTACGTCCAGCACATACTGATGCCCTTTGTGAGTTCCTTGCAGCGGGCGGGACGAGCCGCCGCCGGTCGAACGACGCCTTGAGGTGACTTGAGCACCCCATCTAGCGAACGATTTCCACGCCGACCCAGACCCAATGGCAAAGGCTCCCACACGTCAACGGGTCGGCGTCCGCGAACACGGCGACGCCCCGGATGTACCCGCATCCCTTGACGTGGGCCGTGTGGACCCGCAGGATGTCAGGAAGGAGGAGGCTCCCCGGCGCCGGCATCAGGAGGATGGCCTGGCGAGGCACGCAACCTGTTTCGGGGGGGCTTGAGGATCCCCCACGACCCGGGTCCGTCGCCTGGACCGGGCCAGTGGCGACGACCGAAACCGCCAGGATTAGCGTGGCCAACCAGGAGATGCGCATGGCTTTCCCTCCGATGTCCCGTTCGCGGGCGTTTCCGCCCACCTTCGCCCGACTCGATTGCCCGCGGGGGCGCCGATGGGGCGGAGCGTCGAAGCCTTGTCGGTATTAGAGCGATGGCACCTGGGTTAAGGGGCCCTCGGCCCTTGGGACCAATCACAGCGGCGGGTTGGGCACGTCGTTGAAAAAGACGGAGCCCGTCCATAGCCAGTCGCAGAAGAACCCGCACTGAGTGGGGTTCGGGTCGACGAGGACCTCGTAACCCTTCACGTAGCCGCAGCCGTCGATGATCCGCGTGTAAATGCGGACCACGTCTTGGGCGAAAAACGGGCCGAGGTCATCGATGATTTCCGAGCGCAGGATGCAGTTGGGGATCGTGGCGCGTTCCGCCGACGCGGCCGGGGCGACCGCCCCGAGGGCAAAGGAGGCTGCCAAGATGGCCGCGAGCGTGCCGGAGCCATGCCGGGCGGCGCGGGACCACGAAAAGACCATGGGAAGCTTCAGGCGGCGGCCGCTTCTTCAATCCATTGGACCCAGCGCGAATAGTCGCGTCGTCTGCTAGGCGCGCATCATCGACAGGAGATCGCGGGCCCGGGCACGCATCGCCTCGTCGAGGCGCACGAACACGACGCCTTGGCCCGGCATGCCGTAGAGAACGACGGTCCCGGTCGCGGCTTCTGCGAACACCGGTAGGCCCGCGAGGTCCTCCTCGCCTTCGACCTCAATCCGCACGGGCCCGGCGGCCCTCAGCGCCTGTACGACGGCGGCGTAGAGTTCGTTGGAGACGGTGGCGGGTTCGTTGCGGACGCGGATCACCACCCTGCCATAGCGTCGAAGTTCGGCCTCAAGGTCGGGGTCCAGGGGCTTTCGCTCCGTCTGGAAGTCGACGATGATGATCTTGGGCGCAAGGCCGATGAAGATGGCGGTCCGACTCACGAGGTCGCCAATGCAGACGAGCGTGTCGTCGCTCTTGACGTGCTTGGGAAGGTCCTGGGTCTGCAGGATCGGCCCGAATGGTTTCTGGAACGTGGCTCGCAGCGAATCGACGAGTCGGTACAACGGCCGGTCATGTCCGGGCCCACTACTTAGGGGCTAGGGTCGCCTCGGCCACCTTGCGAGCGTGGCGCCGACCGCGACGAGGGCCGCGAGCGCGCCCAGGCCCGGCGTCTCTTCTGCATCTTGGGGCTCCGGGTCGGCCGTTTCCTCGGGGACCTGTTTCACGATCCGGAACCAGTCCTCGAACGCGTCCCCTTGCGTCGGCACGACGCGTCCTTCCAGTGCTTCGGCCGTGGCGTTGATGGAGAGGACGTGGTAGAGCGATTTCCGGACGGCCGACCAGGCGGGGGGCGGCTCCTGCCAGTCCGCGTAGAGGCTTTCGCCGCCGCCCCCCGTCACGACGTACACGACGCCTTCGCCTTCGCGGGATTCGCGGCCGGCGGACGTCGAGACCATGGGGCCCAGCATGGGGAGGGAGCGCTCGTAGCCGTGGTCGTGGGCTTGGATGACCAAGTCGACGCCGCCGCCCTCCAAGATGGAGGCGAACGCCTCCCGGACGTCGAGGCTGGACCCGTGCTGGTTGCTCGAGTAAAGCGGCTCGTGCAGGAACGCAATCGTCCACGTCGCGTTGGCGTGGTCGGCGAGGTCGCTCCGCAGCCAGTCCAGTTGCGTCGGCGTGGGTGCGGCCGCCTCCGAGAAGGTATCGAGGGCAATCACGTGGGCAACGCCCCAGTCAAAACTGTACCACAGCTCGGCGGCCGGGAGAGCGAACCTTTGCAGGTAGTGTTGGACTTCGGTGTTCGGGCCCGCGGGGGGGGCGGCCGCGACGAGGTAGGTTTCGTGGTTCCCCAGGGCCGTGAGCCAGGGAAGCTCGGAGGCGACGGGCTCCACCAGGCGGAACCAGTCGTTCCATTTCGCCTGGTCCCCTTCGGCGTAGGCGATGTCGCCGCCGTGGAGCACGAAGTCGGGTTGCAGGTCTTGAATCGCGTCCACCGTCGCCGCAGCCCGGGGACTCGTCCCCATGTCGCCCAAGGCGACGAACCGGGTGGGGAGGCGGGGGTCGTCGGGCGGCGTCCGGAAGGCGAACGATCGGTCTCCGACCCCGTACGTATAGTTCTGGCCCGGCGTCAACGGCGGCAGGCGGGCCTCCCAGACATTTCCGATCGTTGGACCGGAAGTCCGCTCCGCCTGGAGGTTGCTGGTTCCTTCCGGGGTCACGAGTTGTAGCGGTTCGGGTTCCAGGGACAGGGACCACCACGAGACGCTCCTGGTGGTCGCGGCTTCGCCGTCCGGGAGTCCCAAATGGACCTGCTCCGGCTGGGCTGCCGCCGCAGGGAGGAAGAGCAGGACCACGAGGCAGCACGCGACCCGCACGGCTCGGCGAGCCTCCTCCTGCGCTTAAGCGTTGCACCCGCCGGTTTCAGGCCGCGGACGCGTCGGGAACGGGTTC
>CAYVGY010000056.1:8971-18108 GCA_964451065.1 uncultured Halobacteriales archaeon
TCCTCGACGCGAAAGCGGGCCACCGACAGGCCGGCGCCCGTGAACCCGACAAGGATGAGGATGCTGGACGCTCCAAGGCCGCCTTCGCCGACCGACCCCAGGGCAAGGCCGGCGGCCATCGCGGTGAGGCCCGTCACGGCGAGCATGGCCAGGGCGGCGAGCCGACCTCGGCCCGGGTGGTCCCGCAACGACCACCACCAGATGCCGCCGATGGCAGCCCCGATGACCAGTCCAATCAGCGTCACGCCGAGGCCGGCCCGAACATTTTCGGCGTCCTCCCGCAGGGAAAGGGCAACGATCGCGCCGACGGCCAGGGCCCCGGCTATGACGCCGACCACCATCGGTCGACGCCAGTGATCGGTCTCGAGCCGAAGGCTCCCCAGCATGGTGGAAAACAGCCCGATGGCCATGAGGCCGAGGGGAAGCCCGGCGAGGCCGGATTCCAGGCCGGCCCAGGCGTAGCCCACTCCCGCGACGGCCAGTCCCCCCGCGCCCAATGTCTCCGATTTCACCAAAACCACGCAGGCGTCCTTTCCTTCTAGGAGCGTAATAAGGACTTTTGCGAGAAGATTGAAGCATCACAAGCAAAACCCTTTGGTTCTTCGAATTCCTGGCGAACCACCAAAACGCTAATGTGCTCACGAACCCAACGGCTACCGAGGCATCCGGATGGAATTCGACCTCCGCCACCTGCCGGTTGCACTGCTTGCGCTGGTCCCAGCCCTCGTGAACCTGGCGCTGTTGATCTACATCGTGGCGCGACGGCGAAGAAACGGCACGCTCTACGCCTTGGCCGGCCTCCTGGCCGCCCTCTTCGTCTGGCAGATGTCCGACGCCCTCGTGCGCCTGTCCGCCCGCCCCCAGGACGCCCGCACATGGATGGACCTCCTGGCCTTCGGCAGCCTCCTCATCGGCCCGTTCGGGCTCCATTTCGCCCTCCTGTACACGGGGCGCCACCGGCTGGCCCAATCGGCCGGCATGCTGGCCTTCCTCTACGCGCCGCCCCTCGCCTTCGAGATGATGGCCCGGGGCGGGCTCACGACCCAGGAAGTGGTCGACGCCGGCGTCTGGGTCTGGCAATCCTCCACGCCCTCCGACGGCGCCCTCACGCTGCTCGGCCTCTGGGTCGCCGGCCTCGCCATCGCGGCCACCGCCATCCTGGCCCGCCACGCCTTTGCGCGAGGCCCCACGGACCCCACGAGCCGGCCCGCACTCCTCCTCGCCATCGGGTTCAGCCTCCCCGTGACCCAAGGGACCCTGACCCAAGTCATCCTTCCCATCGCCTTCGGAAGCAGCCAGGCCCCTGTCGCGTCCACGACGATGTTGGCCTTTTCGTTCGCCGTCGTCGTCGCGATCCGCCGCCACGGACTCCTCGACGCGCCCTCCATGGGTGAACGCCTTTCCGCCGCCGAAGAGCGCCTCGAACGCGAACACCGCCTACTGTCGGAGGCCGAGCGTTCCGCCCACTTGGGCAGCTGGCAATGGGACTTGACCACCCAGACGGTGGAATGGACCGACGAGATGTACCGCATCTACGGCCACGAACCGCAGTCCTTCCCGGTAAACTTCGACCGTGCCGTCGCCCAGATGCTGCCCGAGGACCGCGCCCGCATGGCCGCCGACCTCGACGCCAAACTGGCCAGGGCCACCGCCGAATCCCACCGAACCGGCGCCCGCGCCGTCGCCCTGTCCGGGTCCGACTACCGCATCCGGCGGCCCGACGGGGAGACCCGATGGCTCCACGGACAGGGAAGCGTCCTGTTCGACGAGGCGGGCCGCGCGGCCCGCGTCGTCGGCACCGTCCTCGACACCACGCGCGAACGCGCGCAGGACGAGGAACGCGCTCTCGCCGGCGCCCGCGAGGCGCAGATCAAGCAACTCAGCGAAATGAACGAGTTCAAGAACCGCTTCATCAACACGGCCGCCCATGAACTCAACACTCCACTCACCCCCATCCGGCTTCAAATCCACCTCCTCAAGACCATCTACCTGGCGCAATCCTCCGACCCCATGACGCACCAATCCATGGAGATCCTCGACCGAAACGTCACCCGCCTCGCCCAACTCATCCAGGATGTGCTCGACTCGACGCGACTCCAAACGAACCGCCTCGTCCTCCACCGCCAGCCCACCGACCTGAGCACGATCGCGGCGGAAGCCGTCGAATCCTTCCGCGAGCCGGCCCGTCTGGCCGGCGTCGAACTTAGGGCGGACCTCGCCCCTTCGACACCGTTGGATGGAGACCCTCTTCGGCTCTCGCAGGTCGTGTACAATCTTCTGTCTAACGCCGTCAAGTTCACGCCGCGCGGCGGACGCGTGACGATCGAGACGGAGCCCCTCGAAGACCATGCCGTCCTGCGCGTCGCGGATACCGGCGTCGGCATCGCCTCCAACGACCTCGACCTCCTGTTCCAGCCCTTCGTCCAGGTCGCCCGAGACGCCGAACGTCCGACGCCCGGCACGGGCCTAGGCCTCTACATCGCGCACGGCATCATCGAAGCCCACGGCGGACGAATCCGCGCCGAGAGCCCCGGGCCCGGCCGCGGCACCGCCTTCCACGTCAACCTCCCCACGCTGGCCCCGCTCGTCCCCGAGATCCGCATCGGACCCAAGCCGGCCCCGCCCCCCGTAATCGACCTCGAGGAACGCATCCGGAGGCTCCTATGAACCACCGCCTCGGGCCGAACCGTACCCGGGACGAAACCCAAAGCCTAATGGCCCCGGCGGAGAGTGGTGCCACGTGAGCCAAGCGACGCTCCTCTTCAGCGCAGCCACGGCCCTCGCCAGCGGTCTCCTCTTCAGCTTTGTCGGTTTCTCGCTCAAGACGCGCGACCTCAAAGGCGAAGACCGGACAGCCCTGCTCGCCTTCGCCCTTTGGTGGCAAGGACTCGCGGCCCTCGTCGCCTATTCCGCCATCACCAGCACGTTGGCCGCCGTCGACCGGCTCGACGCCAACCTCCTCATCACCCTCACCCACCCGCTGCTCCTGCTCCTGTTCCTCGCGGTCTGGGGACTCACGTACTACCTCTCCTACCTCTACCTGGGTCGTCCGACCCTCAAGATCCCGCTCGCGGCCTTCTTCACCCTCCTCTACCTGTGGACCACCTACCTGTTCGTCGCCGCGCACGCTCACGGCATTACGGTTGGCCCCTGGAGCGCAAGCCTGGAATACGAACGCGACATCGCCAGCTTCCGCGGCGCCTCCCTCCTCGGACCGCTCGTCCTCGGCCCCGCCTTTTTGGCCGCGCTCGGCTACTTCTTCCTCCTCTTCAAGGTCCGCGAACCCATCCTCCGGTACCGCATCGGCCTCGTGGCCGCAAGCGTCCTTGTCTGGTTCGGGAGTTCGCTGGTGGCCACGTTCGCCGGCATCAGCACCGCCGCCTGGTGGCCCATGGTCACCCGCGCCATCTCCATGGTTGCGGCGCTCGTCGTCCTAGCCGCGTACCGCCCGCCCGCGTGGGTGAGGGCACGCCTCACGCCCCCTGCCGCGCCGGCGCCGACGCTTTAGGACGACGAAGGACGAGCCGCCAATCCTGGCCAAGGTCCCTCGGCGGAGCCAACCCACGAAATTCTTGGAAACCCTCGTCGGTCGCCTCGCGCGGACCGCGGGTCTTCGTCCAGGGTCCAGAACAGATCGAAAAACGCGATGACGGAATGCCTCGGCGAGGCCATGGATGCCATGGTTCCAGGCCTCGAAGGAACGCCGACCCTCGACTCGGGGCCGTGTCGCGTGGGAAGGAAAGACCACCGGCGACGCCCTAACCGCAGCGACCTGGGCCTATGCGGACCGCCGCCACGCGCAGGCGAGGAAGTCTGCGCGGCATCAAACCCGTTCGGCTCCGCGACGGCCGGGAGCGGCTAAGCGAACCAGGCCGCGCACGGAATCTGACCGGCGGGGCAATGGGCGTTCGTCTCGTTGGACCCCGTGCCCCAAAAGGGCTACCGCACCTTGAGGGCGTACTTGCCGGCCGACTTGAGGTTCATCCGGCGGGCGATCTTCGACTTCTTAGGGTCCTGGATGACGACGTAGCCCTGCCACGTCTTGGACGTCGGCATTTGGCACGTGGGGCACACGTTCTCCTCGGTCAACTGGTGGCATTGCTTGCACGCTTTCAAGACGTCGCCTCCTTGGTCTGCGGGGGAGCGGCGGCCTTCTCCTCGGGCCGGCGGGGTCCACGCCGCGGGCCGCGGCCCTCGCCGCCGCCTTCGCTACCGGCCGCGGGCGCTTTGCCCTTGGCGCGGTCCTCGTCGACCCAGTCGAGCTTGCCCAGCGCGGGTTGGCGCATGGTGAGGCCGATCTTGGACTCGCGGGGCGAGAGTTCGTTGAGGCTCGCCGTCACGATGCGGGCTCGGACGCCTTCGCCGATGCCGAGCGCGCGCCCCGACTCCTTCCCCGTGAGGCGTTCGTTGGCCACGTCGGCGGACACGAAGTCGTTCATGACCTGGCTCATGTGGACGAGGGCGTCGAGCGGCCCGATGTGGGCGAAGGCGCCGAACTCGACCACTTCGCAGATGATGCCGTAGACGAGCTCCTGCACCTCGGGCTTGAACGTGAGGGCCTTGAACTTGACGCGTTGGTAGATCGCGCCGTCCCCGTGGATGAGGATGCCCTCGCCCAGCGGCTGGACCTCGAACGTGAGCACCGTCATTCCGTGCTGTTTCGACAAGCGGCCCTCGAAGCTCGCCTGGACGAGCTTGTCCATGACCTTGGCCAGGTCTTGGCCGATGTACTCAGGCGGGATCCGGACCGTGTCGGTCAATTCGATGAGTTTGTACATGGGGCACCTCAGAGGATCGTGATCGAGTTCTGGACGAAGACGGCGGCGAGCAGGAGGCTGATGGTGTTGATGACCTTGATGAGAGCGTTGATGGCGGGGCCCGCCGTGTCCTTGTAGGGGTCGCCCACGGTGTCGCCGACGATGGCGGCCTTGTGGGCCTCGGACTTCTTGCCGCCGTGGTGGCCGGACTCGATGTACTTCTTCGCATTGTCCCAGGCGCCGCCGCCGGTGGCCATCATGAGGGCGACCAAGAGCCCGCTCACGATGACGCCGATGAGGAGGCCGCCGAGCGCGATGGGGCCTAGGACGAAGCCGACGAGCACGGGGGCAACGACGGCGAGGAGCCCGGGCGCGATCATTTCGCGGAGCGCAGACTTGGTGACGATGTCCACGCATTGGGCATAGTCCGGCTTGGCGGTGCCCTCCATGATGCCGGGAATCTCCTTGAACTGGCGCCGCACCTCACGGACGACGCCGTGGGCGGCCTTCCCGACGGCTTCCATGGCGAGGCTCGAGAAGAGGAACGGCAGCACGGCCCCGATGAGGAGGCCGATGAGGACATTGGGGTCGTTCAACTGGAACAGGATGTGCTGCGTTCCCCCGTTCACGTAGAGTGGAAGGTTGGCGAGCGCCTCCGGGTCGGCCTGCAGCTTGTGCACGTAGTCGGCGAAGAGGGCGAGGGCCGCGATGGCAGCCGAGCCGATGGCGTACCCCTTGGTGACGGCCTTGGTGGTGTTGCCGACGGCGTCAAGGGCGTCCGTGTGCTTCCGGACGTCCGGGGGGAGGTTGCTCATCTCGGCGATGCCGCCGGCGTTGTCGGTGATGGGGCCGAAGGTGTCGATGGCGACGATGATGCCGGTGGTGCTCAGCATGCTCACCGCGGCAATCGCGATGCCGTAGAGGCCGGCGAAGGCGTAGGCGACGACGATGGCACCACCGATGAGGAGGACGGGAAGGAAGGTGGACTGGAGTCCGACGGCGATGCCGCTGATGATGTTGGTGCCGGCGCCGGTCTCGCTGGCGCGCGCGATGCGACGCACGGGGTTGAACCGGGTCGACGTGTAGTACTCCGTGATGACGATCATTCCGACGGTGACGACGAGTCCGACGAGGACGGCGACGAAGAGGCCGTTTAGGCTGGCCAGGCGTGCGTCCGGCAACGTGGCGAAGTTGACCTCCCCGAACATGCGCTTCGTGGCCCACCAAAACCCGGCGGCGGAGAGGAGGGTGCCGACGGCGACGCCCTTGTACATGGCCCCCATGATGTTCTGGCTCTTGCCCAAGCGCACGAAGAAGACGCTCACGAGGCTCGCGGCGATGGCGATGGCGCCCAGGAGGAGCGGGAACAGGACGAAGGCTTCCTCCGTGTCTGCGCCGGCGGGGGCGAAGAGGAGGTGGCCCAGGAGGACGGCGGCGATGGCCGTCACGGCGTACGTTTCGAAGAGGTCGGCGCCCATGCCGGCGCAGTCGCCGACGTTGTCGCCCACGTTGTCCGCGATGACGGCGGGGTTGCGGGGGTCGTCCTCGGGGATGCCGGCCTCGATCTTGCCCACGAGGTCCGCGCCGACGTCGGCCGCCTTGGTGTAGATGCCGCCGCCGACGCGCGCGAAGAGGCTGATGAGGCTGGCGCCGAAGGCGAAACCGACGAGGTTCCCCAGCGCCTCGCCCAAGGGCTGGCCGAGGTAGATGTGGAAGAACCAGTAGAAGCCGGAGACGCCAAGGAGGGAGAGGCCGACGATGCTCATGCCATTGGCGGCGCCGCCGCGGAACGCAGTGAGGAGTGCCGGCTCGAGTCCTTTGCTGGCGGCCGCGGCCGTGCGGACGTTGGCGCGCACGCTCACGCTCATGCCGATGTAGGCGGCGATGCCGCTGAGGGCCGCCCCCGCGAGGAAGGCGACCGCGGTCCACCGTCCGACGGCGAAGTTGAGCAGGACCGTGAGGACGAGCGCGACGATGCTGATGGTGCGGAACTGGCGGTTGAGGTAGGCCATGGCGCCGGCGCGGATGGCGTCGCCGATCTCGCGCATCCGTTCATTGCCGCTGGGCTGGCGCAGGACCGCCTTGGCGAGCGCCCACGCGAACAGGATGGACACCACGGCCATGCCCATGGCCGCATAGAGTTCCACAGGTTCCGGCACCGTCGGGGCCTCCTAGAGTTGGGCCTCGAAGTCTTCGATCGTCTTCGTGAACTCCTCGTACGTCTTGATCTGGCCCTTCACCTTGAGGACTTCGCGTGCCAGGAGCCAGTAGACCAGAGCGAGGCTGCGGCGGCCCTTGTTGTTGGTGGGGACGCAGAGGTCGACATACTTGAGTTCGTTGTTCGTGTCGCAGAGCGCGATCACGGGGATGCCGATGTTCACGGCCTCGCGCAGTGCCTGCGCGTCGCCCATCGGATCGGTGACCATGAGGAGTTCGGGTTCGAGGAAGTTCGGCGTGTTGGGGTTCGTCATCGTACCCGGCATGAACCGGCCGGCGATGGCCATCGCACCGATCGTCGTAGCCAGTTCCTTGGCGGGCTTCTGGCCGTATTGGCGCGCCGAGACGATGAGGACGCGGCTGGGGTCGAACTTGGCCAGCATGCGGGCCGCGGTGCGGATCCGCTGGTCGGTCTTGCTGACGTCGAGGACGTAGAGCCCGTCGTTGCGGACGCGGTAGACGAAGGGCTTCATGTCGGCGGTCTTCTGCTGGGTGCCGATGTGGACGCCGCTCGTGAGGTAGAGGTCCTCCGCGGCCAGGGTCTCGCCGTGCTCGCCCCAGGTGCCGCTCGAGGCGCGGGACTCGTCGGGCGCCTGCGTGGTGGTCTCGTAGACTTCTTCGCGTCGTGCCTCTACGCCTTCTTGAGCCATGATCTTCACTTGCTTCCTTTGCGGACGAACGCGCGGCCGATCTCCTGCTTGGGCGGCACGGCGCGCTTGACGGTAATGGGGATGACGCCGGCCTCGAACTCCTGGAGCGAGACCTCGACGGGGTTGAGGTTCTCCATGGCGACCTCGATGAGGATGGGGGCGCCCATGGCGATCTGCAGAGCCCGCGAACCGACGATGCGGGCCCGTTCAAACCGGGTGTAGCGAATGTTGTTCGTGGCGGCCAAGGAGAGTCCTCGCGCGGAGAAAGTGGCCGGGAGAAGAAGACCTTCTATAAAAAGTGAACGTCAACTCTAGAACAGTGGGAGACTGACACCCGACGGAAGCCGACCGCCGAGTCATGCGGCTTGCAGCCGCATCTTCTCCAAGGTGTTCAACGGCTCCGTTCGCTATAAAGTTAGTCTTGCCGGCCCCCCGGCGGGACCACGATATCGTTAAATGAGAGACCCTCCTTCGCGCGGACCTCGACCCGACTTTCCGAGGCGTTCTCGATGCGAAAAGGCACCTGCTCCTCCTGCGGCCAAGGACTACTCGTCAAGGGCAGCACCAGCTTCCCCTGCGCCATGTGCGAGGAGACGCTCTACCGCTGCGGAAGCTGCCGGGAACAAGCCGTCGCGTACTCGAGCGCGTGCGGCTACGTGGGGCCGTGAACGCCGTGCCCAACGAAGCCAAAAAGATCGGCCAAATCAGCCTCCTCATGCGCCTCATGCCGGAGGACCCCTCCGTGGACCTCAAGGTCGTCGAGGCCAACGTCCGCAAGGCGCTCCCCAAGGACTGCACGCTCGAGGGAACCGACATCAAGCCCTTCGCGTTCGGCCTCAAGGCACTCGTCTGCAAGATCACCGTCCCCGACGTGGAAGGCAACGCCGACAGGATCGAAGAGGTCCTTCGCGGCGTCCCTAGCGTGCAGGGCGTCGAATTCGTCAACATGAGCCGCGTGATCTAGGGCCGTTGACGCCCGCCGGCGTGTCTTGCCGCCCCATGAGTAAAACCTGAACCTTAACTTCCTAGATTCTCGGTTTCTAGGTTCAAGGTCCCTTCCAACAATGCTTTAGACCCGAAGTTTCGAAGATAGCCCTGAGGAGTGGGTTCCCCGAACGCGAACTCCTGGGTCTGGTCTCCTCCCCTCAGGTAACGACCGCTCTCCTACGGCTCGGCTCCTGCCAAGGGGCCCCTCCTCCCTCCTTCTCATCCACTAGAATTCGCGAAGGAGTTCGTCCGCCTGCAGGAGTCCGTACCCCGCCGCCGGGTCGTGCGGGTTGTCCTGGTCGGGGATCCGCTCCGCCGACTTCATCAGGCCCGACTTGACCCGGCGCACCATGTTGGCTGAATTGTCATTCCGCAGCTGCGGCTCCGCCTCCATAAGGAGGGCGACGGCGCCGCAGACGAAGGGCGCGGCCTGGCTCGTCCCATCCGCGCGCACGTACCCGCCGTCCTTCCATGCCGATTGGATTTGGACGCCCGGCGCCAGGATCTCCGGCTTTTTGTTGGGGTC
>CAYVGY010000057.1:0-18095 GCA_964451065.1 uncultured Halobacteriales archaeon
GAAAGCTGCAAAGTACCCCTTGCGGGAGGTGCAAAGAGCATGAAATCAACTGGTTACAGGCAGTACGGGCATGAAAGCGACGAAGCGGCCGAAGGGCCGTGGAGCAGTGTCCGTGCGTTCGTTGTGAATAACGCCCCAGGGAGTTTTCGTGACTGGCGAGGCTAAGGGGATCATCCCCGGAGCCGTAGGGAAACCGAAGGACCGCAGGCGACGAGGGTCCGCGTGAGCTCGCGTCAAGTCAGTCATGGAATACCCGAAGCCAGCCGATCTATGCCTGGGCAGGGTGAAGCCCCGAGAAATCGGGGTGGAGGCCCGTAGCCGTATTGATGTGCAAATCATTGGCGTGACCTGGGTATAGGGGAAAAAGGCCAAACGAGACTGGCAATAGCTGGTTCCTCGCGAAACTGTTCGCAGGCAGAGGTCCGTGGAGGTGTCCCGTAAGGTAGAGCACTGAGTCTGGGCTTAGGCCGGGAAACTGGTCGGCCTGGTATCAAACTCCGAACTTATTGGAGCCGTAGAAGCGGGCGACCGAGCGCATCTGGGGTAAGCTTGATGTGCGAAAGGGGAACAACCCAGCGTCGGGTTAAGGTCCCTAAATTCGGACTAAGTGTGAACGGGTAAAGGGCGTCCGTGGCCTGAGACAACCAGGCGGTGAGCTTAGAAGCAGCCATCCGTCAAAGAGTTCGTAACAGATCACTGGTCGAGGTCATGGGCCCCGAAAATGGACGGGACTAAGTCCGATACCGATACACTACCACACCCACAAGGTGATTGAGTAGCGAGGCGCCGTGCGTGGATCGAAGCTGGTCCGTGAGGACCGGTGGACCGCGTTCGGACGAGAATCCTGGGAATAGTAGCAGCATAAGAACGGTGGGAATCCGTTCCGCCGGAGGGGCTAGGGTTCCTCGACGATGATCATCAGTCGAGGGTTAGTCGGTCCTAACTGTGCTCTTAACCGACGCACGGGAAAGGGAAGCCGGTTAATATTCCGGCACCTTCGACGCATTTGCCACGATTGCAACACGTCCGGCTAAGCTGAGCAAGACCGTCGTCTTGCCCAAGCGAGATAGCCTGCGGGAGAACCGTAATGGTGAGAACGTAGGTAATTCGCGAATGGCCCCGCTCTAGCGGGGTTCGGCCCATGCTGGGCGTCCGTGAAAACCGATCGTGGATGTAGCGTCGATGGCCGTACCGAGAACTGACACAGGTGCCCCTAGCTGAGAAGGCTTAGGCGTCTCGGTCCAATCCAAGGCGAGGGAATTCGGCAAATTGGCCCCGTACCTTCGGTATAAGGGGTGCCAGCCGTGTGAACGGCTGGTCGCAGTGACTAGGGCGCTCCGACTGTTTAATAAAAACACAGGTGACCGCAAGCGTGAAAACGTGAGTATGGTCGCTGATTCCTGCCCAGTGGCGGTATCTGAATCCCCGGTTCAACGGGACGAAGGACCGCTAAACGGCGGGGGTAACTATGACCCTCTTAAGGTACCAACGTGCCTTAGTAAAATCTGGCTATATGCTGGAAAACCCGAGAATCCCGGACTACTCGCACTTTCAGTCGGGTCCTGCAAAACAGGATAACCGTTGATCGTGCAGTGAAAATGTGTCGGGTGCGGGCAATCAGCAGGAAAGGCTGGAGGCCGAATGGGTCGTCGGTTTCACCGATGGCGAAGGCTGCTTTCATGTAGCCTTCAACCCGCAACCGTCACTAAGACTGCGGTGGCAGGTTCTTCCCGAGCTCAGGATCGTCCAACATCAACGTGACGAGCAGGTCCTGCTCCGTCTGCAATCGTTCTTCGATTGCGGGCGAGTCGTCGTGAACAACGGCGACCGGAAGGAGCTAAGGATCCGAAGGCTCGAAGACTTGGCCCGTGTGGTCGAGTTTTTCAAGCAACATCCGCTCCGAACGAAGAAGAGGAACGATTTCGAGCTTTTTGCCCGCGTGGTGCGAATCATGCGGCGAGGGAAGCATCTGACACGATCAGGCTTGGTGGAGGCGGCGCGGTTGGCGCTGTTGATGAATACCCAAACGAACCAAGGCGCTTCCAGAATCCTCAGAGACTATACGCCAGACACCGCAGGAGCGGTGAAGATATAGTCCGACCTGCACGGCGACGTGCAGAGGCCGCGAGAAATCGCGTCCCGCCTCCGGTCAATCGGAGGTCAGTACAGGTTTCAGTAGAACCTCGAAGCAACAGATGTGAGCGTAATACCTTGTCGCTTAATTGGCGACTTGCATGAATGGCTTAACGAGTGCGCTACTGTCCCCGCCTGGAAGCCGGTGAAATTGACATTACTGGCGCACAGTCCAGTACGGAGTAGAAGGAAGCGAAGACCCCGTAGAGCTTTACTGCAGCCTGTCGCTGTTGTACGATTCGTGATGTGTAGGGTAGGCGGGACCCGTTACAAAGGGCCGGGCGCTAGCCTGGTACCGAGGGGACGATGAAACACCGCCCTTCGTGGGTCGTACAACTAACATCCGCAAGGATGGACAACGGTAGGTGGGCAGTTTGGGTGGGGCGCCACGCCCTCGAAAAGATATCGAGGGCGCCCAAAGGTCACCTCAGCCGCGTCAGAAATGCGGCGTAGAGTGCAAGGGCAAAAGGTGGCTTTACTCGGATTGGCCCAACAACAATCCGAGTTGCGAAAGCAGGGCCTAGCGAACCATCGAGCCTCACATGTGGGGGCCGATGATATCAGAAAAGTTACCTCGGGGATAACTGAGTCGTCTCCAGCAAGAGCCCATATCGACCTGGAGGCTTGCTACTTCGACGTCGTCTCTCCCTATCCTGGTGGTGCAGCAGCTGCCAAGGGTGGGGTTGTTCGCCCATTAAAGGGGATCGTGAGATGGGTTTAGACCGTCGCGAGACAGGTTTGTTGCTAACTTCTACTCCCGTTCGATGCCTGAACGGATGGGGGCCTTAGTACGAGAGGAACGGGCTCTCGGAGCCACTAGTTGACGGGTTGTCTGACAAGGCAAGGCCCGGCAGCCACGCTCCAACAGATAAACGCTGAAAGCATCTAAGCGTGAAACTAGCCGTAAGACGAGGCATCGTCATGTTAGGACTCCCCTAAACGAGGGGGTTGATAGGAGCGGGGTGTACGCACCAAGCTTCGGCGAGGTGTTCAGCCCGCGCTTACTAAACGTCCGAAACAACTGTCAGTACGCCATCCAAAAGTCTTGCTAGTGCACAATCCATGCGAGCGCGATCGCGCGCCCCGATGCGGGCCGCGGTCGTGAGTCCCAGTCACGGCCCGCTTCGGCGGGCCGGACAGTGTTTGGACGGCCATAGGGGAGGGGAAACGCCCGGTCCCATTCCGAACCCGGAAGCTAAGCCCTCCCGCGTCGCCGCTGGTACTGGGGTACGCGAGTCCCCGGGAAGACGGTGTCGCTGTCCAGACACTCCCTCTCATCCGCCCCGTCGATTCATGACGGGGTTGCACCAATCTTCAGCGGTAGCACCGCGCCTCCCATCATCCCCGTCCCCATGCCTTCCGAGGCGCGATGGGCGGGGTCATGGGCTCGGCGTCGGCTCAGGGAAAAGGCTCCGGAGCTCTTTTAGGGCGCGGCGGAGCACCTCGGGTTTGACGCGGGAGACGACGCGCCGGACGACGGCTTTGTCAAGGGTCGCGAGCTTGTCGACCTTGATTCGGCTTGGTGCCGGCAACCGGCCGTGTGTAAGGTCCCTCGAGTCGATGAGGACGCTGTGCGCCGCGTTCGAGAGGTTGGACGTGATGCCGCACGCGATGAAGTCGGCGCCCTCGGCGTTGTAGGCGGCGGTGGACATGACCAGAGCCGGCCGCGTCTTTGCCGATGTAAGGTCGCTGAATGGAAAAGGCACCAGGATGAGATCGCCGGGCTCAAGCCTCATTCCAGACCTCGTCGTCGACGTTGTCCCACAATTGCTGGAACGCTGGCGCCGAAATCGCGGACCAGCCCCCGAGGTCGTCGATGACCTGACGCGCCACGCGGGTCGCTGGGATGAGGACGATCTTCTGGTCCTCTTGGACCAGCACGAACTCGTCGCCTTTGCGGGCCTTCAGCGCCCGAAGGGTTTCCGCTGGAAGGGTCAGTTGGCCCTTCGATGAGAGCTTCACCGTCTTGACGATCACATTTGATAGTATGGAAATCCTTACCTTATATTGATTGTGGTAAGGAGTTTTATCCGCTCCTCGCTCGTTCCTAGCCGGACCGGAAGGCGACCTTGGCCACCGAAAACTCCCCCATGCCGGCGTCGCCCAATCCGTCGCCGCCCAACACCATCTGTCGGCGGCGCCGGATGCCGCTAATCGAAGGGCGATGCGAAGCCCCCCAGCGTTGGTTGCCGACATCGGCTTCGACTCGACGGGCCGCCGTTCCAAGCTCTTCCAAGATGGCTTATGTGGAGACAGAGCGCCCCCGCGTGTGATGGAAGCGAACGTGGGTCGCACGAGGCGTCAAATTCCCCGCCGGCACCGAGCAATCATGGCCGCCGCGGTCGCGTGGTCGATTGGCCTGGTCGCGGGAGCCCTCCTTTGGCTTGGGTCGGACCCGGCGGTCGGGTCGCCCGTCGCCTACGGCCTCCCACTCGAGGCGGACACGTACGTCGACCAAGCTCGGCCGACCACGAACTTTGGATCTTCAAACGTCCTCTTGGCGAGCCAAGGATCGCGCATCGCCGTCCTCAAGTTCAACATGTCCTCCGTGCAGAGCGGTTTCGGGGATGCGTGGATCACGCTCCATGGAGACGGGTTGGGCCGGCCCGGCGGACCCATTTTCGAGGTCGCCGTCCACGGCTACGACGACAGCGGCTGGCAGGAGTCCTCGCTCACGTGGAACACGTATCTCCCCGCTGAACAGACGGCGCCCATCGACCGTTCGGCCGCCGGCCAGAACGAATGGGTCTCTTGGCACGTCACCGAGTTCGTCCGCCACCACGTCGGCAAGCGCGCAATCTCGTTCGCGGTCACGATCCCCGATGCCGCTGGAGCCCACGCGTCCTGGAAGTCCCGCGAGACAGACCTGGCGCCCACCATGTACGTCCAATACGGGTCCCACAGCTCCTCGCCCACCAGCTGGTGCTGCGCGACTCCGACGACCTCGACATCCTATCCCCCCACGCCTCCCCCGACTACGACGACCTACCACGTCGACTGCTTTTCGGCGTGCACAACCACGACAAACCACCGGGATTGCTTCGAGGATGGCCATTTCGTGACCTGTTCCACAAGCTCCCCGCCTCCCACGACGAAGGACAAGAACCAAGCGACGCTGCCTGCGTGGGGCGCTTTGGCCGCGGTGAGTGGCCTCGTCGGCGCCGTCTGCCTCGCCCGGAGCCGTAGTCGCTAGGAGAAACTAGAGACAAGCATTCGCGCGGCGCGGCGATGGCAGCGATCCCCGCTCCGCGTGATCCGAACCCCGGGTCACGCGCGCATGACCCAGGTGTTCTCCGTCAGGGGGTTCCCGCAACGGAGACACTTGGCGTTCTTCGTCTTCGGCGTCGGCATCGTGCCGTGCTTTGCGCACTCCCACTCGGTGACGGAGAGCAGGTCAGGGGTGGATTTCTTGGCCACGGTTCGCCCTACCCGTTCACCGCGACCCCCCTAAATAGGCATATCCATCGCGGAAGCGCTCCCGCTGGGAATCGAAGGGGCGACCAAAAGTTCCGGTCGCGCTTGTTTACTTCCTATTAGATGGGATGAGAAGCGCGACGACTAGAACCGCTTGGGGCGGTGCTGCTCGTAGTGCTCGCGGCAGTATACCGGGCGCCCTTCGGTCGGCTTGAAGGGCACCTGAATGTCCGCGCCGCAGTCGGAACACTTCGCGGGGTGCATTTCTCGGGGACCGCCGAAGCTGCGGCCTCCGCCGCCGCCTCCGCCTCCCCGTCTGGGCTCAAAACCCATAGTTGCGGCTCAACCCGTCCTAGTAGATAGAACCATCGCAACGCTTGGGTGGAGCCGCCATAAGCAATGAACCCACGGGAAACTCGCGCCATTTTCTTCCCAGGACGGCGAAGCCTAGAAGACGGGGCCGTTGGTTTGCCGCCCCGAGGCCCCGCTTGACCGACCACGAAGACACGCTCGTCTACATGGACGGCCGGTACGTGCCATGGTCCGACGCCAAGATCCACGTCTCCACGCACGCCTTCCTCTATGGAACCGCCGTCTTCGAAGGGATTCGCGCCTATTGGGACGAAAGGCGCCGGCGGCTCAACGTGTTCTCGCTGCGCGAACACTGCGACCGCCTCGAACGCAACGCCCGGATGATGGGCTTCGACGGCGCGCCGACGAGCCCCGAGATGCAGAAGATCATTCCGACCCTCCTTCAGAAGAACGGGTTCGAGCAGGACGTCTACATCCGACCCGTCGTCTACCTCGGCGAGGGAACCGTCCGTGTCCGCCCTACCGCGCAGAAGGTGCGGACCCTCGTCTTCGCGTTCGTCCTCAAACGCTACTTCGAGAAGGACGGCTTGCGGTGCATGGTTTCGAGTTGGGTTCGGCCACCGTCTTCCGTCCTGCCGCCCATGGGCAAGGTCAATGGCGCCTACGCGAACAGTTTCCTGGCCTCAATCGAGGCGCAACGTGCCGGTTACGATGAGTCCATCATGCTCAACCACCGGGGCCTCGTGAGCGAAGGCCCGGCCGAGAACTTCATGATCGTGCGGGGCGGCACGCTCATCACGCCGCCCTTGAGCGCCGACATCCTCGACGGCGTGACGCGCGAATTCCTCTTCGAGCTTGCGCACGACCTCAAGGTCCCCGTCAAGGAACGTGACATTCCGCGCGTCGAGCTCTACACGGCCCAGGAAATGTTCTTTTGCGGCACGGGCGTCGAGATCGAGCCCATCGTTGAGATCGAGGGCCGCAAGGTCGGCGACGGGAAACCCGGCCCCGTCACGCGAAAGCTCCAGGCCCGCTTCCATGCGGCCGTGCGCGGCGAGGTCGCAACGCACAAGGCACGCCTCACGCCCATTCGGCGAACCAAGACGTGACTAGAAATCGCGAGAGAGAACCCTCTCAAGGACGCGCCAGTGACACCGCTGGGCCGCTAGTCCCCGCCCGGATGGTCGACCAGAAGGTTCTCGCGCCACGTTCGCCAGGCCGATTCACAGGATCGGCTTGCACGCAGGTGGTCGTAGTAGCCTTCGCCGGGATCGGCGACGCGCTGACCGCAGAACATGCAGGTCGCGTTCTCGGAGCGTAGCACGCGCATATCCTCCGGATTCGCGTTAATCCTTGGACGGGTAAAGAGTTATGGGTTCAAGCTTCGCAGAAACCGGGCGCGAGGGCGCTCGGGCGAAATCTTTTGTCGCGCCGGGGCGTTCCCGCCCACGTGGAGCGGTTCCTCAACCTCTCGGACAAGGCCGAGGTCGTCGAGAAGGTTCTCGAGGACTGGCTCCTACGCGAGCTGCGCGACGAGATCATGAGCCGGCTCACGTGGCACGCCCCCCACTTGGGGCCACTCGCGGCGCAGCTCCGCATCCGTTGGGACCCGGCGCAGCCCATGGACGTCTATTTTCTGTCGCCCGTCGGCATCGGTGGCAAGTTCTTCTACGATCATCCGGTGGGCGAACAGCTCTACAGCGCCGAATGCCGCGTCATTGTCGAATACGAGGAAGGCGCCGTGCGGACCCGCGTCGGAGAGAACCGGCTCTATTGGGTGGGCTCGGGCGACCCCAAGGGGTACAGAATCAGCGAAGGGTTCGACGACCTCTTCGAGGCCGTACAAGCCGACCTCTCTAAGCGCGTCAAGTGACGGTCACGACACGCGGATGTGGCTCTTTTCGGAAAAGCGCCGGTTGCACTCCAGGCACACGTAGTAGCCGGGATGCTTGAGTCGGTAGAACTTCTGGCGGAAAACCTCGGGGGGCGCGTCCTCGTCGGGACCTTGGGAGTGGCAATGCGGGCATTCGAGCATGGATCGTCGAACGGGCCCGGCACGTCCTAACTGCTAAAAAGCTACTCTTTCACGGCTTCCCTCGCGTTCGCGGCGGCGCGGTCGCCTGTTTTCGAGTTCTGGCGTTCGAGGGACCACACGGTGAGGCTGGTTCCTGCAACGGTGAGGAGGATGATCAGCAGGGCGCTGTTCAGGAAGACCGATTCCCAAGGTTCGAAGACTCGTGTGTATGCGTTGGGGTCGACGTCGTTGCTCGGTTCGTAGGTGGCCAAGGTGAAGGGAAACGTTGCGAGGACCGCCGTGCCGAGGCCGCGCCCATAGACGGCGAAAAGCTCCATGCGGTGCGCGAACCGACGCGCCGAGATGTACCGAACGACGACGTACCGCGACATGACGATGCAGAAGAAGATGAGGCCGATGCCGACGAGGAAGAGGGCCGCAGAGAAGTTCATCTCGCGGAACCCCGCCAGGGGCGACTCGACGATCCACTGGCCGCGCATGCCTGTCGCGAACGTGAGGCCAAGGAAGATGAAGAAGAAGGAGCGCACAAAGAATGTGATTTCGTCGTGGAAACTGCCGACGCGTTCCCCTTCGGTCTCGGTCGAGACGGTCTTGCCGAGAAACCGGATCACCCCCGCGCGGTTGCCGATGACCAGTCCGAAGATGAGGACGCTGACCGGGCCGCTGCCGCCCAAGAAGGCATTGAGGGAGTAAACGAATAGGAGTCCCGCCAGCGTCACCATGTACGAGTACGGGAAGCGCTCCATCTTGCCAAAGATGTAGATCCAGAGGAGGCCGCCCACGAGGCCGAGCATGAGGGAGATGCTGATGATTCGGACTAGGCTTTGGGCGAAGGTCCCGGCGTCGCCTGGTCCGCCGGCCCCTTGGGCGAATTCGAGGAGCGAGACCAGGAGGGGAATCGAGATGAGGTCGTAGATGGCCATTTCGATGAAGTAGATGGACCGGACCTCCTTGTCCAGGTCGATCTCGCGGATGATGGCGGCCGAGACCGTCTGTCCCACATTGCTCAGCGCCACGGCCAAGACCACGGCCAGCAGGGGAGGCATGCCGAAGACGTAGACGGCCACGACCGAGATGCTGCTGACTGTGACCAGGAAAGTTGGAAGCGTATGGGCGAAGGCCGGACGCAGGCTCTTGCTGAAGTGGGAAAAGTCCAGCTTGAGTACCGAGTCGAACAGGATCACGATGAGCGCGAGGGTCGAGACGATGGGGGCGAAATCCTTGAGCGTCGAGATGTCGATGTTCTCGGCCACCGCCGAGCTGCCGAACCCGTGATCGAGCGCGTAGCGGTTGAGCGGGCCGAGGAGCAGTCCAATCGATAGAAGGATGGGGATGTCGGGAAACCGCGTCAGCTGGAAGACGCGCCCCGTCAGGAATCCGATCAGGATGACTAGGGCAATGAAAAAGAACGTAAGCGGGACGCTCGCCATCCGACCCCCGTGGCAAAGCGTCTGGCCGTTTTAAGTGCTGGGTCGGGCCCGCACGGCATGCCTCCTACTGGACCCGCGTGAGATTGGCTTCCATTTGCTCTTGCAGCGAACGCCGTGCGTCGTTGTCCGGCGCCGCGCGGAGGGCCTCAAGGGCGCGGGCGCTGTACATGCGCGCCAAGCGTCGCACGCGTTCATCGGCCCCCACCTCGGCCATTCGGTGGAGAAGCAGCTCCATTTCATCGTGGACGCCGCCCGGCAACTTGAGGACGCCCGGCTTGCCGCGCAGGTCGGCCTCCAAGGTCATGAGGACGGCGGCGTTCGGGACGCCCCGGGAGACGTCCCAAAGCGTGGGCTTGCCGGTAATCTCCGTCACGCCCTCCACATCGAGGAGGTCGTCGACGAGCTGGAACGCGACGCCGGCGTGGAAGCCGAACTCGGCGAATGCGTCGACTCCCTCTCCGCCCGGCTTTGCGCAGCGCGCCCCTGCCGCGCAGGTTGCTTCGACCAGGCTCGCGGTCTTCTTGGCGATGACGACGAAATACTGTTCGAGGGTGGCAGACCCGGCGCGCGTCAGTTCCATCTCCATGGCCTCTCCCTCGGCAAGGAGCCGCGACGCGTGGAGCACCGTTTCCTGGACTTGCGGCGGTAGCCGCGGTAGGCATTGGATGGCGGTCGAGAAGACGTGGTCCCCCAGGAGGATGGCGCGGCTTGCACCGTACAGGCGGTTGGCGCTGGGGATGCTGCGCCGCGTATCCGCGTCGTCGATGATGTCGTCGTGGACAAGGGTGGCCGAGTGGAGCAGTTCCATGAGGGCGGCCACGTCCAGGACTTCTCGGTTGAACGGCGGCCCCCCATTGGCCAGGTAGCTCAGGAGGGCGAGGCGGGGCCGGAACCGTTTGCCGCCCGCGCCCAGGAGCCGGGCGGCACCTTCCTCGAGAAACGACACGGGACTCCGCGTCCAGTCGACCAGCCGCTCTTCGACCAGACGCAGGCCGAGGCGAAGATCCGCTTCGATTCCCGGCCGGAAGCTCAGTTGGACGCCGGGCAGAGAGTTCCCGTTCATGCGATCATCGCCAGGACGTACCCGGTCCCAAACAGGAGGCCGGTGGCCAAGTGGAGAACGATCGTGGCTCGGTTGGCGGGGACGAGCCGGTAGGGGAACCGGTAGTTGCGCGCCAGGCCGACGCTTGCGTAGAGCGCCAGGGGAAGCGTCAGCAATCCAAGCAGGGACCATTCGGGGAAGGCGTAGGCCTCAAGTCCGCGGACCCCGTTCAAGGCCACGCCTCCTACGATGACCACGTACGTGAGAGCAATCAGTGCAAAGTAGACGATGAGAGCTGGCCGCTCGGGCAGCCGGACGATGAGGGTCCGCTTGCCAACACGGGCGTCGCCCTGCTTGTCGGGGAAGGCATTGATGTAGAGGACGGCCGCGATGAGGAACGCGAGGGGGAGGCTCGCCAGGAAGGCCTCCGGGCTCCATCGTCCGTGTTGCACGAAGTACGTTCCGAGCACGATGAGTGGGCCGAAGCCGACCGCGACGGCGAGTTCGCCGAGTCCTCGATGCGCCAAGCGGACCGGGGGCGCCGTGTAGAGAAACCCAAGTAGGAAACCGGCAAGGCCGAGCCAAAGAATCTCGATGCCCCGCTGCGCCACGAGGAACAGCCCGATGGATGCACCGACCGCGTACAGGCCGTAGGCCACCGCCCTGAGATGCGCCAAGGAAAGGGACGGACGAGCGTCGGAGACCCCGAACGGCTCGTCGACGCCGCTGAGTTGGTCGTAGTAGTCATTGATGGCGTTCGTCGCAAACTGGAAACACAGGACGCCGACGCCCGTAAGAATCGCGAGGGCCGGCGCCACGGGGCCGTCGTGGGCAGCCACGGCCAAGGAAACGAACAGCGGAACCAGCGTCGCTGCCAGGTAGGCCGGCCGGAGGACACCAAGCGCGGGTCGCAGTCGGGCGGACCAACCCTGGTGCTTGCGGCGAGTCCATTCCGTCCGGAAGGCGCCGGGACCTTTGACGCGGACGTTGGCCCGAGCGTCGCAAAGTTCGACGAGGCCGCGGATGAGTCCTTGGTGGAACGACGACGGCAGCCCGTCGGACACCTGGACCAAGGCGCCGAAGGGGGACGGATCCGTCGTGATCCGCGTGGGTCCCGGGAAAAGGCCGGGATGGGCGTCCTCGTAGTAGAGGCGCAAGAGACGCTGCGGCGTATGTTGGTACTGTTCCACCAAGGCGGCGTACGAGGTCCCCCACGCCTGAGCGTGGCGGCGTCCCAGTTCACGGATGGACGCGGGGTCCCGTCGCTCCCAGGCGTCGAGGAATCCTAGAGCGGGACCGGCGTCTTCCTCCTCCGGCTCCCCGCCTCTTCCAGCAACGACGGAAAAGATGCGACGAAGGTGGTCGTGCTGGGCGGCCGGAATCAGAGGCTCCGCCAGCGTCGCGACATGGTGGAGGGTCCGCGTCGTCCACCGAGGCCTCGTCCGATCCTCCCCGTTCACAGAGTAGGTCTCATGTTGCTGATGGTATAAGCGTTGCCGCCCCCGTGGCATCGAGCACCCGGGAATCGGCCCTTGAAGAAGTACGCGGGGGGCGAGATTTGAACTCGCGAGGTGAGAACACCACGGGCTCTCCGCGCCGGGAAAACGGCGTAGCAGGCCCGCGCCTTACCGGGCTGGGCTACCCCCGCAAGGGGAGGTTCGCGCGAGAGTCCAGCATGCGTCTTAAGGGTTTGGTCTTGCCATTCGCGAGCCTGGCCGCCGGTTCTTCCCCCGCCTCCCGCTTGCCGAACGGCCGCGGCCGCCATACAAGATTCTCCACAATCTGCCTATCCTCGGGAACGTATCCCAGCGCGGATTCCGGGGCGCGGCCAACGGCTTGACGCCTCGTCCCCGGCACGGCGCTCCAAAACGGTGTTCCGGCTCCTGGGTGGTTCCGGCGTCCCGAGCGCCCCGGAATCCATCATGATTGGCGGATTGCGTCGACGGTGTCCAAGACCCGTCGCGTCGCTTCGACGTCGTGCGCCCGGATGACCGCGGCCCCTTGCCACGCAGCAATGGCGGCCGCGGCCAAGCTGCCCTCCAGGCGTTCCGCAACGGGGCGTCGGAGTACGTTTCCCAGGAAACTCTTGCGACTCGCTCCGACAAGCACGGGGTACCCAAGCTCGGCCAAGTCGGGAATTCCCCGAAGCAGGGTCGCGTTGTCCTCGACGCCCTTTCCGGTCCGCTTTCCGAACCCCAAGCCGGGGTCGACGGCGATCGCGTCTCGCGCCACGCCCGACGACTCAGCGGCCAGGGCGCGCTCACGAAGGTGTTCTCGCACTTCTTGGACGACATCGCCGTAATGGATGTCCTGCTGCATCGTCCGAGGTTCGCCCCTCATGTGCATGAGGACCAGGCCGACTCGGTCCTGGGCCGCCACCGACGCCATGTCGGGATCCCGTAGCGCGGTCACGTCGTTGATGATGTCGGCCCCGGCCGCGATGGCCGCGTTGGCCACAAAGGCCTTTCGCGTGTCTACACTGATAGGGACGTCTACGAGGCGCCGCAACTCTTGAATGACGGGTACGACCCGGCGGATTTCCTCCTCTGCGGCGATGGCCTCGCTTCCGGGTCGCGTGGATTCTCCGCCGACGTCGAGGATGTCGGCGCCTTCGGACACGAGTTTTCGACCGTGCGCGACCGCTGCCGCGGATTGAAAAAAGCGTCCGGCGTCGCTGAAACTGTCGGGGGTCACGTTGAGGATCCCCATGAGCAATGTTCGCCTGCCCAACGGAAGCGTCTGGCCACGGATTTTCCAACCCGTTGCGTGCGCCTTCATCAATGCCATCACGAACGGCCTCAATGGATCAGGGAGGGCGAGACGGGCGGGTCCCGTTCGAGACGCAGCAGGCGGGCCCGAGCCTCCCCAACCAAGAACAAGCTGCCCGTGATGAGCTTGACGGGTTCCGTCCCCCCACTGAAAAGCGCCCGGAGCGCTTCGGATGGGTCGTCGAAGGCGACCGTGGGTGGCCCTTCGTGGGGCATCGAATGCTCGAGTTCCTGGGGCGACAGGGCGCGGGGGTTGGGTGCGCGCGTCATTACCACGCGTCGCACGTACGGTGCCAGGGTAGCCAGCATCTTCGTGGCCTGCTTATCGCGCAGGATTCCGACGAGGGCGGCCACGTTGCGGTCGGGGAATTGGCGCCCCAGGAACTGGACGAGGGCGTCCATGGCGGGGGCGTTGTGGGCGCCATCCAAGAGCGTCACCGGCTCCCGGTCGACCAGCTCGAGGCGACCGGGCCATTGGGCGTCCCTCAGTCCCGCCATGGCGGCGTCGGTCTCGACGGCGACCTCGGGCCGGATGATGTCCAGCGTCGCCAACGCGACCGCTGCGTTCTCCGCCTGGTGCTCGCCTAGGAGGCGCGTCTCGAACTCTCTGGGTTGGCCCTGGAACGAGGCGGAGAACCGCGTGCCGGCCAGGCTTTCCTGAATCTTCTCGGGCCGGCGCACGACGCGCAGGACGGTCTTTCTGCGCGTCGTTTCGCGGGCCAGCACATCCAAGGCCTCTCGCCGGGCTGCCGTAACGACGGGCACGCCGGGTCGGATGATGCCCGCCTTTTCGGTGGCGATGGCCTGGACGCTGGGGCCCAGCCGGTCCATGTGGTCCATGCCTACGTTGGTCACGATGCTCAGCATCGGATGGACGAGGTTGGTGGCGTCCAGGCGGCCGCCAAGGCCCACTTCGACGACGGCCAGGTCGATGCGCTGGCTTCGGAAGTAGTCGAACGCGAGTGCGGTCACGCATTCGAAAAACGTGGCAGTCATCCGCCTCCCGTCCAGTTCGTCGACGTGGGGTCGGATGCGTTCGACGCCGCGCGTGACGTCCTCCTCGGGGATCAGGTCGCCGGCCACGCGGATCCGTTCCCGGAACGTGACCAGGTGGGGGCTCGTGTAGAGGCCGACGCGGCGCCCCGAGGCGCGCAGGGTGGACTCGAGCATGGCGCACACGGAGCCCTTTCCGTTCGTGCCGGTCGCATGGAGGGCTCGAAAGGAGGTCTCGGGGTTTTCCAACCGCTGGAGGAGCGCCTGCATCGTCTCCAAGCCGAGCTTGACGCCGAACCGGTCGCGCCGGTACAGCCAATCCAGGGCTTCCGCGTACCGCATCGACGATCCCTCAGTATCCGGGTCCGTAGAGGACCCCAGGAAGCACGGCGTACTTGGTGGTCCACGACGTGTCGGGGTCCACTCGGACGCGTCGGCCTTCGACACGAACGCGGCCCTGCTCGATGAGGTGCACGGTCCGGGGCAAGAGTTGGTGTTCGACGGCCAGGATTCGGCGGGACAGTTCCTCCTCGGTCTCGCCGGCTTTCACCGCCAACGCTGCTTGGAGCACGATGGGGCCGTGGTCCGTCAACTCGTCCACGAGGTGGGTCGTGCAGCCGGCCACCCCGACGCCCCAATCCAGCGCTTGTTTCTGGGCCTGCACACCGGGGAAGCTGGGCAGTAATGCCGGGTGGATGTTGACGATTCGGTTGGGGAACCGCCGCACGAAGGCGGCCGAAAGGAGGCGCATGTAGCCGGCAAGCACGACGAGGTCCACGCGGTACGTCTCGAGCACCTGGACGAGGTGGCCTTCCTGTTCGGCTTTGCGTTCGGGCGGCGGGAGCTTTGGCGCCGGGACCACAGCCTCAGCCGCCACGCCGGCCCGGCGCGCCCGGTCGAGCGCCTTCGCGTCCGCCACGTCGCTGGCGACCACGACGACCCGGCTTGCGATTCGGCCGTCGGCGCTGGCGTCGAGCAAGGATTGCAGGTCGGTGCCTCGCCCCGAGGCCAAGACCGCCAACCGCAACGCCGCCGCCACGTGGTCCCTCCTAGTGCCTGAAGCTCCGGTGGCCGCTGAACACCATCGTCATTCCATGCTCATCTGCCGCGGCGATGACTTCGTCGTCCCGGATGCTTCCCCCCGGCTGCACGATGCCGGCGACACCGGCTTTGGCCGCCACGTCGACGGAGTCGCGGAAAGGGAAGAAGGCCTCGCTGGCCATGACGCTGCCTTGGAGGTTCTTGGCGCCCTTGTGGCGCGCGATCCACACGGCGTCGACCCGGGCCGTCTGACCCCCGCCGATGCCCACGGTCCGTGTGCCTTTCGCGAACACCACGGCGTTGGACTTGACGTGCTTCACGCACTGGGCGGCGAAGGGCATCGTCTGGGGCTCCGCGGGCGTGGGGGGACGCCTCGTGACGCCCTTGCGAGGCTTGGCTTCGCACGGTTTCACGTCGTGGTCCTGCAAGACGACGCCCCCCGTGATGGCGGTTAGCGTCAAGCCTTCAGTACCCCGCGCCGTCTCCAGGCCAGGAATCTCCAGGAGTCGAAGGTTCTTCTTTTGTTGGAGGACGGCCAGGGCACGCGGTTCGAAGCGAGGCGCCAAGACGAGTTCGAGGAATACCTTGGTGAGTTCGTTGGCGAGCGCCAGGTCGACCGGTCGGTTGCAGGCGACGATGCCGCCGTAGGGCGAGTACGTGTCCGTCGCGTAGGCGTCCCGCCATGCGCCCGCCAACGTCGGCGCAGAGGCGATGCCCGACGGCGTCACGTGCTTGACGATGACGACGGTGGGCTCGTCGAACTCCTTGAGGCCTTCAAGCGCGGCGTCCGCGTCGAGGAGGTTGTTGTAGCTGAGGGGTTTTCCGTGGAGCTGTCGATAGGTGGCTGCGCCCGGCTCGCGTCCAAAGAGGTGGAGCGGGTCGTCGTACATGGCGGCCTGCTGGTGGTGGTTTTCGCCGTACCGGAGCTGTTCCCGCTTGGTGAAAGGGATGGTGAGGTAAGGGGGAAAGCGCTCGCCGCCGAGCGTCGTTTGGAAGTAGTGGGCGATGATGGCGTCGTAGCGGGCGGTGTGCGAGAACGCCTTGGCGGCCAACGCTTCGCGCGTGGTGGCCGAAACCTGCCGCGTTCGCTTGAGTTCGCCGAGCACGCGAGCATAATCAGCCGGGTCGACGATGACGGCGACGTAGTCGTGGTTCTTGGCGGCGGAGCGGATCAGCGTCGGGCCGCCGATGTCGATGAGCTCGACGGCGGTGGCTTTGTCGGCGCCTTTGCGGAACGCCTTCTCTTCGAAGGGGTACAGGTTCACCGCCACGAGGTCGAACGTCGTGATTCGGTGCTTCCTGAGGGTGGCGACGTGCCTGGGGTTGCTGCGGACGGCCAGGACTCCTCCGAGCACGTTGGGGTGCAACGTCTTGACGCGGCCGCCGAGGATCTCGGGGAACTGCGTGAGTTCGGAAACGTCCTGGACGCGAATTCGCGCCGTCCGCAGGGCCTTGGCAGTGCCGCCCGTCGATACAAGCTCAAAACCCCCGTTCCGCAACCCGCGCGCGAACGGAATCAGCCCCTTCTTGTCGCTGACGGAGAGGAGGGCGCGGCGCACCGGCACTGGGATTACCCAGCGCCCATGTCCACGTTCTAGATAAGGGTTGTCGGCTCATGGGGCGGGCGGGCCGTTCAAGCCGAGGTGAATCAGGGGAACGCCGTCGAAGTAGAGTTTGTCCGCGCCGAAGATCCCGCCGCCCCAGGAGGCGCCGTACGTCGTGTCCATGTGGAAGCTCCACTTGCCTCTGGCGGCATCGATGAGCCAAAGGGGCCACCCGTCCTCGCTGTGCCATCGGCCGCCGTCGGGGTCGACCACCTCATGCTCGAAACCCTGCGGGTCGAAGAGCCCCACGAAGTCGCTCTCCAACGGGAGTTCGAAGTCGCGGGGTCCCGTCACGGAGGCGCCCGGCGCGCGCAACTGGTAGGTCGTCGCGGCATCCGCGTCCCCCCATGAAACCCCGTCGTCCCGCTCATCGAAGGCAACCTCGAAGGGCCGGTCGCCGTAGACGATGACGACGATGGGGTCGTTCGATCCCAACCGGTAGAGCGTACGGTGAACGGAGCCGGAATCCTCGGAGAGGGCTCGTTCCGCCCATGCGTACTGTCCGCTGGATTGGAACGAGATGGGCAACGTCTGGCCGGGCGCAATGGTCGGCGTGGTTGCGATCGCTTGGCCGGGGGAGCCGGTCGGGACGCCGTGCCAGGCGCTGCGGGAACGCTCACCGTTGAGGAAATGGTCGTCGTATTCGAGCCACATATGGGGTCGGTCGTACCAGTAATGGATGGGCCAGGCCGTGAGGAGGCCGCCGGTCATGGCGCCGTCCCAGCGCGCCTCGACGGTCACGTGCTCGGCCCGGCTCTCAAAGACCGACACGTAGGCCAGGCGATCCGGCAAGACATCGAACGAATAGCTGACGGACTCCACGGCCGCGGACGACGAGAGGCCGACGCGGATTTTCCATAGGCCGGAACGGTAGAGGGCGAACGTGTGTTCTGCCCCCGAGTTGAGACCGAAGGCCACGGCTTCGTTCCCCGCTTCCTCGTATGCCTCCCCCCACGGGGGATCCGCCGTCTCGGGCTCCAGGAAGAAGATGAAGGTCCTTTGGTCGGATGAGAGACGGACGTGGATGAAATCGCCGACCGAGGCTTGGAACGAGTAGTAGTCGTTTGGGTCGATTCCCCCCGAGAGTCGCCCGTGGTAGGAGCCCGGCGCGATTGGGGTCGCGAGCTCGTCGAGGTCGCCTGCGTCGGCGCCGGTTCCAGCGTCGTCGTCGGTGGGTTGGAAGGAAGTCGAGATTGGGGCGGCCGAGGAGATGGCTTGCAGGAGGGCAACTGCGGATAACCAGGTCCGCATGCCGGAGTCGTGGTTGGGGCGGACTTAGTGCCGATTGGTGGGGTTTTGGCGAATTATTTACGGTTTTCCGTC
>CAYVGY010000058.1:0-13554 GCA_964451065.1 uncultured Halobacteriales archaeon
ACGTTCCTACTCACCTTTGTGAAGCCCGGTACGTATCGGATTGGGCTCTCGGACTACAAACAGAGCTATGAGGATGTCAAATGCGTCTCAGGCCGTGCGGCGGAGCCCGTCAAGATCGTCGTCGACTGCGACCTTCCTCGCACGGTTTGCCACTAGGTTGGTCGGCGCCGGTGGAGCGCGGGCGTGACGAGCATGCCCGCGGTCTTTCCCTCTTGAAGCCGGGCGAAACCCTTTAGGCGACCCTGTCGCGTGCACGAGCGTGGTCTTCGAGCGCAACGGGTACACGCTTTACGCGCGTGACCAGCGGCTGCGCGGCGACAAGTTCCTGACGGTCTATTTCTTCAGCAAGCGGAAGCCCGTCGTCGGGAAGGCGGTGGAGGTCCCGGAGGGTTACCTGGTGCTGGTGGACAAGAAGAGCGGCGTGCCGTATCTTCAGAAGAAATGATCAGAAGTCGGGTTGCTTGAGCAGCAGCGCGACCGTATCCCCGTCCCGAAGCCGGTATCGTTCGCCCTCTTCGGATTGGAGTTTGTGGTCGTTGACGTAGATCTCTAAATCGTCTTGGTTGGTTGCGTCCTCCAAGACCGGGGCGAGGTCGGGGTGGCGTTTCGAGAGGGTGGTAAAGAGAGTCTTGAGCGTGCCTTCCTCAAGGGGTGTTTTTAGGATTCGTGTCGCCGGGTCTTCTTCTCCGGGCTTCGTCGTGCCCAACATGAAACGAATCGCCATAACGTGCCGCCGTCCGGGGGTTCTATCGGCCTTGGGTCCTAGATATTTTTTCCTCACGAAATTATAAGTAGGTGGGGGTGGAAGGTAGGTGCGGGGGATCTGGGCCGCTTCTTGTCGGCCTTTGAGCGCTATTCGTTCGTAGCAGTTAGCTTTGACCTTGTCACTATACTTTCTAAATCTACTTACTTTGAGAAACTCTTTTATCGGATGGGAGCCTAATGGAAACCGCAATGCTGCAGAGCATCCCGCAGAGCAACGCCAAGCCCTTCCTCATCCACGCCCGCACGAATCTGTGTCCAATCCAGGCGTCGGGGCGGATCCTTGGCAAGAAGTGGTACTTGGTCATCATCCACCGGTTGCTCGAGAAGAAGATGGGCTTCAACGAGCTCAAGGAGGCGGTCGGCAGCGTAAGCGCCAAGATCCTCGCGCAAGCCCTCCAGGACCTCCAGGAGAAGGGCATCGTGGAGCGCCGTCTGGCCTCGGAGAGCCCGGTCCGGGTGGAGTACTCGCTCTCGCCCAAGGGGGAAGACCTGCGGCCCATGATGGTCGAGCTCGAGTCCTGGGGCCGTCGGTGGGACGTGTGCAAGGACGTCCAGGAAGCCGAGAAGGCAAAGGAGGCTAGCCTGGCGCCGCCGACGCCGGGGCCGGCGCCTGCCGCCACTGACGTACCGCAACATCCCGCTTAAGGTCCGCAAAGATCTGTTTGAGGATGGCACGGATGGCGTCGTCCATCTCCTTGGAGCCCAGCGTGTCCGCAACGCCCTCCAGGGCTCGCCCGGGCAGGCGTTCGATGGCCGGGCCGACACCAGGCGTCTTGAGCAACAGGTTCAGCGTCGTGTCCTTGCGGATGGATGTCAGGACATGGTCGCTGATTTCGTCCTTGCGGGCGCGCAGACCGTTGGCCACGGCCGTCCCGTAATTCCCCTTGAGGGTGGCCTGCTCGGCGACGTTAAGGACCGCCAGCACGACGGGCGTCGTGAGTTCCTCCACGAAGATTCCCTTGTACTTTCCCAGCGTGCGGTTGACGAAGGCCTCCCCGAAGGTTCGGTCGGTGACCCGTAGGAAACGGCTGGCCACGGCCACCACGCGCACGACCCTCGCGAGTCGGAACGCCCGAAACGCCGGGTTGGCGAAGACCATGGCCGGCACCATACCCAGGAGGTCGTACCAGTGGCGCAGCGCGTAGTTCGTCTTGCGCTCCGCCTGGAAAAGGCGCCAGAGGAACTCGAGGGCGAAGACAATCACGATGACGAGGTCCGCCCAGAGGATCCTCGTCCGCCAGGGGTCTCCGGGCTCGGCGAACTCGTCGTAGACGAGCAGGCCCACGCTCAGGAGCGCTAGGACCACCATGATCGCGTCAAGGAAGGTGAGTTTGCGTTCGAACCGTTCCATTCTCGGAGCCCTCGCGCCCCCGAAACCGAGCAGGGGAAAAACGTTGGCGGAACGCGCCTCCAGTGCCGCCTTCTCGTCGGGGGAATATTCCTCTCTGATAAATTCCTGAAAGAATAGGAGCGGCCGTGCCCTAGTTCTACCCGGGACGCGTCGACAAGCCTAGAGCCCTATGGTCGCCGCCACGCTCACCACCGCCGCTCGGGTCCCCAGGGGTCCCGCCGGGCCGGCGATGGCCATGCGGTGACCAGCTCCTCCCCCGCGCCCGAGGAGGTTCTGACGATCATGACCCCCACCCTGCTAACCCTGCAAACGCAACCCAAGACCGTCTGTCGATCCGTCCTGGACGCCGTCGGCGACACTCCGCTCATCGACCTCTCCCGGCTCGCCCGAGCCCTCCGCCTACCCACGGGCACGCGTCTTTTGGCGAAGGCTGAACATCTCAATCCGGGTGGGTCCGGAAAGGACCGCCTCGCCCTGGCCCTTCTCGACACCGCCGAGGTCCGCGGACTGCGACCAGGGAGCACCGTCATCGAAGCCACCAGCGGCAACACCGGCATTGCGCTGGCCCAGGCGTGCGCCGTGCGGGGCTACCGCCTCCACGTCGTCTCCTCCACCAAGGTCAGCCAGGAAAAGATCCGCATCCTTGCGGCCCTGGGAGCCACCGTCCACCGGACGCCCCTCGTCCCGCACGGCCACCCCGACCACTACACCGAAGTCGCCAAGCGTCTCGCCGCGACCATCCCGGGCGCCGTCTTCCTCGACCAGTTCCACGCGGCGGCCAATACCCGAATCCACGAAACCACGACGGGGCCGGAACTCTGGGACCAGGCCGAGGGCTGCATCGATGCTTTCGTCCACGGCGTCGGGACCGGCGGCACGCTCGTCGGCGTCGCGCGGTACCTCCGCAAGGTCTCGCCGCGAACCCAAATCGTCCTCGCCGACCCCGAAGGCAGCGTCCTGGCCGGCGGGAACGAACCCAGGCCGTATCTCGTGGAGGGGATTGGGGATGACCTCCCCCCTCCGCTCTTCGACCCCGAACTCGTCGACGACGCCGTCACCGTCACGGACCGCGAGGCTTTCCGCCACGCGCTGTTGGCAGGTCGCACCGAAGGTCTCCTGGTGGGCGGCTCCGGCGGCGCTCACCTAGCCGCCGCAACCGATGTCGCCCGACGCCTGCCCGCCGGAAGCGTCGTCGTCACGCTGTTGCCGGACACGGGCCGAAACTACCTCTCCAAGTTCTTCGACCCCGCCTGGTGTCAGGCACACGGACTCGGCGACCTCCACTCGGAGGTGAACGTGTGACCCGATCCGCCACGTTATGCGTGCGTGGCGGCGCGCGCCTCGACCCGTCGAACGCCGTCGTCCCCCCCCTTGTGCAATCCACCACCTATGCATGGTCCAGCCTCGACACGCCGCCACCCATCACGTACGCCCGGTCAGGCAATCCGACCGTTGAAGCGCTCGAACGGCGCCTGGCGATCCTCGAGGACGGCGCCTCCGCCATCTGCTTCTCCAGCGGCCTCGCCGCCACGGACGCCCTCTTCCGATCCTTCTCGCACGGCTCCCGCATCGTCGCCGGCCGCCACCTGTACGGGGGCACGACGCGGCTCTTGACCCGCATCCACGGAAACGTCCATGAGATTGAGGTCGTCGACACGACGCAACCCTCGGCCCTCGAAACCGCGCTTGCACGGCCTGCCGACCTCGTCCTCCTTGAGACGCCCAGCAACCCGACGCTTCGCATCACCGACATCCGGCACGCCGCCGAGGCCGCCCACGCGGCCGGCGCGCTCCTCTGCGTCGACAACACCTTCCTCACGCCGCTCTGGCAGCGTCCCATCGACCTGGGCGCAGACGTCGTCCTCCACTCGACGACGAAGTACCTCGAGGGCCACAATGCGACGCTCGGCGGCGGCCTCGTGGTCGCGTCAGCGCACGATGCCTCCGGCCAAGACCCCGACGGCCCGCTCGCCGCCCGGCTGCGGTGGATCCGGAAATCCACGGGGGCGACGCTCGCGCCCTTCGAAGCGTGGCTCACGCTTCAAGGCGCCAAGACGCTCCACCTGCGGACACGACAGCAATGGACCAACGCGGCGGCCGTCGCCGGCGCCGCCTTCAACCACGGGGCCGTGCAGGCCACCCACTTCCCCGGTCTCCCCGGGCACGAGGGTCATGCCGTGCACCGTCGACAAGCCACGGGCGACGGTGGGATCGTGGCTCTCGACCTCGGTGCATTCGATGCGGCCAAGAGGTTCGTGGCTCATTTGAAATGTTTCACGATTGCCGAGAACCTCGGCGCCACGGAATCCCTCGTCACGCACCCGGCGTCCATGACGCACGCGGACCTCGCGCCCGAGAGGCGACGCGCAGATGGGATTCCGGACGGTCTCGTCCGCCTGAGCCTCGGCGTCGAAGACACGGAAGACCTCGTCGAGGACGTCGAGCGCGCCCTGGCGTCGACTCCACGCTTGGAGGTGAGCGCGTGACGCTCGTCCAATCTCTACCCGCGCCGGCCCATACGGTGGCACTCTACGGATACGGACAGGTCGGCCGCGCGCTCATCGATCGGCTGGCCGGCGTCGATGTGCCGTTGGCGAGCATCCACGACAGCAGCGGCGTCCGGGCCCGCCTTGTCCAGAACGGCGCAGAGACCATCTTGGTCGACGCGACGGCCCCTCGATACGACGGCGCTTCCGCCGAGGAGTGGATCTCCACCCTCGAAGCGGCGCTCAAGAGCGGGACTCACGTCGTCACTTGCAACAAGGCGCCGTTGGCGCTGGCCTGGCAACGTTTGTCGCGGGCGGCGGAGGCGGGGACCGCGACGTTGGCCTGCAGCGCCACCGTCGGTGGGGGGACGCCCCTACTACTGTTCCTGCGTCGACTCCACGATCTCCACGGGCTCGTGCGCGTCGAAGCCTGCCTCAGCGGCACGCTGAGCTACGTGCTGCATCGCCTGACGTTGGGCGACTCGCTGCCGGCCGCAGTCCTCCAAGCCCAGCGCGCGGGACTCGCCGAACCCGACCCGACGCTTGACCTCAACGGCACCGACGCCTACGCGAAGGCCCTCATCATCCACAACCGCCTCTTCCCCGACCACGAGATCCGACCCCTCGATAAGCAAGAACCACCGCTCGAACTCCTCGAGGAGAACGTGCGGACCATCCTTGCGCGCGGCCTGATCCCGCAAGTGGTCGCCACCATCACGCCGGGCTCGGTACGTCTGGCCCTTGAAGCGCGGACCACCGAGACGGCGCTCCTGGAACTACCGGGAAACGCCTCGGTCGCCGCGCAGACGAGCCATGGCCAGGTCTTCCGCCTCGCGGGTCCCGGCGCTGGCCCGGACGTGACCGCGGGTTCGCTCCTGGGCGACATCACGGCCATCGCCAGCGGGACGGCGCGAGCCGGCGTGTGGCCCTGACCCCCAGCCCGCGCCTCAGTTGCGGTGGGCGTTTCCGCGGGTACCGGTCGCGCCGGTGAGCCTCGCGGTGTCGATCTGGGCCTTCTGGAGCCGACCCGAATACTCGACCACCACGGTCTTCACGGTCGTGAACTCCTCGATGCCGACGACGCCCGCCTCGCGCGTGCCGGTGGGCCCCGTGGCCTTCACGCCGCCGAAGGGGACGTGCGTCTCGGCGCCGATGGTCGGCGCGTTCACGTACGTAATTCCCGCCTCCAGCTGGTGGACGGCCTTGAACGCGGAGTTGATGTTGGTCGTGTAGATCGCGCTGGAAAGGCCGTAGACCGTGTCGTTGGCCACCTTGACAGCCTCCTTGAGGGACCCAACCTTGATGACACTGAGCACGGGGCCAAAGATCTCCTCCTGGCTGATGCGCGTCCCATGCTCGGTGGCGAACACGGTGGGCTCGACGAAGAAACCGCGTCGAAGGTTTCCCCGGGTGGTGCGACGACCACCCGCGAGGAGCTCCGCGCCCTCTTTCTTGCCGATGTCGATGTAGCCAAGGATCTTCTTGAGCTGCGATTCGGAATGGACAGGACCGACGTCCGTGGTTTCGTCCGTCGGGTCGCCGAGGCGCAGCTTCTCCACGCGGTCGAGGAGTCGGTCGAGGAAGCGCTGGTACACTTTTTGATGGAGGAGGACCCGGCTGGTGGCAGTGCAACGTTGGCCGGCGGTCCCGAAGGCGCCGAAGAGGACGCCGTCGACCGCGAGGTCCAGGTTCGCGTCGTCCATGACGATAACGGGGTTCTTGCCTCCTAGTTCCAGGCCGCACGCGATAAGGCGGCTGGCGGCCTTCATGTAGACGTCGCGGCCGGCCTCCACGCCGCCGGTGAAGCTGACGCCGCGGATGCGCTCATCGCCGACGAGGGCGTCACCCACGGATGGGCCGGGGCCCACGACGAGGTTGCAAACGCCGGGTGGGAAGCCGGCGTCTTCGAGGACCTTCATGAACTCGGCGGCGCAGGTCGGGGTCGTGGAGGCGGGCTTGAAGACGAACGTGCAACCGGAGACGAGCGCGGCGCCGGATTTCCAGCCGGGGATGGCGACGGGGAAGTTCCACGGCGTGATGAGGCCCACGGGGCCCACAGGTTCGCGCCGGGTCATGAGGAGCTTGTCGGGCAGTTCGCTCGGCGTGGTGACGCCGAACAGTCGTCGGCCTTCGCCCGCCGCGTACTCGTAGAAGTCGATGGCTTCCTGGACGTCGCCGCGGCCTTCGGCGATCACCTTGCCCATCTCTTTGCTGACGATGCGGGCCAGCTTCTCTTTTCGTTGGCGCAGGATGCGCGCAGCCTCGAGCAGGAGTTCGCCTCGCCGCGGCGCGGGCAGGTCTCGCCAGCTAGGAAAGGCGTCGTGGGCGGCTTTAACGGCACGCTTCACGTCGCCCTTGGCGGCCAGGGGGAAAGTGGCCAGGAGGCTGCGATTGACGGGGCTGCGCGATTCGATGACCTTGTTCCCGTTTCGCTCGGTCCATTCTCCGTTGATGAGGAGCCCGTATTCTTGCGGCATGACGACCCCGCGACGAATCCGGGGCTGTGGTCTTAAGGCTGCCCTCTACGAAGTGATGCGCGGCTTGGTGACGGGACCGGGCTTACCGATGCGGTGCATGGCGACGCCTGAGAGGGTCTTGGGCCAGAAGTACGTGGATTTTTGGGGCATCTTTTCGCCGCTGTCCGCAATCGCGCGCAGCTGCACGAGGCGGGTCGGTTTGTGGGTGAGCACGAGCACGCCCTTCTTCCGTTTGAGGAGGGCAAAGGCCTCGGCGTCGTCGCGCGTGTAGTGAACGACGTCGCCCCATTTCGCGGGAGGAATGTCCAAGGCGTCGCCGATGGCCACGTGTTGGAGGTAGACGACGTCAAGAGTCCGATACGTGTGGCTCTTGCCGGGCATCTTCGTCTCGGGGAGCACGAGTTCGTTGGCGTTAAGGAGGAAGCCTTTGCCGGTCTCGCCCAGCCAAGCGCCGAGGACGTGCTCGCCGACGGCGGTATCGACCGCGTCGACGAGCCGCGAGACCGGATTCCCCTCGCCGAGGGCAACCGGCCGGACGGTGAATTGGCTCTGAAGGAGCTCCAGGATCTTGGCGGAGCTCTTGGCTTTGACCCGGGCCACCACTCGGTGCGTGGGCAGGATTAGGAGACCGGGGTCGGACGCGTTCACGACGAGGGAGACCTTGTATTCCCAGGGCGCGTTCTTCGGGGGCCGATACTCTCGCGTGCGACGTTCTTCGGCGTACTTGACGGCGGCGGAGTAACGATGGTGACCGTCGGCGATGTACACCTTGCGGCCCTTGAAGCCCTCGACGACGGTTCCGATGACCGCCGCATCGTTGATCCTCCAGTACTTGTGAACCACGCCGTCGGGCCCGGTGGCCAAGAGATCCGGCGCGCGATGCGAGCCGTCGACGTAAGCCCACATGGCTTCCTCCGCGGACTTGCCCGAGTAGAGCAGTTGGATGGGTTCGAGGTCGGTGGCCGTGGCACGCAGGAGCTTGGCGCGTTCGTCGCTGGGCTTGGAGAAAATCTCTTCGTGGGGGAGGACGGCGGTGTACGTCGGGTCGAGGCGGAGGAGAAGAATGACGCCTCGCATTCGGCGCGGGGTGGCGCGGTGGTCGTAGAGGCATTCGTAGGCCAGAATCTGATCGGCGCTGGTGGTTCGGAGCACGCCGTTCGCGATCCATTGTTCCAGGATCCGGTCCGCCTCGGCGAAGGGGTCGACCTTTTTCCTTGGTTGTGCGGCGGTGCGCTGGTGAAGCGTGACGTGGACCAGGTTGTAGGGCGAGGACTTGCGCAGGGTCTTGAGGAGCGGGTCGGGAATCACGTCATAGGGAGGGGAAACGACGTCGGCGAGGGCCACCTTTTCCGGGTTGTACTCCAAGGCCCGGAAGGCGGCGACCTCGACCACGGGGCGCTTCATGCTGGGCCCGGTTCTTACGCTTTGCCAAATCGTGGCGTCACTCGGTGGCGTGGACGGCCTCGGGGTGGTACTGTCCCCTCCACCGGGCCTCCACCACCCCGGCTTCATCATAGCAGACGACGTTCATCCAATCGTCGCCGAGTTCGTTGCTGAAACGGTCGCCGTCCCACACGGCGTGGACCAGCCAGGGCCCCAAGTCGGGAGGCGGCCCGTAGTACGTGGGCGCCTCTTCGAGGACGTCACACGTGTCGCTTGCTCGTTGGGTGGCGTTGCGGAAGGCGAGACAGGAAGACGGCAGCCGGAACCCGCCCGTGCCGTTGGGCGCAGCGTACACTTCGAAGTGGGGGGCATGGTAGTTTAGCGTGTAGTACCCGAGGAGCTCGGCCGTTCCTGGGGGCGGGGTCGTGTCGTCGACCGGCGACGTCTCCTTTTCGTTGAAGAGCCCGATGCAGCCGGCAAGTGCGGACAGGGGGATCAGAAGGGCGAACGCGGGAAGGTGGCCCATGGGGGACGGAGGCTCCTCGGGGTCTAATGGAACCTGCGGTTTTGTTGGGCGGCGCCCGTCCGTGTTGAACCGCGGCCAGGCCTTACCGGCTGATGGGAGCTAGGAGAACCGCCGGGGGAACCGACCGGCCTTGTGCCATTCGAGGTAGTCGAGGTAGTGAGCGGCGTTCTCATGGCATCGTTGGCGGAGTTTGGGGTCGGTCTTGACGACCTTGGCGGGGACGCCCATGACGAGGCTGTCGGGGGGGATTTGGGTTCCCGGGGTCAGGATGGCGCCGGCAGCGATCAAGCTTCCCGTCCCCACGACGCATTCATCGAGGACCACGGCGCGCATGCCCACTAGGACGTCGTCCTGGAGGGTGGCGCTGTGGACGACGGCGCCGTGGCCCATGCTCACGTAGTTGCCGAGCGTGGTGGGCCAGCCGCCTTGGGTCGTGTGGATGACGCAGTTGTCTTGGACGTTGCTGGCCTCGCCCAAGACGATGGGTTGCAGGTCGCCGCGGATGCTCGCGCCGGGCCAGACGCTGACGCGGGGCCCCAAAGTCACGTCGCCCACGACGCTGGCCGTCTCGTGGACGAAGGCGGAGGGGTGGATCTTGGGCGATTTCGAGGACGCCATGAAAACCTCATCGGGTGACGAGGAAGGGGGAATACTAAGTGCATAAATAGTCTAGGAGAATGATTCGTCAACCAGCGTAGGCCCTGTCCATGCCACCCAAGACCGAAGCGGTGCTCCGCGTTGTGGAAGCCCTCCAACAGGATGTCTCGTACGGGCGCGCCCGTCTGGACGGGCAGACTCGAGTGGAGCTCGGGCTCTCGCCGGGGGACATCATCGAGATCCGCGGCACGAAGACGACGGCGGCCGTGGTTTGGCGCAGCCACCCGGGGGACGAGGGCAAGGGCATCATCCACGTGGACAACCTGACCCGCAAGAACGCGGGAGTCTCCATCGGGGACAAGGTGACGATTCGCCGGGCGCAGGTCAAGCCGGCGAAGGTCGTGACGTTGGCGCCAGCGATCTCTGAGGACCAGCAGATCCAATTCGGGGAAGGAATCGAGACGTTGGCCAAGCGTGGCCTGCTCAAGCGGCCGGTCGTCGAAGGCGACATCGTGGTCGTGCCCAACATCGCCCTTTTCGGCAACGCCCTCCCTTTCAGCATCGTTTCCACGACGCCCAAAGGCATTTCCCTCATCAACGAGGAGACGAAGATCGTCGTGCGGGAAGAGGCGGCGCCGAGCGAGGCGCTCGAAGGGCCCCATATCTCGTACGAGGACATCGGTGGCCTCCAGGTCGAATTGCAGAACGTGCGCGAAATGATCGAGTTGCCGCTCAAGCACCCGGAGCTCTTCGAGCGGCTCGGCATCGACCCGCCCAAGGGGGTCCTGCTCCATGGTCCCCCGGGCACCGGCAAGACGCTGATTGCGAAGGCCGTGGCCAACGAGTCGGGGGCGAATTTCTATACCATCAACGGTCCCGAGATCATGAGTAAGTTCTACGGCCAGTCGGAGGAGAACCTGCGTAAGACGTTCGAGGAGGCCGAGAAGAACCATCCCAGCATCGTGTTCATCGACGAGATTGACGCCATCGCGCCCAAGCGCGACGAAGTGCAGGGCGAGGTGGAACGGCGCGTCGTGTCGCAGATGCTGACGCTCATGGACGGCCTCAAGGGGCGAGGTCGCCTCATCGTGATTGGGGCCACCAACCGGCCGGACGCCATCGACCCAGCGCTACGGAGGCCCGGACGGTTCGACCGGGAGATCGAGATCGGCGTGCCGGACCGGCAGGGTCGCGTTGAGATTCTCCAGATCCACACGCGCAGCATGCCAAAGTCGGAGGATTTCGACCTGGAGTATTTGTCCGATTCCACGTACGGCTTCGTCGGGGCGGACCTGGCGGCGCTTTGCCGCGAGGCGGCCATGCGGGCGCTTCGCCGGTATTTGCCCGAGATCGACCTCGACAAGCCCATTCCGACGGAAGTCTTGGAGAAGATGCAGGTCACCCTGCAGGACTTCAAGGACGCACTCAAGATGATCGAGCCGTCGGCGCTGCGCGAGTTCATGGTCGAGGTGCCGAACATCACGTGGGACGACGTGGGCGGCCTCGAGGAGATCAAGCAGCAGCTCAAGGAAGCGGTCGAGTGGCCGCTCAAGTATCCGCAGGCGTTCGACACGATGGGAATCCGGCCACCGCGCGGCATCCTCCTCTACGGGCCGCCCGGCACCGGGAAGACGCTCCTGGCGAAGGCCATCGCAAACGAGTCGGGCGCGAACTTCCTCAGCGTGAAGGGTCCGGAGGTTTTGTCCAAATGGGTCGGCGAGTCGGAGAAGGCAGTGCGCGAACTCTTCAAGAAGGCCAAGCAGGCGTCGCCCTCCATTGTGTTCCTGGACGAGTTGGACTCGATTGCGCCGCGCCGCGGCGTCTACGAAGGCAGCCACGTGACGGAGTCCGTGGTGAACCAACTCCTCACGTCCATCGACGGCCTGGAGAGCATGGAAGGCGTGGTGGTGGTGGGGGCGACGAACCGGCCCGACATCATCGACCCCGGCCTGTTGCGCGCGGGACGGTTCGACCGCTTGCTGCTCGTTCCGGCGCCGGAGGAGAAGGCACGTCTGTCGATCTTAAAAATCCACACAAAGAAGATGCCCCTTTCCAAGGATGTCGATGTGGATAACTTGGCGCTGATGAGCAAGGGATACGTGGGAAGCGACATCGAGTCGCTTTGCCGTGAGGCCGCCATCTTGGCGTTGCGAGAGGACATCAAGGCCAAGAAGGTGGGACGGGCGCACTTCGACGCCGCCCTCAAGTCCGTCCGAGCCAGCGTCACGGAGGACTTGATGAAGTACTACGCCCGGTTGAGTGAGCAGCTGGGCCAATCCTTTGCGCGCAAGCGCATCGTGGCCAGCCAGGAAGGCATGGAAGTCTACTAACCACCCGCAGATTGATCGTGTGACACTCGTGCCGGAGTCGCCCAAGGAGGAGCGGGCGAGGGGAGTGTCACGGAATCATCCTGCGCGTGGTTAGCCCGCCCTGCCGGCCGTCATCGTTCGATGCACTGGCTGAGCAGCGGCTCCGTCCGAGGCGACTGCCTTCGTCAAACCTTTCTAGGTCTTCGTGGTTGGGCCGGGCATGCCCGCCGCTCCGCTCCGGGTCGATACGCTCACGGACGCCGACTTCAACGCTCGCGCGCCCATCCCGATGGACGACGTGCCGACGGCGCGCGACATCCGGCTCAAGCACAACACGTGGATGCTCGTGGGGGCGCTGGTGAGCTTCTTGGGTCTCTCGATCTCGGCTACCTACGTACCGGTCGGCTTCGTGTTGAGCGTGGTGATGGGGATGCTTGTGCGCGAGACCGCCAAGTCGGCGCACGAGAACTTCCCGCTGCCGCTCTATCTTCTCTTTTCGATGTTGGGCGCCGTTGCCGGTTGGATTGTCGAAAGCAAGGGTTGGCTGTAGGTCGGGTTCAATTCGTAACCCTTAAGTGCGGCCCGGTCCCTGCTTCGGATTGCACTCTAACGTGGCGTCAGCCAGGAAGGGAACGGGATGAAGATTTTTGAGAGCGAGCTGCGCGGGAAGACCGTCATGAGCGACGAGGGAATCTATTTGGGAATCCTTCGGAACGCCACCGTCAACGAACGCACGGGCGACCTGGTTTCGCTTCTGGTCGAGCCGAGTGATGAGATCGATGCTCGCCTCTACCACCAAGACACGGATGGACACCTCGTGTTCGCGTTCGACTCGGTGCGCAGCGTCCGTGACGTGATTGTGGTCGCGGCTCGCTGATTAGAGGACGCCGTAGTGTTCTAGGACCTCCTTGACGCCGCGGCCGTGGGGTCGTCGGGCGACGTAGGCGGCGACGTCGCGGATGGCGTCGGAGCAGTTGGCGGGTGTTCCGTTGGCGCCACATCCGCGCAGGAGGTTGACGTCGTTGTTGCTGTCGCCGATGGCGAGGACATCCTTGGGAGCCAGCTGGCCGTCCATGAATTTGAGGGCGTGGCGGAGGCCGTTGATCTTGTCGAGTTTGGGGTCCATGAGGTGGATAGCGAAGCGGGACGTGACGACGATGAGGTTCCAGTCTTTGAGGGTCTCTTTGACGGCGTTGACGTCGAGGTTGAGTTCGAGGGCGACTTCGCTGACGCGCCAGGCGTCGGTGGCGATGAGGCGGACCTCGAACCCTTTGCGCCGGAGGTGGCCGACCGCGCGGTCGGCGTGGCGGCGGTGGCTGAGGATCTTGGAGCGGCGGAATCCGTTGTCGAAGACGATTCCACCGTTTTCGCAGATGGCGGCCCCCGTCGTGCCGACGTAGTTGCAGAAGGCCTTGGTTACGGGGGCGACGTTGCCGGTGGCGGCGAGGACGGGGATGCCTTTGCGTTCGACGGCGCGGATGGCTTTGACGCCTTCGAGGTCCAAGACACGTTGGTAGTCGGTCATGGTCCCGTCGATGTCAACGGCGACGGCGCGGATCGTCACGGGGGTCGGATTTGAAGGTTCTTTATTAACGGGAGGGGGGCCCCCCCTTGTTTCCGGTCGAGGTCGTGAATTGGAGGATGGCGCCGGCGGCGCGCG
>CAYVGY010000058.1:13564-17585 GCA_964451065.1 uncultured Halobacteriales archaeon
GGGTTGAGCGCAGCGGATGTGGAGGATCTTCTTGCCGTCAGCGGTATGGGTGTCGGTGATCTCGGTGTGATCGTGGAGCCAGCTTTCGAGGCGGGCGTGGGAGGATTCGAAGAGGTTGAGGATGACGGTTCCGGCGCGAAGCTCGAACACGGAGACCCGAAGGGTCTGGACGAGGTCGCGTAGGCCTTCTGTGGTGTGTGTTGAGACGAAAAGGCATGGAGCGTCTGCTGGCAGTACGTAGTCCGACACGACGGTCTCGAGACGTTGACGTTGGTTCGTGGGAACGAGGTCGGCCTTGTTGAGGACGACGGCGCATCTGCGTGGAGCGTGGATCTGTTCGAGGATTCGGAATGCGGTCGTAATCTTCTCTTCAATCATTTTATTAGTTTCGCTAGCATCTACGACAAGCAGGACAGCATCGGCTTCCGTGATTTCTTCAAGGGTGGATTGGAAGGCGTCGATTAGCCAAGGTGGAAGGTTACGGATGAAGCCAACAGTGTCTGTGAAAATGATGTCTTGAGGCGACTGATTGCTATACGTTGCGACAACGCGTTTAGTAGAGGTTTGTAGTGTAGTAAAGACGCGTTGTTCAGCGGGTACGTCACTGCCCGTTAAAACGTTGAGCAAGCTACTTTTGCCACTGTTGGTGTAACCGGCGATGGCGACAAGGTGCAATCCGCCTTTGCGTCGACCGATGCGTCGCGTTCTTCGTTCCTTTCGCACTCGCTCGAGTTCGTGGAGGATGGTTTTTGTGCGACGTTTGAGATGCGTTTCGTAGGTTCGGATTTCGACCTCGCCTCCACCCATGTAGCCGGCGCGTTGCCCCTTCAGGCGTCGGTGGAGGGCTTCCTGGACGTAGGGGAGTGCGGACCTCATCCTGGCGAGTTCGACTTGGAGTTGGGCTTCCTTGACCCGGGCGTTTCGTTGGAAGATTTCGAGGATTAGGCGGATGCGGTCCCAAACCTCGAATCCGACGGCGTCTTGGAGGTTGAAGGCCACGGTAGGTCGCAGTTCGGCGTCAGCCACCGCTAGCGGCGTTCCACCAGAAGCCAGGGGGTGGGTGTCATCCGCAGCGACTTTGGCCACATCATCGGCCTTCCCTCGCCCCAGGAAGGTGGCAGGGTCGGGACGATTGCGGCGTTGGCGCACCACGTCGACGACGTGGAAGCCGGCGGCCTCAACGAGGGCCGTAATCTCTGAAACGTCATCGTCCAAAGTGAGGACGACGACGGGCCGGTCCTCTCGGCCGTCACGACTTGGCGGAGTCGAACTCGCGCTGGAGCCGGGGTTTGATTTTTTTCGACGCGTCGGCGAGTCCACGAGAAGCAAGGGGGTGTTCTCGCTTTACGCTTTTCGCGTCCCTCTTGGAGGCGCGACGCGCCTGGACTGCCGTAATGGTCTCGTCGAAATCGAATCTCTTCATCGAAGGACTCGACGACGAAGAGGATTTTTTCCAGGGATTCGCGCCTCGGACCTCGACGCACGCGTCCATACGAAGCCGCACTCGAACACAACCAAGCCGCAAACGTATTTATCCGCGCCCTTCATAGGGTTGCATCCCTCAGTTCGACACGAAGGGGAGGCTGCACTCGGCATAGACGTTCGCTAGGAGGTGGCGTGGGGCGTGTCACGAGATTTATTTGGTCAATTGCTCGAATTCGAGCCCTTGTTCAAGAACAAGGAGGTCATGCGGCCGGCTTATACGCCGGAGATTCTGCCGCACCGGGAGACCCAAATTGGGTCACTGGCGGGGGTCTTGGTCAGCGCGTTGCGGGGAGAGACGCCCAGCAACATCCTAATTTATGGCAAGACGGGCACGGGCAAGACGGCCGTGGCCAAATATGTCGGCAAGGAGCTCATGCGCAAGGGCGAGGAGCTCAAGAAACCCGTCCATTTCATCTACGTCAACTGCGAGATCGTTGACACGCAGTATCGGGTCTTGCAGAACATCGCGAACCATTTCATCAGTGATTGGAGCGAGCGAGTCCCGTTCACGGGTTGGCCAACGGACGAGGTCTACGCCAAACTGAAGGAGATGATGGACAAGGAGGCGGGCGTCACCATCATCATCTTGGATGAAGTGGACAAGTTGAGCGGCGACGAGGTATTGTACAACCTCACTCGCATGAACGCCGAGTTGACGCAGGCGAAAGTCTCGATCATCGGCATCAGCAACGACCTCAAGTTCACCGAGTTCCTCGACCCGCGCGTAAAATCGTCGCTGGGAGAAGAGGCATACGTGTTTCCGCCCTACGACGCCGCCCAGTTGCAGGACATTCTGCGGCAGCGTGCAGGGATGGCGCTCAAGGATGGTGTCCTGGAAGACGCCGTGATGCCGTTGTGTGCGGCCCTGGCGGCGCAGGAGCACGGCGATGCGCGTCGCGCCCTTGACCTTCTACGCGTGGCGGCCGAACTGGCCGAACGGGAACGCAGCAAGAAGATCATGGATCGCCACGTGCGGTTGGCCCAGTCCAAGATCGAGGTCGACAGGATCACGGAAGTCGTGCGGACGCTGCCCACGCAGTCCAAGCTCGTTCTCCTTGCGACAATCCTGGGCGACGAGATGAACCGCGAAGCCAACAATGGGGCCTCGTCCGGTCTGACGACGGGCGAAGTGTTCTCGATTTATTCCGAGCTCTGCCGGAAGGTCGGCTTGGACGTCCTTACGCAGCGCCGCATCACGGACCTCATCAGCGAACTCGACATGCTCGGAATCATCACGGCGCGGGTCATCAGCAAGGGTCGCTATGGTCGTACGCGGGAGATCAGCATGAGCGTCCCGGCAGCGAGCACGCGGGAGGTGTTGGGCGAGGACGAACTCCTGGCCCCGCTCATCAACTGGAAGCCCGCCAAGAAGCAGCAACAACGCCTATTGTAAGGGCGGCGGCTTCTCTCCGGTTTCGGTTGGCGGTTCCGTAGGCGGTCGTTGGCCGGACCGGCGTCGTGCGCGGGCTTTGCGTACGCGATCGATGACGTAGTCGGTGCCGATGGGAATCCCGATGAGGACGCCGACGCCGAAGACGAGGCCGACCCAAAGGTCCCAAGGTGCCCTGGCCCGCAGGATCTGCAGTTGGCCCTTGTCAGTGGGGTCAGTGTCGGGGTTGTAGAGCTCGTTGCCATAGAGCGTGAGCTTGAGGAGGCCGAACCAGGGCACTTCGCCACGCGCGACGCCGATGACCTGGTCCAGGGGGACGAGGCAGCACGTGACGTCCGTGATGCTGGCGCGGCCGGTGTACGGCGAAGGCTGGTCCATCTCGAAGTTGTTGTCGCCTTTTGTGAAGAGGCCGGTTCGGAGTGGTTCAAGCATCCGACACATCTGGGCGGCGGGACAAGGATAGTTGTCAATCCGGAGGAAAAGGCCGCCTCGTTCCAGGTGCAGGGTGATCGGGTCCGCGTCTCCGTCGCAATACTTGCTCCAGCCTTCGTCCGAACCGGGTCGAACAAATTCGGCGAATTGGGCGTTGCAGGTCTCGGGGATGCGGTACATGCATCGATTGGTGGCGCCGTTGGGTTGGCAACCTTCGGGTTCGACGATGACGTGGAGCATCGCGCGGTGGATGACGGGGGTGCCTTCGCCGGCGGCATCGCGGTGGTAGACGACGACGTCGCCCGCGGCGCCGTAATGCTCGTCCGCGTCGGGGTCGAACGACGTCTCGAGGTCGTCGCAGTCGTCGATGTACTTGACACGGAGGAGGTCGCCGGGGTGGATGGTGCCCCACCGCCCGAAGAACGGGGCCGCGAAATCGGCGCAGTCGGCGTTTCGCTCAAGGCAGGGGCCTTGAGGTCCGTGCATCATGCTTCCCGATTCGACGACGACCAGGGGAGCTTGGCTCGGGAAGGGTTGGCCGGTGTAGACCCAGACGATGGTGAGCAGGAACAGGACGACGACGGCGGCCACGAGGATGTCGCGTAGGGCCCCGAGTTTGGGGTTCTCCGTCCGCCAGAACCGCAGTAGGGCCTTCTTGGCACGGACGTACCAGGGTTCGGACGGCATCATCGGGGGGTCGGGGCCACGGCCATG
>CAYVGY010000059.1:0-17562 GCA_964451065.1 uncultured Halobacteriales archaeon
CGAGGACGCGTCCCCCTACGGGCTCCTCACCATCCGTAAGGGCCGACTCGCCGGGATCGAGGAGAAGCCGCCATCGCCGCGGGCGGGATGGGTAAACGCCGGCGCCTACGTGCTCACGCCTGCCATCGTCGAGCGCTGTGCCGGGCTGAAGGCCTCTCCGCGTGGAGAGTTCGAACTCACGGATGCGCTAGCCGAGGCGGCCCGCAACGGGGGGGTTCACGTGGTCCGGTGCGACACGTGGCGCGACATCGGCCAGCCGTGGGACTTGCTCAACGCCCAGGAAGACCTCATGAAGGCTCTCGACACGTCCATCCTTGGCCGGGTCGATCCGTCCGTCGTGATCGAGGGGGCTGCCGTCGTCGAGAACGGCGCCCACGTGCGCCACGGCACCGTCATCGAGGGCCCCTGTCTCATTCAGTCCGGGGCGCGCGTCGGGCCGAACGCCTACCTGCGCGGAGCCACCGTCATTGGCCGCGGATGCCATGTGGGCGCCGGCGTCGAGGTCAAGAACTCCATCCTGATGGAGCGGACCAACGTCCCACACCTGAGTTACGTGGGCGACAGTGTCCTTGGGTCTCGCGTCAATTTCGGCGCGGGGACGAACGTGGCCAATCTCAAGCATTCCAACCGGACGGTGCGCGTCCAACTCGAGGACGGTTCGCTCGTCGATACGGGGCGCCGCAAGTTCGGGGTCGTGGTGGGCGACGATGTGAAGACCGGCATCAATACGACCCTGAACGTGGGCGCCTTCCTCGGCGCCGGCGCGCGCGTCTTGCCTGGCCGAGTCGTGAACGGCTGGGTGCCGTCGGACGCCATCGTCGCTTGACGACCCACCGAGCCGGTGTCGAAACGGTTAAACGCTTGCCGCAACCTGAGGGCGCCCTCGTGCGGGCGATTGTGCTGGCTGCGGGCGAAGGTCGGCGCAACCGACCGTTGACGCGGGCGCGCCCGAAGGTCATGCTTCCCGTGGGCAATCGGCCGATTCTTGAACACGTGGTGGCGGCGCTGCACGACGCCGAAATCCGCGACGTGACGATGGTGGTCGGGTACCAGTCGGAATCCATCCAATCCTATTTCCAAGACGGAACCAGCTTCGGAGTGCGGATTCATTATGTCCACCAACCGCAGGCGGCCGGCAGCGCCGACGCGTTCCGCCTCGGGTTGGCGGCCCAACGCGCGACCGACGACGTCCTGCTGGTTCCAGGCGACAATTACCTTGGACGCGACGTCTTGAGTCGTTTCTTGCGAGCTTCGGAAGACCATGACTCGCTGCTCTTCACCACGAGCGATGACCCTCGTCAGTATGGAGTCCTCGAGGTGGCCGACGAAGTGGTGAAAACGCTCCGGGAGAAGCCGGTGCGCCCCGGCACCCGAACCATCAGTACGGGCATCGCGCGGTTGACCGCCCGTCGCGCCAAACGAATCCAGAGATTTACCCGAAGCCCTGAGACCGACCTTACGGATTTCCTGGCCGACCTCGCCCGCGGGCCCGAGCGCCTTCGGGCGGTCCCGCTGGAGGGCGCGTGGTTCGACGTGGACCGGCCCGAAAACCTCTTGGGCGCCAGCGCGCTCCACTTGGCCGATCAAAAAGGACAGGTCGAGGGCACCGTCGAACCCGGGGCGTCGCTGGTCGGAGAGATCCGTGTGGGCAAAGGAAGCCGCATCCTCAACGGAAGCTACCTCGTAGGTCCTGTCGTGATCGGGGAGGGGTGCGAGATTGGACCCCACACGGTCGTCTACGGCCCCACGTCGATCGGAGACAACGTCACCATCGGGCCTTTCACGGAATTACTGGAATCTGTGGTCATGGAGGACTGCCGGGTCGCGAGCGGCTGCACGCTCCACCATGCCGTCCTTGACCGCGGCGTCGTCTTGGCGCCCCGCGTCTCCGTGGACCGCGCGCACGCCGTGCCCGGCCCGAGCTTCGGGGCCGTCCTGGGCGAAGGCTCCGTCCTCGGGAACAACGTCGTCGTGCAACCGGGAAGCATCGTGGGCGCGAACGCCCGCATCGCTCCTCACAAGGTCGTGGGCCCCGTCGCGGACGGGGCCCGGGTCGTTTGACATGTGTGGCATCGTAGGTTACGTGGGAGCGCAGGACGCGCGCGGCATCGTCCTCGCAGGCCTCCGGCGCTTGGAGTACCGCGGCTACGACTCGTGCGGCATCGCCATGGCCACTCCCAAGGGACTTGTCCGCCGACGCACGGTGGGAGCCGTTCCGAAGCTCGAAGCCCTGGTCCACGATATGGCCCCTTCCCCCATCGCAATCGGCCATACGCGGTGGGCGACGCATGGAAGCGTGACGGAGGCCAACGCTCACCCGCACACGGATTGTCGCGAACAACTCGCCATCGTGCACAACGGCGTCATTGAGAACTTTTCCGAGATCCGGGCGGGCCTCGCGGGCCACCAGTTCCGCAGTCAGACCGATACGGAGGTCCTTGCCCACCTCATTGAATCCGAGTTCCAAGGCGACCTTTACGGCGCGGTCATGAAGTCGCTGCGCAAGGTCCGTGGCACGTTCGCGATCCTAGTCAACCACGTGAGCGACCCAGGCACACTCGTCTTCGCGCGCCGCGGCGCCCCCCTCCTGTTGGGTGTCGCACGCGACGGCTACGTCGTCGCCAGCGACACGACCGCCGTGCTGGGCGCCACCCGGGATGTCGTCTACCTCGAGGATGACGAGGTCGGGCGCGCGACCAAAGACGCCCTGGAAATCCAGACCCTCGGTGGCCGCGTCGTCAATCGCAGCCCCGTCCCCATCGAATGGACCGCCGACCAGGCCGAGCGCGGCGGGTTTCCCCATTTCATGCTCAAGGAGATCTATGAATGCCCACGGGCCGTGCGCGAAACGACCCTCAAACGCCTCGGCATTACCCCCCCCTTGGTGCGCTTTGAAGGTCTCCCCGGGCCCGATCACTGGGCAAAAGTGCCCCGCGTTCGGTTGCTGGCTTGCGGATCCAGCCACCACGCCGCCCAGGTCGGCAAGCACCTCTTCGAATCGTTGGCGGGCGTCGCGTGCGAGGCCACTCTCGCGTCGGAGTACCGGCACAGCCAACCCGTGGAGGAGCGCGGGACGCTCGGCGTGGCGATCACGCAATCTGGCGAGACCGCGGACACGCTCGGCGCCATGCGCGAAGCCAAGCGACGCGGCTTGGAGACACTCGCCCTCGTCAACGTGCAGGGTTCGACTGCGATTCGGGAAGCCGACTACGCTTTGCTCACCCGCGCCGGGCCCGAAATCGGCGTGGCGTCCACCAAGACGTACCTGGCCCAGTTGGCCGGCCTTTCCCTCCTGGCGATCCATTTCGGCGAGGCCCGACGCGGCACGGACCCGCGGCGGCTGCGCCATGCGGCGAATCAGCTCAAGCAGGTCCCGCACGTGCTTGAGTCGCTCCTTCAGACGCGGCAGCCGTTCCAGGAACTCGCCGGGTTGGTGAAGAAGGCGCGGAGCGCCTTCTTCCTCGGTCGCGGCCCCAACCATGCCACCGCGCAGGAGGCAGCCTTGAAACTCAAAGAAATCGCTTACGTCCACGCCGAAGGGTATTCTTCGGGCGAGCTCAAGCACGGTCCGTTCGCCCTCCTCACGAAGAGGACGCCCGTGTTCGCGTTCCTGGCCCCGGGTCCCCTGCAAGAGAAGGACATCGGGACCGTGCTCGAGATCCGCACCCGCGGCGCTCCCGTGTACGGCATCGCCACCGGCGACCCCAAGCCGTGGGAAGAATTCTGCACCCAAGTCGTCGGCCTACCCGAGATCGACCCGCTGCTGTCCCCTTTGGCGTTCGGGATGGCGTCCCACCTGCTGGCGTACGAAGTCGCGTCGCTGCGGGGCTTGCCCATCGATCGGCCTCGGCATCTGGCCAAGAGCGTGACGGTGGAATAGGGCCGCGTGTGTCCTCGTTCTTGGTCGTGCCTAGAGGGCGCTGACGACCGGCAGGGCCAGCAAGGCGAGTCCCATCCAGGATCCTAGCCGTCGTAGACCGGGCGCCGCGGCGATCGCCAACGGCACCAACAGAGGGCCCAGCTTGGCCGGCAGTTCGGCCACGGGATCCGCGAAGGCGCCCAGCCCGAGCAAGAAGGAGGCCGTGAGGAGGGCGGCCAGCCACGCCGTCGCCTTCCCGTCGACGGCCACGAAGCGGACGGCGAGGCCGGAGCATGCAAAGGCCAACCAGAGGCCGACGACCGCGCCTACCAGTGCGAACCGGAAGATGCGTTGGTCGCCCGCGACGCCGTAGTCGAGGGTGGCCAAGACGAAGAGGGCCAGGGCCGGCGCGGGCATCGTCCAGGGCGCGGCGCGGCCGAAGGAGCGTGCGATGGCCGCGTTGGCCGGGTGGAGCGAGACGGCGAACCCAAGGATCCCGCTGGCGGCGCCGAGGGCGGCATGCGCGGGGGAAAGGATGGCCGTGATGCCGAGCGGGACGAGGCCGCCCCACGGCGGGCCGCCACGGGCCAGGAGCCAGGCGCCGGTGATTGCAAGCGGGCCGGGTCCCAACCAGTATGCCGTCGCCATCGCCGGGACGGGGGCCAGCAAGGGGTGATAGCGGGCCGCAAGGAACCCCGTTGCCAGGGTGGCCGTTTCGAGGGTCCCGCCCAAGAACACGGTTGCGAGGAGCGGCAACGCGGCCATTGGCGCGATCCACCGGTCCCGCGTCTCCCAATACACGAGGCCTCCGACGGCCGCGGAGGCCGTCACGGCGGCGGCCCATTCGACGGGCGACGTCATCGGGCAAGCTCCCGCAGCGGCCGTGGCGACACCACGGCCGCCTCGCGGCGTCCGTGCGGCAGGGCGAGCAAGGCGGAGGCGACGGCGAGGGCGAGGCCGAGAACCGCGAGCCGGAAGAGCAGTTCCGCGTCGAGTTGGACGGGGACCCGGTGGCCGAAGGCGTGCGGCAGGTCCCAAAGCCCCGCAATCCAGATGGCGACGGGCAGGAGGACCAGCGAAAGTGCGATGCCGGCGGTCGCGGCCAGGAAGGCGTCACGAGCGGCGCGGAGGCGAATCTGTCCTTCGGTGGCGCCCAGGGATCGGAGCGTGCCGGCCACGGCCGCGCGCTCGACGACCTCGCGGCGGACGCCGGCCCAGATGACGGTTCCACCGTGAAGGATGGTCGCGAGGATCATGAGAATGATCGCCAGGTCGAGGGCTTCGAACACGTCGGTCATGAACCGCTGCGTGCGTGTTTCGGGCGTGTCCACGACGACGGCTCGCTTGGCGTTGAGGACATCGTTGATGGTCTTGACGGGTGTGATTGCTGTGGCCTCGCGCGAGAGGGAGGCGGATGCGGTCTTCCCGAGGGCTTCGACCGTGAGTCCGCCGTACGGGGCCTCGCCGGGCACGGTGAACGTGTCGGTGGAAAAGGCGTCCAGCGTGGTGGTGGCAAGGACGGACGCGTTGCCCCACGTTACCTGCGTCGGCCGCGTGTGTTCTTTGCCGCCGAAGTTGGTGAGCGTGACGAGGGTCGCGAAGGAGCCATGGGTCGCGTTGAATTCGCCGGTCGGCTGGATTACGAGCTTGCGGACTTCCGCATGGGACGTGTTCAGCCAGGCCTCTTTGGTTCCGAACGACTGGAACCCTCCGAAGCCGTCGGCGGAGCGCGCCTCGATGAGGAATTCCCCGATGTCGGCCACCGCGAGATGCGCCGTTCCGTTGGCCGCCAGGACGGTGGCCCAAGGGGTTCGGATTTCGACGTCCCGCGCGGCGTGCCCGTCCAGGTTGTGCACCGCGACATCGATTCCGTCCTCCATCGTCGCGAAGCTGGGCGCGGTCACACGAAGCGTCGACCGGACCACGGGCGTGTCCAGCTTGGGGTTGACTTCCAGCGTGAGGTTGTCCTCCATCGGGACCTGAAACTCGAACTCCACCGAACCGCGCTGGAACCCCTCCAACTGCACGGTCTGGGAAGCGACGGCTTCCCCGTTGGCGCGCAGCGTCAGCGTCCGGCTCGCAGCGGCCGGGTGGACGTTCAGGAGGTCGACCTTCGCCGTGGCGCGCAGGCCCTGGGCAGGCGGGTCGGGGGTCACGGTGAGGCGCGTGACCTGGATGCCGGTTCCCGTCAGGCGGCCGAGTGTTTCCTTGGAGGCTGTCTCCACCCTCACGAGGTGGACGGTGTTGGCGTCGAGTCGCGCCAGGGAGGCGGCGTCGTCGAGTCCGATCACCACTTCGTCGGCGTCCAAGCCGTCCGAATCGAAGAGTCCCACGATCTCGAACGGCTGCAGCACGGCGCGGTAGGCCCCCGGGATCCAGATGGTGGCACCCGTTCCGACGTCGAGTCGGTCCGCGGCGCGATCCCCGATGACGGCTTGGCCGGCGCGGTCGGGCCAGGTCCCTCGGACCAGGTCGGCGTCGGTGTAGTCGCGCCACGCGGGCATGTGGACGCCGCGAACCATCACGGGTTCGTCCTGGATGACCGTGGGTACGAAGATCTCCGGCGAGACGGCGCCCTCCGCCCCGAGCTCTGCCGCATGCTCGGCCGCGAACCGGGTCACGCTTCCGCGAAGCGGGTTCCCGGTCTCTCCCGCGATGATGGACGCGTCGCCCGCGGGGTCGAGGACTTGGCTGGGGGCGGAGCGTGCGCCCAGGATGACGCCCACCGTAAGGATGATCGCCATGAGGGCGAGGCCCACGAGCGGGGACACTCTCGGCGTGACGAAGAGAAACGGAACGGGCCCGGGAAACCGGCGGACCGCGACGCCGCGGCGGGCGAGCTTGGACGACAAGTCGCCCCGAAGGGCCCGGACGCCGGCCCATGCGGCCGCCACGCCGCCCACGAGGAGGACCGAAGCAATCGTGAAGAGGGCGTAAGACGGCGAGAAGGAAAGGTCCAGGCGGGCCTGCGCGCGGTTCACGTAAAAGATGCCGGCGACGGCCGCCGCCACGCCTACCGCCACGCCGGCGCCGACGATGAAGAACGACCGCGCGACGACGAGGTTCCGGGCCAGGCGGCCACCGCCGAGGGCGTAAAGGAGCGCGTAGTCGGAGCGCCGGGCCACGACCTCGAGGCGGGTCGAGACGGCGGCGACGGTGCTTGCGACGAAGATGCTCGTCAAGGCGACGAACACGAGGCCGTCGGTGATCTGTTCGGCTCCGCGAGCGTAGAACTCGTCGACGGCGGGTGCCGGCACAAAGGTCGGCCCTTGTCCGACGGCGACGGTCGCCTGGCCCGATAGGCCCGGCGAGCGCGCATCGAAGGCGGATGGAGGGATGAGGACCCAGTCGCCCGGAACGCCGTCGACGAATTGGGGGATCGATAGATTCAAGCTGATGCCCAGGGCGGCAAGGTCCGCCGCCGTGACGCGAGATAGGGGACCCGGAACGGCTTCCCCGGCGCCGAACGGCCAAGGCGTCCGCGTGGTCGCGAATGTGGGTGACCCCGTGGCATGGACGTAGAGCGCCCGTGACCCGGATGGGGCTTCAGAGACCGCAAAGGCGGAAAATCCGGGCCGCGCGTAGACGCCGTTTTCCGTGAGCACCTCCTCCTGAAGGACGCTCTGCGCGCTGCGGAGCCCCGAGACGGAGCTCCCCGCAAAGAGCGCGTACCCTACGCTCACGGCCACGGTCGCCGCGGCAAAGAGGAAGCGAGAGTTGACCCCGAAGACGAGCGCGCGGGTCAGACTCATGGGGCGCGGATGAAAGCGGCCATGTAGAAAGGTTTCGAAGACAACCTTAATCTACGGCGCGTCAGGTGTGCCGCAAAGCGTCCGATGAACTCTGTTCCGCTACGAAAACGCGCCGAGATTAAGCCGCCGCCCGCAATGCCGACGACTGCGGCCAGGCCGGCGCCCGTGGTCGCCTCCCCGCCGGCGCCGCCGCGCGAGACGGTCCTCGAGGCCGCGCACATTGTGAAACGGTATGGTGACCGCGCCGTGCTAGGTGGGATCCAGTTCGACATCCACGCCGGCGAGTTCCACGCCGTCATGGGGCGCAGCGGCAGCGGCAAGAGCACCATCATCAATATCTTCGCGGGCCTCGACCGCCCCGACGAGGGGACGGTGAAGGTCCGGGGCCAAGACCTCACCCGCCTGGACGGGGAGGACCAGTCGGAATTCCGGCTCCGGAACATCGGCATCGTCTTCCAACATTTCAACCTCATTCCTGATCTCTCCGTGCAGGAGAACATCGCCCTGCCGCTGGTCTTGGCTCACGTGAGCCGCGGCGAACGGTCCGCCCGCGCGATGGAACTCATGAAGCTGTTCGGGCTCGAACCGCTGGCGGGCCAATTTCCGGACACCTTGAGCGGTGGCGAACTACAACGGGTGGCCGTGGCACGCGCCCTCGCCAACCGGCCGGCCGTCGTCCTGGCGGACGAACCCACCGCGAACCTCGACGACGAGAACGCCGTCGGCGTCGTCAAGGCGTTGGAGACGGCGGCGGAGGCCGGGGCCGGCGTGCTCGTGGCGAGCCACGACCAACTCGTGAGCGATGCGGCGCGGCGCCGGTACCGTCTCGTTGGCGGTCGCCTGGACCTTGTTCGTTAGACGCCAGGAACCTGTTCGAACCGTTGCCGCAGGCCTACCGCCAATCCCAAGAGGGCGAGCGTGACGCTGAGGTAGGCGCCCGTTGCCAGATTGATCGGCGCGCCCAACACGAGGTTGAGGAGAAGCAGGGCGAACGGCTCGATCGCGAAGCCGAGGACGACGGCCACCGGGACCATCCGGACCCAGCCGACCTGGCGCAGAAGCGCCCACGTCCACGCGGCGCCGGGCGCCAAGAACACCGCCAGACCCATCAGGGCGCGCGGCCAATCGACGTCCGAAAGGCCCAGACCTGGTGCCACGTGGGGCCCAGACGCCCAACTCCTAAGAAACTTCCCGTCGGCATCGGGCGATTAAAAAAGGACGGCCCGTTTGCCCCCGACGTGAAGGGGACGCTCTGGACGGTCCTGGGCGCCGCGGCCCTCCCCTTCGTCCTCGCGTTCGTGGTCCTCGCCGGCTACGTTCCCCACCTCGACCTCGCCGAAGACGCGCGGGCCCCGGGTCTCGCCAGCGGCCTGCTCGGACTGGGCGAAGCCTACACGGAATTCGCCACCGACCAACGAGACGATTACGAATACACGCTCCACGTCGACGAGAACCACCACTGGGCCGGGATGGCGCAGCTCCAGCGCCAAGACACCCTGACCTTCGACGAACCCTACCTCGGCACGCCCGGCGGCGGACCCTTCCATATCCGCGGCAGTGTCCACGAGAAGGGATTCCACATCGCCGTCGCCCAGTTCCAAGAACTCACGGGAATCCCGTGGCCCGTCCTGTTCCGGTTCCTGCCGGCCCTGTGGCTCGGCGTCACCGCCTGGGGCCTCTGGGCGGCCCTCCGCCCGTGGCCCGGCGCCCCCGTGGCCGCCGCCTTCGTGGCCCTCATGCCGACGAGTGCCCGGTTCCTGGGCCCGGGTTTCCTCGTCCCCATCGGCTTTGGCCTCGCCTGGATCCCCGTCGTCGCCATCCTGGCGCGCGAATCCTTCGACCATCGCCGGTCACCGGCCTTCCTCGTGCTCGCCATTCTCTGGGGGTTCCTGCTCCATTTCATGATCGGGTTCGCCTCGCTCCTCCTCGTGGCGTGCATGATCCCCTGGACCGACCACCCACGCCGCGCCGGCGTCCTCGTCCTGGTCTCGTCCATACCCATCGTGTGGCTCTTCAACAACTTCTTCGACGAACTCGAATTCGAAGCGACGCGACTGGGTTTCCTGCCCAACGACCGCACCGTGTTCACGCAGATCGGCGCCCTGTTCCTCCTCGTGTGGGTCCTCGGCGTCTATCTCATGTACCTGCGGCCCCCCGAACGCCACCGCTCGCTGCTGCTCGGGTTCACGCTGGCCAGCTTCCTCGCGATGGCGATGATCGCCGTCAACTTCGCGTTCGCCCTCAACTCGTATTTCCTCTACGACCGGTGGCATCAACTCTTCGTTCTCTTTGCCACGGTTCCCGCAGCCCACGGAGTCGTCGAGGTCGCCCGCTGGGTGATGCGCCACCCCATCCGACGCGTCCCTACGCGGACCGTCGCTGCGGCATCCGCCGTCCTCCTGTCCGCCGGTATCCTTCAGGTCGGCATCGAGGGACACCTGCGAGAACGCTACTACCACGTACTCGAAGACCCCGACTGGGAGAGTATTGCCTGGGCCGTGGACAACGTCGGCCCGGAATACGGCTCGTTTCTCACCGACCCTTGGAAGGCCCCCATCGTGAATGCGTTGACGGGCAAACGTCCCGTCACGGTCCTCTACCCCGGTTCGCCGCCGTTACGGCAGGACGTCTGGGAAGCCTACCTCGCGGGCGGCTTCGCCGACGCCGTCTTCCTCCTGGAAAACGACATCACGTGGACCATCGCCGTCCCTCCCGCGCAGGCGCCGGAATACGAAAAATTGGGCCCGGGGATCTACGGGTTGAAAACCCCGTACCTCGAACGGTACAACGACGCAGTGGGCGCGCCCTGACCCCCCGGGCCCGTCATGCGTGGGCTCGTTTGTAACCGACGGCGCACCAATAGGGCGCCGCCTCGCTGAAACGGATGCGTTCGAGGCCGGCTTCGCGCATCATGGCCTCGACCTCGGCTCGTGTGAACCGCTTTTCCAAGCGCGTCGCGAAGCGGTCGTATGCGTCGGTCCGCATGGTGTAGAAGCTGACCCGGCGGTAGGCCGCCAGCGGGAAGTGCCGGACGCGGGCTCCCATCTTCTCGAACAGGCGCGCTAGGCGTGCGAGGGGCCAGTAGGCGAGGGCCGCGATCGTCTGCGTGACGGCTAACCGGATCCACCGGGGGCTCCTGCTGACGAGGCGCCGCAGGGCATCCGATGCCCGCCAGGTGGCGCGGTACCACCACGGGCGGTTGTCAAGGGCGTAATAGAGGTAGAGCAAGAACGGGGCTCCCGCCTTGAGCTTGGTCACGCAACTGGTCAGGCCAGCGCCGGTATTGGGGACGTGGTGGAGGACACCCAAGCAATACCCGAAATCCATGGAGCCGTCCCGTAGGGGGATCGTGTCCGGTGTGGCGACGTGGAACTGACAGTTCGGGGCGCCGGAGAGGTTCTTCTTGGCGACTTGCAATGCGTCCGGGCTCGCATCGATCAGGTGCAGGGTCGCGACGCGGGGCGCGACGAGAAGCGCCCAGCGGCCGCTGCCGCATCCGAAGTCAAACCCCTCGGGGCTTGGCGGAAGATCGGCCCAGGGAAAGATGTCGAAGTATTGGCGGAACATGAGGGCCCGCTCTTCGTTGGATAGGGCCGATTGGTCGAATCTTTTCCATTCGTGTCCAAACCCTTCGACCGTGGAGGCGTCCAGGTTGGCCGCGGCGCGCGGCCCACGTAGGCGATTGGAGTCCCGAGCGTCGGAGGGGGCGAGCGCGGCGGGTCGCGGCACCTCGGTCAACCGTCCGTCAGAAAGGGCGGTCGCGATAACCGTTTCGTCCGGTCCCGTCCGCCGCCGCCCGCGAAGGTTTCTTTAAGAAAGCCGGCTTGGACAACCCAATGTGCGGGATCGCCGGCATCGCCGATTTCTCCCGCCAACGCCGTTTCGATCGACCCCTCCTCACGCGCATGGGCGACCTGCTCGCCCACCGGGGACCCGACCAGGCGGGCTACCACCTCGACGACACGTGCGGCCTCGCCTTCCGCCGCCTGGCCATCCTTGACCTGTCGGCGCGCGGCCACCAGCCGATGGCGAACGAGGACGGGACCCTCCAGCTCGTCTTCAACGGCGAGGTGTACAACTACCTGGAGCTCCGGGAAGGCCTGCGCGGACGCCACCAGTTCCGCAGCGACACGGACAGTGAGGTCCTGCTCCACCTCTACGAGGAACAGGGCCCCGCCATGCTTGGCCAATTGCGCGGCATGTTCGCGTTCGCCCTCTGGGATTCGACGCGGCGCCGCCTGTTGGTCGCCCGCGACCGGCTCGGAAAGAAACCCCTCTACTACCGGTGGCAGGACGGCCGATTCGCGTTCGCGAGCGAGATCCGCCCCCTGCTTCACGACTTGGAAGGGCCGGCGCGGATCGACGACGAGGCGCTCCGGACCTACCTCTGCCTGGGCTACGTGCCCCCGCCCCGAACCGCCTTCGAGGGAATCCAGAAGCTGCCGCCAGCCCATTTCTTGACGGTCGACGACCAGGGACCTCGCACCGAACGATACTGGAGGCTCACGTACGCCGTCGACGGCGACGCTGCCGCACCCGAGCGTCGATTCCTCGATCTCTTCGACGAGGCCGTCAGGATCCGACTTCGCAGCGACGTTCCCCTGGGCGCCTTCCTCAGCGGCGGCATCGACTCCAGCGCCGTGGTCGCCTTCGCCCGACGCCACCTGGACCGTTTTAACACGTTCAGCGTCGAATTCGATGAGGCCGGCTTCGACGAATCCCGTTACTCTCGCCTCGTCGCCGGAGCACTCGGCACCGACCACCACAGCATCATGGGCCGCCCGGACGACCTTCGACACTTGTCCACCCTCGTCTGGCACTACGGCGAGCCCTTCGCGGACTCCAGCGCCCTCCCCACGTACCTTGTTTCCCGCTTGGCTCGCTCCAAGGTCACCGTGGTCCTCACCGGCGACGGCGGAGACGAAAACTTCGCCGGCTACGACCGCTACGCAGCCATCCACCAAGCCAAGAACCTCCGGCGCGTGCCCCAATGGGCCCGCTCCTCCCTGCACGGCGCCCTCGGACTCCTGGGCAACGGAAACCGCAACAAGGGCCGCGTCCACCTCGCCCGGCGGTTCCTCGAGATTGCCAAAGGCGAACCCGAAGCCCAATACCGGAACCTCGTGAGCGTCTTCCCGGACCGCGACCTCCCCTTCCCGCCCACCGACGCCGCCGTCCATGCGATCCATGAGGGCTTCGAGCCCCGCGACCACCTCACGCACCGCATGCTTCGCACCGACGTCCTCACCTACCTCCCCCATGACCTCCTCGTCAAGGTCGACATCGCCTCCATGGCCAACGGCCTCGAAGCCCGCGCCCCCTTCCTCGACCACGTCCTCATGGAGGAGATGGCGCGCCTGCCGCCCCACCTCAAGCTGCGCGGCTTCCACAAGAAGGTCCTCCTGCGGCGCGCCCTCAAGGGCCTCCTCCCCCGCGAGGTACTCCACAGGCCCAAGATGGGATTCGGCGTCCCCATCGGCTCCTGGTTCCGCCACGAGGCGCGCCACCTGGTGGATGCGCTCGCCGAATCGCCAGGGCCCACGACCGAAAGGCTGTTAGGGCGTGACCGGGTCCAACGCCTCGTCCAAGCCCACCTCCGGGACGAACAAGACCACACGCACCGGCTCTGGGCCCTCGTCTTCCTGCGGGAGTGGGACGAACAGCTGGCGTCGGGCGCGCTCGCCTCGCCGCGGCCCTCCGCGCCCCTCGCCGTCGCCGCGTAACGGGTCACCACCATGGAAAGCCGAACCACCGCCGCCGTCCTTCCCCGGTCCCGTTTCCGCACCCTCTCGGTGGTCGCCCTCGCGTACGACGGCCAACCCAGCGCCATCTTCTTCGCAGAAGCGGGCTTCAAGGTCATCGGCGCCGACGTCAAGCCCGAGGCCGTCGACAAGGTCCGGGCCGGCCATAGCCACCTGCCGGACCTCGGCATGGACGGGCGGGTCCGACGCCTGGTCGACGAGGGCCGGCTGACGGCAACCCACGACATCCCCCAGGCCGTCCGCGAGAGCGACGCGGTCCTCATCATGGTGCCCACGCCGCTGCTCGACACGCAGGAGCCGGACCTCTCCTACATCGTGGCGGCGGGCCGATCCGTCGCCCAGGGCCTACGGCGCGGCCAACTCGTCATCTTGGAGTCCACGGTTTACCCCGGGGTCACCGAAGAGATCCTCAGACCCGAACTCGAAACCTCCGGCCTACGCGCCGGCACCGACTTCGGCCTCGCCTACTGCCCCGAACGGTACAACCCCGGCGACTCGGACCACACGATCGACCGCACCAAGCGAATCGTGGGCGGTATCAACGAAGCGAGTGCCCGCGATGCCGCCGAGCTTTACACGACCATCACCAAGGGCGGGGTGGTGATTGTCTCGGACATTCGCACATGCGAAGCCGCCAAGATCATCGAGAACACGCAGCGGGACCTCAACATCGGACTCATGAACGAGTTCGCCCTCATCCTCGAGCACCTCGGCCTCGACGTCCAAGAGGTCCTCGACGCCGCCGCCACGAAATGGAACTTTGTCCCGTTCCGCCCAGGGCCCGGCGTCGGCGGCCATTGCCTCCCCAAGGACCCCTACTACCTCGTCAAGACGGCGCAGAGGGCCGGCTACCACGCCCAGATTATCACCGCGGGACGCAAGCTCAACGACGCCATGCCCCGCCACGTCTTCGACCTCCTGCTCAAAGGCCTCAACCACGCCGGAAAACCCGTCAAAGGGGCCCGCGTCGCCATCCTAGGGCTGAGCTACAAGGCCAACATCGGCGACACGCGCCTTAGCCCCTCCATCGAGCTGGCCAAAGCGCTCCATGAATACGAGGCCAGCGTCGTGACCGTCGACCCGTTCGTCCCCGAAGCCGAGGCGCGTTCAAGGTTCCACAGCTCCCTGCATGTGGCACACCCGTCGCAGCTCCCGGCGGCCATCGACGCCTTCGTCCTCATGGTCGACCACCCCCAGTACTTGCCCATCGACGTGAACCTCCTTGCGTCCCACGCAAGCAAAGGGGCGACGTTCGTGGACGGGCGGCGGCTGGTGCACGCGGCCGACGCGCGGCGCGCAGGCCTGCGATATCTGGGCGTCGGAGCGGGCAAAGACAACGTCCTGGGCTAGGGGGGCTCCGTGAGGATCCTCCACGTCATCACGCGCTTCCTGCCCGGTGGCGCGGAAGAAAAGACGCTGCTTGAAATCGAGAACCTCCGCAGCGAGCACGACTACGCCCTGGCGTCCGGTTCCGAAGTCGATTCCCGGATGCTGGCGCGATTGGAAGGCCTCGGCGTTCCCCACATCCCGATTCCCGCCCTTCGGCACTATGCGCCGTGGACGGCCCCCATGGCGGTGCGCCAACTGCGGCGGGCCATCGCGCGAGGCCGCTACGACCTCGTCCATACGCACAGCACGGAGGCCGGCCTCCTGGCCCGCGAAGCAGCCCATCGCGAACGCGTCCCGCGAATCGTCCACACCATCCACGGCCACGAATTTACGCAGGCCCACGCCTACCCCATCCGCCGCAGCGTCGTCGCCTTCCATCGCCACCTCGCGCGGTTCACCCACCGGTATTTCAGCAACGCCGAAAGCCTCGTCCATGCCTTCCTCGGGGCGCGAATCGGTACGTCTGACCAGTACGCGCTCGTCCGCAGCGGCCTCGACCTAGGCGCCGTCGACCAAGCGTCCGCTTCGGCCTTGCGTGGGCGACCTGTCATCCTTTCCGCCGCTCGAATCACCCGTAGCAAGGGCCTCGAGGAGGTCATCGACGCCGTCGGTCTGCTGCGCAAGGAATTCACGGAGATCCGCCTCGCCGTGGCCGGCGACGGGCCTCGACTAGCCGACCTCCGACGACGTGTCGAATCCGTGGGCGCCGCGGCCGCGGTCGACTTCCTCGGCCACCGATCCGACCTCCCAGGTCTCCTCAAATCCGCCGACGTTTTCGTCCACGCTTCGCACCGCGAAGGAACGCCCCGCGTCATCACCCAGGCCCTGGCCGCAGGCTGTCCCGTGGTCGCCACCAACGTGGACGGCATTCCTGAACAACTGAAACTAGGCGAAGCGGGCCTGATGGTCCCACCAAGAGACGTTCCCGCTCTCGTGGCCGCCATCCGCTCGACCCTCCTCGACCCGGCAGCGGCCCGTCGGCGAACTCAAGCCGGAAAGGAACACGTCCGCGAATTCTCGCTCGAGACCATGCTCAGCCAATTGCGGAGCCAATACGCAAGCCTTCTCCCCTCAGCGAAGCCTTCATAGCCGCCGGCGGACTGGAAGACTCGTCCCATGCCTCAACCCATCCAAAACCGGCGCGTCCTGATCACGGGCGGCGCCGGATTCATCGGGAGCCACCTCGCCGACGCGTTGCGGAAGAACAACGAGGTCACCATTCTCGACAATCTCTCGACCGGCAAGCCCCAGAACGTGCCGGAAGGCGTTCGTCTCGTCCGGGGAGACATCCGTGACGACGCGACGCTTGGCCCAGCAATCAAGGGCGTCGAGATTGTCTTCCACGAGGCCGCGCTCCCCAGCGTCGTGCGCAGCATCGAAGATCCCCTGACCTCCTTCGATGTCAACGCCCGCGGGACCCTGGCCGTGCTCGAGGCGGCGCGCCGCGCCGGCGTCGAGCGATTCGTCTATGCGGCCAGCAGCTCCGCGTATGGGAACAGTCCCACGCTGCCCAAGCACGAAGCGATGCCGCCCGACCCGTTGTCTCCCTATGCCGCCAGCAAGCTGGCCGGAGAAGGCCACGTGCGGGCCTACGCCCACGTGTACGGCCTCAACGCGTTCTCCCTGCGCTACTTTAATGTCTATGGTCCCCGCCAGGACCCCGACTCGCCCTACGCCGCGGTGATTCCTCGGTTCACCCGGCTGGCCCTCCAAGGCAAGCCGGTGACGATCGACGGCGACGGTTCTCAAACGCGGGACTTTACCTTCATCGACGACGTGGTCCGGGCGAACCTTCTGGCGGCGCAGTCGCCCAGGGCGGACGGCACGGTCCTCAACATCGCCGGGGGCGAACGAACCAGCCTTCTCGACCTGTTGGGCCACCTGGAGCGGCTTCTCGACCGGCCCATCGAACGCCAACACGGTCCGCCGAGGCCCGGCGACGTCCGCGACTCGTTTGCGGACGTGGCCCAGGCCCGGCGAAGGCTTGGCTACGAGCCGGGCGTGGCCCTTCTTGAGGGGCTACGCCGCTGTCTGGACGACGTGAGAACGCCCGTTCCACGTTTTCAGAGCTCTTAGAGCGCCCCGCAAGGACCTCGGCCTGCCGCTACGCATTGTAGCAAGGCTCGGTGGAGTTGAGAACCTCTCCTCGTTTTCGGCGAGGGACGGCTGGAGAGACTCCCGTTCCGCGAGCGGTGAGCTGGTGGTTTCGCGCGACGCTAACCGGTGCGCGCGAGGAGCGATTCGTACATGGAACCATAGTTTCGGGCGCCAGTGGCCGCATCGAATCGTCGCTCTGCAACCGTCCGACACCGATGAACCGTGGCGGGGTCGTCAACCAGTTCCAGCCAGCGGGCAACGCCCGCGGCCAATTCCTTCGAATCCGAAGGGTCGACGACGACGCCGACTCGTTCCCGTTCCACGAACTCGTCAAAGTCACCGGTGCCCGGCGTCACGAGGACCGGAAGCCCTGTTGCCAAGTACTCTGCGACCTTAATGGGGCTGGCGGCGCGCTTCGAGAAACTCCGATCCAGGAAACAAATGCCGCCGTGGCAATCACGGAGGCGCCGAGGGACGGCCTCGGGCGCCAAGGCCTCCGCCTCGATGGCCGCCGCGGGCACACCGGCATGCTCCAGGGCCCGACGGAAGGGGGCCGTGTCTTGTGGCGAGGCCACCAACAACCGAAGATCGCGTCGTTGGGCGAAGCAAGCGCCCAACGCCTTGGCCATCCCCGCGAGATCGTGGAATCCTCCAGTCGAACCGGTATAGGCGATGCGCGGTGGTCCGGCCATGCGCGGCGTCG
>CAYVGY010000060.1:0-17332 GCA_964451065.1 uncultured Halobacteriales archaeon
GGCGCCGGCGCCGACCACTTGGAACTGGATGAAGAACTGGCCCTCCGCATGCACGCGGCCGTCCGCGTGGGGGCGCAGGTCGGGGTTGCGGAAGACGAGCGCCAGGTCGCCGCATTGGTCGAAGACGTTGGCGGCCCACGGGATGCTTCCGGGCGGCAACTGGTCCGCAGAGGGTCCGCTGTAGGGACCCGGAGGGAGGAGCGCTACCGAGGTCGCGCGGTCCTCCGACGCCGTCGGAGCGGCCAAGAAACTAGCCGCGAGCGCCAATGCCAGGACCAGCGGAACGGTCCGAATCCCCCTCATCACCACGTTCAACCTCACGCCTTAGTTCCGTGAGCCTTATTTAGGCCTGTTGGTGGCCGGGAAGGCGCGCGACCATGGTGGCTCACGGCGCCCTTTTAAGCGGGGTCAGCGGCGCCGCCACAGAAGCAAGCCGACGGCGGCGAGGGCGGCCACGAGTTCGAAACCGGGCAGGAACCCCTCGTCGCTCTCGACCTCGACGTCGAAGGGCTGGTGCGGCGAGGGTACGATTTCGGCGATGTACACGTCGACGGTCCAGGTGCCGCCCTCGGGGAAGCTGTAGGTGACGTCGTACGTGCCCCGTTCGCCGTCCCTTTCCTTGGCCGTCTTGGTGGTCTCGACCTCGTCATCCATCACGAAATCGACCTTGACAAGCGACGGCAGCAAAGGCTCGCCGTCCTTCATGATCTTGAAGGAGAGCGTCTCGTCCGCGCCGCTCTGGAAGGGACCCTCTTCGACCAGCTGGAACTCGAACTCGGGGTACGGCGTCTTGGGATCCGTGATCTCGACCTCGACGGGCAAGACGGTGCGGCCCCCAGCGGTGACGAGGATCGCCTCCATCGTGATGGGAACCTTGTCGCCGACCTTGGCGATGGCGGACGCCTTTGGCTGCATCTCGAATTCGACGTCGGAGCTGGCGGCGGTGAGAGGGACCACGGGCGGCTCGATGGTGCTCTTGACGGTCCAGCCGGCGGGCACGTCGTAGAAGATGCGGATCGTGTCCGAACCGGTCAGGTTGTTGTCCGTGACGAAGTTCACGACGAAGCTCGCCTCGCCGCCGGGCACCGCGTAGCGGAGGGCGGGCGTGAGGAGTTCGGCGCGGATGAACGGATAGGTTCCCTGGAAGGTGTACGGGCCGGACGTCTGGGTCGGTGCGAGTTCGGACGACGGGGCGGTGCCGCTGCTGTTCTCGGGCGCCACATCGTAGTACATCTTCTCGCCGTTTACGATCTGGGAGGACGCTGCGTAGATCTCCGTGATTTGGGCGCCGGGCGCAAAGCCGGCCGATTCCGCCGCCACCACGAGCGTGACGCCAGCGTTCTCGTCGAGGTAATTCGGCCGCGCTGTGGTGGGATCGGTGCACTCGACGCCGCTGAGGCCGACCGGGCAGTCCTGGATGACCGTCGCGTTAATGACGACATCCTGTCCCGCAAGCTTGAAATGGATTTCGTATTCGATGGGGGTCTTCCCCTTGAAGTTCTCGATTTCGCCGAGTGCCCGGACCTGGACCCGGAAGTAGGCCGTCGCGCGGCGCTCGTCCGTGTCCGGGTTGAAGAAGTACCGCTCGGAGAGGTGGATCGCTTCGATGTCGAGCGCGCCCAGACCCTCCGTCTCGAAATCGCCGACCGCGTCCTGGACGATGGTCGTCTCGTGGAACACCTTGGGTGTGCCAGCCTCCGCCGACGGGGCAGGCCAAGCCAGGAAAAAGAGGCCGAACGCGAGCACGATTAGGGGCTTTCTCATCGGACGGAACCGTCCTAAGGATTTCAAGAGAGCCGCGTTGTTAAAAACTGTTGCGGGCGCCCCGTTAAAGCACGACGGCCCCGCTCGCTCCATGGACGCGTGAGGTCCAAGGTGTGACAAAGCGTGGGCAGCAAGTTTGAAGGTCCAGACGAAGCCGCGGCGAACCCTTTTATGAACTCGGACGGATGGACACGTGGCGTGAGCCATGGGTGCATTGAAGAAGTGGGTGTACGAGTTCGGGGAAGGCTCAGCGTCGCTGCGGGACAGGCTCGGCGGCAAAGGCGCCGGCTTGGCCGAGATGACGCGGATCGGGCTGCCCGTTCCGCCCGGTTTCACCCTCACGACGGAGGCATGCTTGGCCTTCCAGACCGGAACCGGTCTGCCGCCGGGTTGCTGGGACCAGGTCCTTGATTATCTCAAGCGGCTCGAGAAGAAGACCAACCAACGTTTCGGCGACGCCGCCAATCCCCTGCTCGTCTCCGTCCGCAGCGGCGCGGCCGTCTCGATGCCGGGCATGATGGACACGGTCCTCAACCTCGGCCTCAACGACAAGACCGTCGAGGGCCTGGCCAAGCTCAGCAACAACCCTCGGTTCGCCTACGATTCCTATCGCCGGTTCATCACCATGTTCGGCGACATCGTGCTGGGCGTGCCCCGCCAGCGGTTCGAGGACGTCCTCGAGCAGGCCAAGGGCCACGAGAAGGTGACGCGGGACAACGAGCTGAGCGCCTCCGCGCTCCGGGAGCTGACGAAGAACTTCCAGGCCTTGGTCGAGGAACACACCCGCCAGGCCTTCCCCCAAGAGCCCATGAAGCAACTCGAACTGGCCATCCTGGCCGTGTTCCGTTCGTGGAACAACGCGAGGGCCGTCACGTACCGGAAACAGTACAAGATCGCCGACACGCTCGGCACCGCGGTCAACATCCAGGCCATGGTCTTCGGCAACACCGGCGACGACTCCGCGACGGGCGTCGCCTTCACGCGGGACCCCAGCACCGGCGAGAACCTTCTCTATGGCGAATTCCTCTCCAACGCCCAAGGGGAGGACGTCGTGGCGGGAATCCGGACGCCTCGCCCCATCCGCGAGCTCGAGAAGCTGATCCCTTCAGCCCACGCCGAACTGCGGCGGATCGCAAAGCTCCTGGAGAAACACTACCGGGACGTCCAGGACGTCGAGTTCACGATCCAGAACGGCAAACTGTACATGCTGCAAACACGCACTGGTAAGCGCACGGCGCACGCCGCCGTCCGCATCGCCGTCGAGATGGCGCGCGAGGGTCTCCTCACGAAGGAGGAGGCCGTCACCCGCGTCGAGCCCCATCAACTGGACCAGCTCTTGCATCCCCAGATCGACCCCAAGGCGCAGGGGAAGGAACTCGCCAAGGGCCTCAACGCCAGCCCCGGCGCCGCCAGCGGGCAGGTCGTCTTCGACGCGGACGACGCCGAAGAACTCGCCGAAGCCGGCAAGAAGGTCATCCTCGTCCGGACCGAGACGAACCCCGACGATGTCCACGGGTTCTTCGCCGCCCAAGGCATCCTCACGTCACGCGGAGGCATGTCGAGCCACGCAGCCGTCGTCGCCCGGGGCATGGGAAAGCCCTGCGTCTCCGGCTGCGAGGCAATAAAAGTGGACTACGCCAAGAACCAATTCATCGTAGGCGGCGTCGTCGTCAAAGCGGGCGATGTCGTCACCATCGACGGTGGGTCCGGCCGCGTCTACCTGGGCGCGGTCCCGACCGTGGAGCCGACGCTCACTCCCGACTTCAAGGAGCTTCTGACCTGGGCCGATGGGGTGGCCCGCCTCTACGTGAGAGCCAACGCCGACACGCCCGTGAACGCGCGCCGCGCCCGCGAGTTCGGCGCCGTCGGCATCGGCCTCTGCCGTACCGAGCGGATGTTCAACGACCCCGACCGGCTCCCTATCGTGCGCGAGATGATTCTCGCGAACACCACGGAGCAGCGCGAAACGTTCCTCGCCAAACTCGAACCGATCCAAAAATCCGACTTCCTCGAGATTTTCCGCGCAATGGACGGCTTCCCCGTGACGGTCCGACTCATCGACCCGCCGCTCCACGAATTCTTACCCATGAAGGACGACCTCCTCGAGGCCGTCACGCGGGCGGACGTCGAGAACAAGTCTGGGCCCGAGATCGACGAAAAGCGGCGTTATCTTAAGAAAATCCTCGAGATCGAGGAGCAGAACCCGATGCTGGGCCTGCGGGGTTGCCGCCTCCAGATCCTGTACCCCGAGATTCCGCGGATGCAGACGCGCGCCATCGTCGAGGCCTGTTGCGAGCTGGCCAAGGAGGGAATCAAGGTGCTCCCCGAGATCATGCTGCCCCTGGTGGGACACCCCAACGAGCTACGGGAGCTGCGCAAGATCGTCGAGGAGGAGACGCAGAACGTGATGGGCCAGTACGGCCTCAAGGTCCCCATCCTCGTCGGGACCATGATGGAGATTCCGCGCGCCTGCCTCACGGCAGACCTCGTGGCCGAGTTCGCCGACTTCTTCAGCTTCGGGACGAACGACCTCACCCAGACGACGTTCGGCTTCAGCCGCGACGACGCGGAGGCCGCCTTCCTCTTCCAATATCTCGAGAAGGGAATCCTCAAGTACAACCCCTTCGAGACGCTCGACCGCGACGGTGTCGGCAAGCTCGTGCAGACGGCCGTCGACTTGGGCCGCAAGGCGAAGCCGAAGCTCAAGATCGGGATCTGTGGCGAGCATGGCGGGGAACCGAGCTCCATCGAGTTCTTCCACAAGGTGGGCCTCGACTACGTGAGCTGCAGCGCGTTCCGTGTGCCCATCGCGCGCCTGGCGGCGGCGCACGCGGCCCTGCGCGAGAAAGGAACCAAGATCGTGGACGCGACGGTCTGACCCCGCCGGACCGCCCCCGGCCCGGCGGCGCCCGAAGGGCCCGCTTGGGCCAACGAACTTCGGCGCCACGCGCGGCCCTTCCCCCCTGGCCGGCGGCGGCTCATTTTCGTGCGCGAGAATTGCCGCACGGTTTCATCTGCTTCGCCGACCTCACGGGCCCACATGGTTCGTCCCTGGCGGCGCGCTCGCATCCAGCGATGGGTCGCCGCGGCGGCACTTCTGAGCCTCACGGCCGCCTTCGCATGGCCGGGGGCGGCCAACCCACACGGAATCGTCGGCGTGACGGAGACGGGTTGCACGTGCCACGCCGCGGCGCCGTCCCCCGACGTGCGCCCCCTCCTGAGCGGACTACCCAATCCCTACGCGCCGGGCCGCACGTACACGCTCACCGTCTCCGTCGAGGGCGGTCCCCCCGTCGACTTGGACCGGGGCGGCCACGCCGGGGGCTTCGACCTGCGCGTTTCGGCGGGGACGTTGCGAATCCCGGCGGGCTCCGAAACGGTCCTCAAGAGCGAAGAGGGCGCTTCGCTCCACGACATGACGGGCGGCGGCCACGGCAACGTGCCCTTTGCCGAGGAGACTTGGGGGGAACTCACGTTCACCCATCTGGGCGCCAACGACCGCCAATGGGACGCCGACTGGCGCGCCCCGGCGCCCGGCGCCGGAAACGTATCGTTCCAACTGGCCGTCCTGTCCGCCAACGGAGACCACGCCAACTCAGACCTTGACGCCTGGAACCGGACCGTCTTCGTCACGGGCGAGGACCCTCCGGTTCCCGGGGGCGGCGCCAACCTCTGGTGGTGGGCGCTCGGATTGACCGCGGCCCTCTCGGGCGGTGGATACTTGGTGGCGCGCCGTCGCGGCCAATCGGGGGCGGCGGGTCGGCGCTCCTCGAAGGCCCATCTCGCATCCCCGATGACGCGGTGCCCCGACTGCGGCGTGGACGTACGAACCGCTCATCTTTCGTCGCATCGGACCAAGGTCCACCAGTAAAGGGTGCGTCGTGTGCTCCAGGAATCGCGGTTTCCTCGTGTCTCCTCGATCCACGCCGCGCAGCCAGGAAGCGCCACGAGTTGCGGCTTGGCGAGAACCTACCCCATCGGGGGCGCCGGCGCCGCCGGTGCCGAAGGCTCCGCAACGTCCTCGCCTTTGAGCGTGCTTCGCTTGGCGGCGGCGCAGTTGCGGGCAGCCTGTTCGCCCAGCCGCCGGAGGTACTCCTCGGCTTTCGTCTTGGCGGCCTCAATGGCGTCCGGCGCAATGCGCCACTCGGCGCCGCTCGGCGGGTTCCCCGCCTTCGACGTGCCTTCCTTCAGGAGCGCCTTCACGTGGGAATCGGCCAGGGTCATGGTCGACCCGCAACACGCAGGGTGACTTAGAAGCACCCATCCGCGCGAGGTTACGTCTCCTCGTCGATGAAATCCTCGTTTTCCTCGGCCAGTTGATCTTGGACCTTCTTGAACTGGTCTTGGGTGATGAACTCCTCGCACCAGAAATTGTGGTCCGTGAGCTTCTCCCACCGGTCGCAGTAGCCCGATTTCTCGTCGACGCCGTACTCGGTGGCCGGTGACCAATGACCGCAGCCGGCGCACTTTTCGCCCGGCTTGCGGGCCCGCGCAAGGGAGGCCAAGGCGGCCGACTCCTTAGGTTCCGGCTTTTTCCGCGTCACAGGCGGCCCCTCAAGGACGCTTATATGCCGGACCGCGACTTATAAGGGTTCGGTCCCGCAGGCGGCGCCGTCCGATGTCGGCGGGGCCCTTGCGGGCACCGGGGCCCACCGCAGTCCGCCGAAACGCGTAAGTATCGTCAAGTCTCTTCAGGAGTCGACGGGGGAGGAGACGGGCTTCCTCGAGCCCTCGCGGTTCGGAGGACCCGGCGAAAGACGCCAGGCCCGTAAGACCCCGTCATCCCTTTCTTCGAACTTGCGGTTCCGACTGCTGGGTGGCTTGGCAACCGCGGATACAAATCCCTGGGTCACCTAGTAACTGGTTTCAGCGAGGCCGCCGCGGGCCCCGCGGGAGAGCCAACCGATGAATGCCCACCAAGAGACCATCCGGCAGTTGAGCCGCCACCATCTAGCCGTTCTGCTACGCCGCATCCTGTTGGGGTGCGCGGCCGCCGCGTTCATCGGCGGCCTAGTCATCCTGGCTAGCCGCCCCACCAGCATCCTCGCGGCGTACGCTGGCGTGCTCCTTGTCTTCCTGGCCCCGCTTCTCGTCTTCATCGATTTGATGGGGATCGGGACGTTCTTCGAGGAAACGGAGCCCGACGCGTTTTCGCCCGAGCCGGACCAAGCCCAACCTCGGCGAGACGTATCGGGTGGCGTCTGGTCGTACGGCGTCCGCCACTGAGACTTACGTCGTGCCAATGCGGAGCAGGATCTCTCCATCCTTGAAGACCCGCACGACGCCGGTCTCCGAGACGACGACGGCGATCGCCTTGGTCTCCTTCGTGACGGCCGCCGCTGCAAGGTGACGGCCCCCAAGGCCGGACGGCAACGAGACGGGTTGCTTGACCTCGATGTACCGGCCCGCGGCCTCGATGAGGCCCTTCTCGCGGATTACGAACGCCCCGTCGATCTGGCTGAACTCTTTGGCGGTCTCCCAGTTGCTCGGGTCGAGGATGTTGCGCACGGCGTCCACGTGGCCCTGGAACGGGTTGATGACGACCTGCCGGGAGACTTCGAAGACGCGGTCGGTGTCGCCAATGACGAACAAGGCGCCCACGTGCCCTCGCTCACGGCCCTCGCGGGCGATTTCCGAAGCAATCTGAAGGACCGCTTCGATTACGGCGATGTCCGCGCGGTACTCGAGTTCGCGCTTGAGGCGCGTCACCGACTCGTCGTACCGCATGTCGAAGAACAGGACCAGTTCGAACGCCTGGCCGATGCGGGTCACCACCAGCACGCGGTCGTCGCTGGAGAAGAACCCCTCCACGTAGGCGGCGAGCGCCACGTCGCGAATCTGGAGCAAGGCGTTCATGCCGCTCGTGATGTCGTGGCTCAACTCGTGCACATGGAGCCCCGGCCGCCACGCCTTGAGTTCTTGAGCCGCCTGGTGACGCCACGTGGAGGCCAGGAGAGGGACCGGTGACGCATCGATCAAAGGCTTGAGGATGGCCGGGTCGTCGCCGATGAGGTGGACGAAAGTGGCCTGGTATTGGGCGCAAAGGCCCGCCAGGTCGAGCGACTCGAGCGTTTCCCGGTGTTTCTCCGTCGCCAACGCGCGGGCCACCACGTAGAATTAGCAGGCTTGCGATTTTAAACAGTCGGCTTTCGCGAACGGGTCAGCCCGCCGGCGCGGGTACCGCCCTTGAACCCGTTAACGTCTTAAAAGCAAACCACCATCCGGACCTTAACGGGTTCAGGCGCTCCCATGCCCCTCCAAGAAATCGTGTTCCAGATCGAGTTGACGGACCTACCCATCGTCCAATTCACCCGCGACAATCCGGGTTCCAAGCTCATCTTCAACCACGTCACCTATGACGCGGACCATTTCCCCGAGCGCCAGATCCTCACCGTCGTGGCCCCGCCCGCCCAGTACGACAAGCTCCTCTACGTGCTCCCCGAGTACTACGACGACATCAAGATTCTGCGCCGCGACGACCGCGCCTGCAGCGTCCTCGTTTCGCTCAAGGGCGAGAAGAAGGAGCTCCTCAAGGGGCCCTACGAGGCAGGGCTCAAGAAGATTGGCGCCGACATGATCCTGCGGCCCACCGTCGTCAAGGACGGCTGGATGACGATCGGCGCCGTCACGTTCGTCGACGTCGACATCGGGAAACTCGTGCGCGAGGCTAGCGACTTCCTCAAGGCGCTCGGCGTCCGCCTGCGCCTCATGCACTTCGGTGAGTACAAGCCCGAGGAGACGCCGATAGGCGACTACGAGGAGAAGCTCACGCCGAAGCAGGCGGAGATCGTGAAGATGGCCATCGCATTGGGCCTCTACGACACGCCGCGCCAAGCGAGCCTCGACACCTTAGCCGAGGTGTTCGGCATCAGCAAGGCCGCGGCCCACAACCGCATGAAGGCCGCCGAGAAGAAGATCCTCAGCATGTACTTCTCGTAGGGCGGCCCCGGGCCACCCGGAGATGTGGCGCCGCTCATCTTCATACAATCGCCCGGGAACAGATTCATGTAGGGACCTCCAGCTTCAATATTGGACCGGGGCATGGAGCGTAGCGGTTCCATCGGCGTGGCTGTGGTTTCGTTGTTTGCAGCCCTGGCGGGCTGTGCGAGTTCCGAGGGCGGCGACGGCCTCCCCGAGGGAGTAGATCCCGACCTCGGCTCCATCCATGGGTTCATCGTCGACGAATCCAATCTGCCCGTCGCCACGGCCCAGGTGTGGCTTGCCGAACTCATCGAGGTCGCCGGGTGGAGCGACGACGACGGGTCCTTCTCGCTCTGGAACGTGCCCGCGGGGACGTACAAGGTTTCTGCGGGGCGCATCGGGTACGACGGCGCGTTCAAGGACGTGACCGTCGCCGACGGCCAACGCGTCGAGGAGGTCCTCTTGGAGATCGCGACCATCCCCGACCCTGCCACGCCCTTCTACGTACCCTTCACGGGCGAGGGTTACATCGCCTGCGGCTTCAAGGCGGCCACCGTCACCGTCTCCAACATCAACGTGTGCGCCTTCGACGCCAACCACAAGCCGCAGATCGATTTCCCGGTCAAGGCCAGCGACGGACTCACCACCGTGGTCCAGGAGTTCGTGTGGGAACAGTCGTCGGTGGCCACGGGGAGCGGTCTCGCGGTCTACCTCTGGAAGAACCCCAACTGCAACCCGCCGCCCTGCGGCCCCGAGAACGAATACGGCGCGGCCGGCGGCGAGAGCCCGCTCAGGCTCGTGGTGGGCAACCTGACGAACCCGCTTTCCAGCCGGCGCGGCATCAACGCGGACGGCGAGACCCTCCTCAGCTCGATGACGTTCGTGGGCGGCGGTCTCGTCGTGGTCCAGCTCCAGCAGCGCGTGACGCACTACATCACCGTGTTCTACAACGGCGAACCGGACCCGGAGTTTTCACAGATCGAAGAGGAGTGACCCTAGCACCAATCCGCCTGGAGGGTCGGCGCCGGGTCGCTTGGATTGGCGCGCGAGATTGCGTTGATGAGGCCGTCGGGCGGCCCGCAGACGGCCAACTCGACGAGAGGCAGATCGAAGCAGAACTTCGGCGCGTCCGGGGCGCATGTTGAGGTTATCACGTTGCCGACGGGGACTGGCCCGACGCTGGGGACCAGGTCCGAGACGGGGAGCCGCGTCGGCTCGGCCGCCGCGGTCCCGGCCAGGCTGAGAAAGGCCATGCTGGCCAGCGCAACCATCGAGGCGGTGAACGCCCGGTGGCGTCTTGCTTCCGTTTGCGTTTGAATCTGCGTCCCGAACATCGTAATCACTGCTCCTCTCTAGAGGCGGCGGTGCTGGCGGTCAGACTCGCCTGAGCGGCCCCCGCCGACGCCAAAAGCGAGGACCAGCGCGGCTCGATGTAGAGTCGAGCGGGCTGTTCGCCGGGGGCTCGAGCCACGAGGCCGGCCTCGATTGCTCGAGCGAGGGCTTTGCGGGCGCCCGAGAAGGAAAGGCCGGCACGCTGTTGAAGGACTGGTAGGACCTCGCCCGCCCGGGGTCGTTGCGCGGACGACACGATGGATGCCAGGGTGTGGAGAGAGGGGTCGCATTCCAGTCGCACTTTCATGACGTGGGTGGCCACGTCGGCGTGGGCCGCAAAGACGCGCCAAGTGCCGTTGACCTTGAGGAGGCGGATCCGCCGTGCGTGCTGGAGGACCGCGAGGTGGTGCCGAGTGGCGGAGCGGCGGACGGGAAGCATGCCGAGGAGGTCGTGGAGTGAGATTCCGGGCCGATCCTCGACGTACCGACTCAGCTGGCTTCGGACAGGATGGTCCAAGACGCGATCGGGTCCCACGCGGGCGAACCCGATGAATCCGGTGACCTTGTGTAGCCTGCCGAGCATCCACAAGAGGACGGCCGTGGCGAGCGCGGTGCCGCCTCCCAGGACGGCGGCTTGGACCGCGTTGGAGGCGGGCACGGCGTGGCTGGATTGTTCCGCGGAGGCGTGGACCGGGCTCGGCGCCGAGGGCTCTTCGGCTCTCAGCGACATGATGGCACCGAGGAGCCCTCCGTCCGTTTCCTCGTAACGGGATTCGCGGTACCATCGGGCGTGGCCGTCCGCGGCGAACGCGAGGCGCGCCTCGGAATGGGCGAGGCCGGACCCTTCGATGGAGCTACCGTAGCGGCCGGTTCCCCTCCAGCCGACTTCGATGACCAGCTCGTCGCGCGGACAGCTGGCGTCGACGCAGTCGAACCGGAACGCGAAACTGAGTTCGTCGTCCGAAAGGAGCGGTTCGTCGGCCTGGAGTCTCCAGCGCGACAGGAGCGATTGAACGGCGGGGATCCGTTCGGGGACGGCCGACATTGCTGCGGGGGAGGATTCGGCCGATGGGGCACAATCCGTCGAGACCTTCACTTCGATGAGCGGCTGGGTCTTCGGCAGGGCGTCGTCGACCTCCGGTTCCCCGGTGGGGTGCCGGTCGGTGCGGGTCACGCAGGCGAGCTGTTGGCGGCTTCCCGCCTGGTACGCCATGCTCCATGTTCGATACTCCACTGGAGCAAAGGTTTGATTGTCGGCGAAGTACCGCCGAGAGTAGTCGAAAGAGGCCGCCGCGATCAAGGCGTCGGGATGATTCTGGAAGAATTCGTCGAGGCTCCCCTCCGCTTGCCGGCGCGCGGCCAGGTCCGCATCCGCCAAGGGGAACACCTGGTGGACGCCGGTCTCGTTGACCAAGGTCGGCGTCGGTGACGAGAAGGTGATGGGAGGCGCTTCAAGTTTGGGCGACTTCGTGGAAGCGAGCCCCCGGTCGCCCGGATGGAAGCTGGCGAGACGGATGACCGTCTTGGCGGACGGGTCCACGGCCTGGGGCACCTCGAGCCAGGTAGGATACGCAAGGTCGGGCGCGAGCCAGGCCACGCCTTGGCCCAGGTCGTCCGACGTCTTGGCGTCGAACCGGACCACGTTCCATGGGCCAAACCGTCCACGCTCGGTGGCCTTGAGAAGGAGGGGCCCGTTGGCGCCAGAGATTTGCGGCCACGAGCACGACTCGAAGGCGACGGTGCCGCCCTGGAGGTCCCAGGTGGCGCCGCGAAGCGAGAGTCGCAGGGGGCACGGAATCGCGTCAGAGATTCCCGACCCGGGCGCGGGATACAACAGGCTCCTCGAGGTGGAAGAGGACGTGGCCGTGGTCCAACTGTTCTCGACTTCGTACCCCACCAACGAATCGTCGATGGAGGAGAAGAACAGGGCATGCCGAAGGACACTCTGGTCGGCCGGTCCGTCGGTTGACGAGTAAGCGTACCGGACGACGTTGGCAGTCACGAGGCGGCCGCGCTCGTCCCACACGTCTTCGGGGCCGGACCATTCGAAGTCGAGGCGTTGGCTTGCCGCGTCGTCGGCTTCTTGAGAAATCAAGAACGTTCCGCGGTCGCCAAGCCGCGGGGCGGCGAACTGTTCTTCGCCGCCCAAGTCGGCGTGCGGCGCAGAGTCGTCCTTTGTCACTTGTCCTGTCGGCGCGACGGAAGCGTAGACCAGGCCTGAGGCGAGACCCACGACGGCCAGGAGCATCAAGACGAGGAAGCGCCGGCCCACTCGCTTCCGCTTTCTCTGCCATTCAAGCATCGAGCCGTGCCACCAAGACTCACGGTGTTCAGATTGTGACTTAAGGTTTGTGGAGCGCCTTCTGGCTGCTACGCAGTCCGAGCCGCGGGGCTGGCCGGTCTTGGAGGCAAAGGGCTGCCGCATTCTCCGGGATACGGTTTGTGGCCAACCCGTGGACACCCTAGAAAAAGCTCCTCACCGGGGGCGGACGGTGGCAGGGTGCTGTGCCCCCGGTGGAAGCGCGTAAGGGCCGATCCGTTGGATGCAGACGGGGGAGGGTGAGGAGTCCACCGGACCGGGTACAGAATTGGAGTGACGGGTCGGCCTCTTATCGAGATTGGCCAACGCGGTGTTACGATGCCCTGGGATTGTGAATTCGTCGCAGTCCGACCGTTGGCCGGCCTCTGGACGACGTTGCCCGCGGATTGGCCAACTTCGTGAAGTATCTCCGCCGACACGAGGGCAGACGGCCGTCGCCTCTTCACCGCGGCCAGACGGCTCTGCTACAAGGAGTGCCCCCATGAACCGCACCGTCCGAAGGATGCTGATTTTGATGATTGCATCCGGCATCGCGGCCAGCGCAATTCCCATGCCGGCCGTGGCCAACCAGAACCCGCTTCCGCCGTCCAACCCGAGTCCGGTCAATGGTCAGGTCGGAACCGCCACCAGCCCGCGCCTGACGTGGGACGCGAGCGACCCGGACGGGGACGCCCTCAACTATGAGGTGTACGTCGACAAGGAATCGGACGCTCATGGCAGTCCGTCCACGCTTCGGTGCCAGACGACGGTGCGTGCCTGCGAGTTGAGCGGGCTTAGCCCGGCCACCAAGTACCAGTGGGTGGTCCAGGTCCGGGACGGCCGGGGAGGCTTCAGCCAGAACGCGATCGCGTGGGAGTTCACGACGATGGGAGGGTCGACGGTCAACCAGAACCCGCTTCCGCCGTCCAACCCGAGTCCGGTCAATGGTCAGGTCGGAACCGCCACCAGCCCGCGCCTGACGTGGGACGCGAGCGACCCGGACGGGGACGCCCTCAACTATGAGGTGTACGTCGACAAGGAATCGGACGCTCATGGCAGTCCGTCCACGCTTCGGTGCCAGACGACGGTGCGTGCCTGCGAGTTGAGCGGGCTTAGCCCGGCCACCAAGTACCAGTGGGTGGTCCAGGTCCGGGACGGCCGGGGAGGCTTCAGCCAGAACGCGATCGCGTGGGAGTTCACGACGATTGCGGCGCCGGCGAATCAGGGTCCCACGGCGTGCTTCTCCGCTAGCGTGGTGGGCCTGCGGGTCGAAGTCGACGCGCGGTGCAGCCGCGACCCCGATGGGGGAATCGTGACGATTTCCTGGGAATGGGGGGATGGAGCGGGGTCCGTTGGGGGCCCCCTTGCCAGCCATTCGTATTCCTGCAACGGTGACTTCGGGATTCAACTGACCGTTGCGGACGAACAGGGGTCGACTGACTCGTCTTCCCAGCTGGTTTCTCCGCGCGATGAAGACAACGACGTCGACGGCCTGCCGGCATGCAGAGAACGGGCGTTGGGGACGGATGACAACGACTGGGACACGGACGACGACAGTCTAAGCGACCTGATCGAAACCCGCGATTGGTCGGAGTTCGAGGACGCCTACTGCAACAATGCGCGGACCGCTTGCATGGACCCGGACCCGCTTGGACGGGACGTATTCATCGAGGTCGATTACTTCAACGGCCTGGAGTTCACGCTGGCCAGCCAAACGCTAGTGGAGAACGTTTGGAGGAACGACCAGCCCGCCACCAACCACGCCCCGATTCGCCTCCACCTCGACAATGGGGACGGATTTGATGGCTCAACCAGCCTCGGCCCGGGAGGCACGGGGTACTCGGCCTGGGACAATCGGAACACGAAGTTGTCCAACATGGCTGCTGCCCGCCAATCCATCTTCCACTATGCGGTCATGGCTTGTTCGCATCCGAGCGACGCCCTCTTCATCGAGGGCGCTGGCACGCTGGGCGAGGCGGAAGCGGGCGGAGACGATTTCGCTCTCTACATGTGTCACATGCGAGACGACCCCGACCTTGCAGCGCGCGTATTTCTCCATGAGTTCGGTCACAATCTCGCTGGATTGCAGGTGAATGTCGACCCCGAGCTCTGTCCCTCCGACGTGAGGGATCTATTCAACCTGGATCTCCATCACTTTGAGCACGATGATGGCCTCTCCGCGGACGACTGCACCGGAGACGGAAACCCCGACATCTTCGCCCACGACACCGATCCGGGGGAGGCGCTGACGCCGGGAGCGCCGGCCTTGGGCCACCTTGACGAGACGTGGCGCGACTTCAAGCTACATTACGGCGCCGGTCCGTCCAAAGTGGAATCCTGTCCGGCAGGAATTCCCGTGCTCGGGCCGTTGCTGACTGCTTGCTCACCGGTGGCAACCCATACCGACCGCAAGGTCTCCTGAGGGAGGCGACGGCTCGTCCGGCCGGCATCGAGGCCTTCAAAGCCCCGCTGCCATCCGTCGTCGACTGTCCTACCCATGATGTACGGGCCAGTCGCAGGATCCTGCAGAAGTCGACTTGAATGGAGAACGTCGACCCGGTTGGAGGATCTCGCGCATGACGAATGGTCCTTGGCAAACGGCACGCCGACGCCGGCGCCGGAACGGGGGATGCCCTTGGGTTGGCCAACATCCAATTGAGGCAGGGACGAGCCAATTGGCTGCATGGATCATGTTGGCATGAGCCGCGGCAGAGGCTTGAGGCGGCGGGCGGCCTGCCTAGCCGGACTCGTTGCGTTTCTGCTGCCGACGATTCCCAACGCAACCGGCGCAGAGGAGCACGATCAGATCCATGACAGCGGAATGGTCCGATCGCCGGGCCCGAACGACAATCCGGCGAACTTTGTTTGGCAGTCGGTCACCGTCCAAGGGACCCAGATCTCGAGAGTTCAACTCAAACTATGGGCCCCCTGCACGAGCCAGGCCGAACCGATCCGGCTGGTCGTGTCCAATTCCGTTTCGCCATCAGAAGGCAAGCTGGCAGACGTGGATGGCCTCTTCGGCGTACCGAGCGATGCGTCGGGGGCCGAAGGCATCTGGAGGGACGCGGATTTTCCCGATTTCTTCGCGAATCCTGGAAGGCTCTTCCTCCACATCATGCATACGAATCAGCCGGGTCCTTGGACTCCGAATTGTCGCACGCATTACTACACGGCCAACCCGGGAAACTATCCAGGCGGGGAGTTCAGCCGGAACCCCGCCGAAGACCTCAATTTCAAGGTGTTTAGGGAGCGGCCCATCTCGCCGCCGTCCAATCCGTCCCCCGCCTCAGGGGCCACGAACCAACCGAGGAGTCTGGCGTTGGCGTGGTCCATGGCCGAATCGGACCCTTCCGTCTCGTTCACGGTCTTCTTTGGAACGACGCCGGCGCCGAGTTCCGCGGCGCCGGGGTGTACGGGCGCGCGGAACCCCTCGTGCAGCGTTTCGGGGCTTACGCCCGCGACCACGTATCACTGGATCGTACGTGCGCGAACCGATAACGGAATGAGAGAAGCGCAAGGGCCCGAATGGACATTCACCACCCGGCCGAACGTTCCTCCATCCGACCCGCAAGTCGGCTGTGGCCCGGACCCCGTGCGGGTTAATTTCGACTTCACGTGCGAATTCACCTCCTCAGACCCCGACGGGGACCCAATCCTGTACCATATCGGTTGGGGAGACCAGACGGGCGTGGACAACGTCCCCACTTCGGGAACGGTGCCGAGCGGCACGAAGCTCTCCAAGATACACCGGTATGCCGTCCCCGGCGAAAACTACCTGGTCGTCGTTCAGGCCATAGATTCGCTGGGCGCAGGATCCAACATCGTTGCATGGCCAGGAAACCCCGTGAGCGTCCGCGCCAACCAAGTGCCCGCAGCGTGCTTCAACTTCGTGAATTCCTTCTGGACGGACTCAGGCTACGCGGTAGTCGTAGACGCGTCCTGCTCTTCGGACAGCGAGGGGGACCCACTGACCTACCAATGGAACTGGGGAGACCAGTCGGGAAACGAGGAGGGCCAAGTTGTCGGCCATACGTACCGGAACTGCCTCAAATATGTAATTCTGCTCACGGTACGGGACAACCAGGGCGGCCAATCCTCCACGCAACGGCTGTTGGAAGTCCCGAATGGGGACGAGGACGGGGACCTCCTGGACAACTGTCGCGAAGTCGAGCTCGGGACGCGAATTCGGGATCCCGACACTGACAAGGACTTGCTATCCGACGGCGCCGAAGCGGGAGACGGCGGGTTCGGGACGGATCCCCTGCGTGGGTCCTCGGACACGGCGGATGGAACCCCCAACGACAATCCACTCCCAGACCGCCAAGGAGACCTCATCGATCGTGAACCGTTCGTTGAAAACGACGTCCCTGACCTTCTCGACGTGGCCCCGCTAAAAGGAAAGTGGTTGTGGGGTGCCTGCGTCAGCGTCGGCGACGTCGATCCGAACGTGCGCATTTCGCGCGTGCGAACGGTGCGCCAGGGCCAACTCGGGGGCGACAATCCCTTTGACTCATCGGATCCGTTCCGAGAGGACCCCGACGTGACTCGCGGTCAATTCTGGGGAGAGAACTCAGACCTTGGGCCGCGCCGTTGCGTCGATTGGGGCCTTCTCGGTCCGAAGGTCCAGGCCTTCAAACTCGAAGTCTCCGACTCCAGCCAGAATTCGTTCTGGATCGAGGGCCACATTCTACACGAGTCCGCGCTCTCGGAGCTGGATTACATCCTTGCCGCCACGTGCGTCTTGGGTCCGGGCGGGGCGGTGGTCGATACGATTATCGCCGCGTATGAAGGAGACATGTTCGGGGTCGTCAAGGGGCAAGCGGACTACCAGCTAGGTTTGGCAAATCTCGCCTACAAGATAGGTGGGACCGTCCCCCCCCGCGCCTTGGCCGCCTACACCCATCCCGTCGTAAGCTGCATGTTCGCGCTGGCCAAATTACACTTCAAGGACCAACAAAGCCAGGACCACGTGGAGACGATGGAAGTGCAAGTCCAACAGGACGCGCCGGTGGACAC
>CAYVGY010000061.1:0-5893 GCA_964451065.1 uncultured Halobacteriales archaeon
GCGGCCTCGGCGCCGGCGGCTACCCCGAGGTGGCCGAGAAGTGCGCCGAGCAGGCCCGCAACAAGCTCGAGGAACTCCTGGCCGGCGCCGACCTCGTATTCATCACGGCCGGCATGGGCGGCGGCACCGGCACCGGCAGCGCCCCCGTCGTGGCGGACGTCGCCAAGAAGCTCGGCGCCATCGTGGTCGGCATGACGAGCACGCCGTTCAACGTCGAACGCGCGCGCCTCCTCAAGGCGGACGACGGCCTGGACCGGTTCCGCAAGAAAGCCGACTCGGTCATCGTCCTCGACAACAACCGGCTCCTCAAGTTCGTGCCCAACCTCCCCATCGACCAGGCCTTCAGCGTCATGGACCAGCTCATCGCCGAGACGGTCAAGGGCATCAGCGAGACGATTACCCAGCCCTCGCTCATCAACCTCGACTACGCGGACGTGCGCGCGATCATGGGCCACGGCGGCGTGAGCGTCATGCTCTACGGCGAGTCCAAGAACCAGGACGGACCGGCGGCACTCGTCAACGCCACCCTGAACCACCCGCTGCTGGACGTGGACTACCGCGGCGCCACGGGCGCCCTCGTCCACATCACCGGCGGCCCGGACCTCACCCTCAAGCACGCTGAAGAGGTCGCCGAGGGCCTCACGTACGAGCTCGACAGCCACGCCAACGTCATCTGGGGCGCCCGCGTCAACCAGGATTTCGAGGGCCGCTGCCGCGTCATGGCCATCATGACCGGCATCCAGAGCCCGCACATCCTCTCCCAGCAGGAGCCGACGGCCGCGGTCGTCGGCCTGCGCAACGGGCCCGGCGCGGGCACGCAGCCCACGGCCGTGACGAAGTTCGGGATCGAGAACATCCGGTGACTTTGACGAGATAGGCTCGCTGCCTACCTCCTCCCCACGGTGCGGGACGCAAGCGCTCCTCCCCAGGACTCGGCGCCCCGCACTCCCTCTCTTCCCTTTCTCCTCCCCCTCAACGCGGGCCCCAGGCCGCTCTCCTCCCCACATGGCGGGGCCCGCGTCCTCCCTTTTTTTGTCCCCCTTGGCACACAACGGCAGCCTTTAGTTCCTCGGCGGCGTGAGAACTCCAGCCATGGCCGCCTCGCCGGAGACCATCCTCCTGACGCTCGCCGGCGTCATCGTCCTCGGCTTCCTCGGGCAGGTCCTTTTCCGCGCCAGCAAGGTCAGCGATATTCTCATCTTAATCGCGTTCGGCGTCCTGCTACGCTTTGCCGCCGAAAAGTACACCGGGCTCGACACGCAGGCCACGTTCTCGGCCCTGGCTCCCATCGTCGGCATCTTCGCTCTGCTGGTCATCCTCTTTGAAGGCGGCATCGGCTTCCAAATCAAGGACCTCATCCATGGCCTGGGCCGCGCCTTCGTCCTAGCCATCCTAGGCTTCGGATTCACCGTCGCCGCCGTCGCCGCCGTCCTCCACTACGGTTACGCTATGGACTGGCTGCAGGGGCTCCTCCTGGGCAGCATCCTGGGCGGAAGCAGCAGCATCGCCGTCATGCCCATCGTGCGACGGCTCCCCATCCACGAACACACCCGAGTCGTGCTGAGCGTCGAGAGCGCTCTCACGGACGTGTTTTGCGTTGTAGGCGCCATCACATTCGGCAACGTCCTCGCCCTGAAGGCCGCGCCCGACGTGGCCGGCGTCGGGCAGGACATCTTGAGCGGATTCATCGTCTCCATCGCGGCCGGCCTTGGGGCGGGCCTCCTCTGGCTCAAGATCCTGGATTCGCCCGTCGTCGAAGGCGTCCGGTACATGCTGACCCTCGCCGTCATCCTCCTCTTGCACGTCACCGTCCAGGTGTTCCTCGGCGCCAACGGCCCCGTCGCGGTGCTCACCTTCGGTGTGGTCCTCGGCAACGCCCTCCTCCTTCGCAAATGGTTGAAGCTGCACACCGACGGCTTCGACAAGTCGCTGCGCGCCTTCCAGGGCGAGGTCGCCTTCGTGACCCGCGCCTTCTTCTTCGTTTACCTCGGCCTTCTGCTTGACGTCGAGGCCTTCGACCTGCAACTCCTACGCATCGGCCTCCTTCTGCTGGCGGCGTTGGCTGTCGCCCGCATGGTCGCTGTCCTCCTGAGCGCCACTGGCAGCCCGCGCCTGGGCTCGGACCGTGCCGTCATGTGGTCCATGATGCCCCGCGGGCTCGCGGCCGCCGTGCTCGCGACGGTCCCGTCCCTTACCTTCGGCATCCCGGGGACGGAGCGGTTCGTCGCCTATGCCGCCGCCGTAATCGTCCTTACCAACGTCGTTGCCTCTTTCGCCGGCTTCGTCGCGCCAAAGCTCCCGGGCCCCCGCAGGGTCGCCGACGAAGCGGACGCGGAAGACGAGACCGCCCCCCGGCCCGACCACGCTTAGGCCTAGGACGAGAGGTGCGACTGGCGTCGTGGTCGTCGGGCGACGGTTTCCGCCTCGCCGTGTGCTGGGGTCGGCGTCGGGCGGCCCACCGGCCCTTGGCCCCATGGATCGCACGGGGCCTCGGGGGGAGCCCCTAGCAGGACGATTGGGCGTACGAGCCGGACGACATGAAGACGGTGCCGCCGACGCCGCTGTAGACGCGTTCCAGGACCTGGACGTTGAGGTTGCTGGGGCAGGCCTTGCCGCCGTTCCAGGGGGAGAGGCCGGATCCCATGATGTCGAATTCGGGTTCGTATTCCACGCCGTGTTCGAAGACGTGGTCCAGGCCGAGGCAGTGGCCGAACTCGTGCGACGTGACGGAGTATAGGGTTCCCCAGCCGGCCATCATGGGGGCGAACGCGTAGCATTGGGGCGCGCCGAACTGGTACCCATCGGGGTCCCAGACGGCCATGAAGCCTTGGGGCGCCACGAGGATGTCGGTTCTGAAGCCGGCGGGGGGCGCAACGTCCTTGCCCGGCCAATAGACGCGGAACGTGAGGGCGGCGCCGAGGGACGGGGCCATGTCGTCGATGCCGTCTTCCCAGGCGTCGATGGCCTTCTGGATCGCCGTGCCGATCAGGGGGTCGTTGGGGGCCACGACGAGGATGTCGAGGTCCATGTGGTCCCAGTTGAACCAGACGGCCTGCTGGTATTGGTGGCCCGCCGACGACGAGGGGGTAAGGGCGGCCGAGGTCAACACGACGAGCGTTGCGACGACGAGGGCACGGGTGGTCACCATGGGGTACCAACTCCAAGACAGGAGGGCCTAAGTTAGGCTTTGGCGTACGCCACCGTATATGTGGTCCTTAGCATCCGCGCTGGACAACCGCTCTCGAAACTCGCATGCCTTGCATCGGGGGCCGCTGGTGGGCTCGCCGCAGGTCACACATTCGAGCATCGGCTTTGGGCCGTCGCGGGCCGCAAGCAGCGGACGCAACTCGTCGTGCACGCGCACGAGCGAGTGGCGGGTGCCGGGCCGGGCCTCTTCCAAGGCGTACAGTGCGTCCCGGTAGACGCGCCGCAGGGCGCCTTCGGCGTACGGGCACTCGGCGTCGTGCCATCGCAGGCCGCGCACCACGGCGTAGAGGTACACTTCCGTTTCGGGGATGGTCCGCAACGGGAGGAGGCGAGGCACGAGGCCTTCCTTCGTCACCGGGTGGGGACCGAGTTTGAGGAGCTTGTCGAGGTTCGCGCTGGCGAGGTTCATGAGGACGCTCTGGGCGACGTCGTCGAGGTTGTGGCCAGTCACGAGGTGCGTCGCGCCGACCTCTTTGGAGAAGTCGTTCATGAGGCGGCGGCGGAAAACACCACAAAAGCTGCACTGGCCCATCTCGGGCTCGAGGGCGTGGATCTCGTCGACGTCCACACCGGCGAAGTCCTTCGTCCGCTTCACGTGGTGCTCGACGCCGAGTTCCCGGGTGACCGTCCGGGTGACCTCGACCCCGGCGGGCCGGTAGTCCGCAATGCCTTCGTCGATGGTGACGGCCACAAGTTCGAGGTCCGGCCGCGTCTCGCGCAGGTCGGCCAGAAGGTGGAGGGCGACGGTGCTGTCCTTGCCGCCCGAGTAGGCGACGGCGATGCGGGCGCCCCGCGGGAAGTCGACTTGGCGGGAGAGTTCCTTTCGGGCGCGCTTTTCGACGCTCGCTTGGAGGTGGCGACCGCAGAGATGGGCCCCGGAGTAGCGCTGCCAGACGATGGCGGGGCCCTCGCAGTGGTCGCAATGCGTCGGGGTCAACGACGCGTTTTCAGCCCTGGCAAAGGTAAAACGTTTTGGGCTAGCGGCGCCGACGCAAAGCTACGGCAGCTCCCGCAAGGAGAAGGACCACTATGATGCCCGCGATGTTCGACGTGCGGGTGGTGGCCGGGGAGCCTGTTGTGGCCCCTGGATTGTCCGCTGCGCCCTGCGGAAGCGTGGCCGTGCCCGTCACCATTGCATACGTCGCCGCGGCCCCGCTCACGGGAAATTCGGGGACGAGAGTGTCTGAATCGACCAATGTTGTCAAGATCCAGGACGTCTGCGCGGTCTCAATCTGGTGGGTGAGGCCGAGTTGGAGGAGTTCGGCCTGGAGTCGGGTTCTAGTTTCCAGGTCGTCGTTCCGCTCGAACGCGCGCTCTAGCGAGTTGGCCTTCTGGCGGGCCCATAATCGGTCCACCTCCGGCCAGGCGGCGAGGCCGGACGTGGAAATCTCCATCCGTATTGAAACGTCGCCAGAGGCTTCGCGGCCTGTCAGGTGAGCAACGAGGGGGTCGGGGAGGCTTCGCGTGTCCGCCCGGGCCGCCACGACGAGGTTGCCTCCATGGTAGACATCTGGGAGAGGATCTGGGTGGGCGTCGCGGACGTCGAAGCCCTCGAAGTCGACCGCCACGTCCCGCAGGACGGGGGAAGAAATTCGGGCGTAAAAATCCTCGAGCGATTCTTGGACCGACGCGTCGTCGCTCACGGACACATAGAAGCCGCGGTTGGCGGTCGCAATCTCGGAGAGGAAGGCGTCGTCTTGGTCGAAGCCAATCCCGATCGTGTGAATGCGGGCCTCGGCCGTGTTGTTGGCTTCGATGGCGGCCAGGATTTCGGGATGGGCGGTGATGCCGGCGGTGGGGAGGCCGTCCGTGATGAGGACGATTGTTGGCAAAGCGGTGGAGCGTGCCTCGCCGAGCGTGCCTAGGGCGTGGGAGACGCCGCCTTCGATGTGGGTTGCGCCCTCGGCAGCCACGGCAACGAGCCACGCCTCGGCGTCGTCGACGTTGGTGGAGGTCGGTGACAACAATTCCTCTGCTTGGGCGTGGACGGTGTCGTTGAACCGGACGAGCGCGAAGCGGTCCATCGAGCGCAGCTCGCCGACGATCGTTGTGAGGGCCGCCTTCGCCTGGTCCATCTTCGTGCCTTTCATGGAACCGGAATGGTCGAGGACGAAAACGATGTCGAGCGGGAGCGGGGTGTGGCCGAAGCCAGGGGGGACGAGGTTGAGGAGGATGGCCGCGTCGGCGGACCGGTTCGAAAGGAGGATGGACGACGTGTATCCCTGCGCGGTCGGGGTCACGGCGACGGCGAGGTCTTGTGTCGGCGCAAGGTCATCTGATTCGTAGAGAAGCCTCGCGTGGCGTTCGTCGAGAGTCTGGGGCGCGGCGGGGAAGGGGCCGGTGACGTCGAGGTCCTGCCAGGCGTGCGGCTGCGTGATGTCAAGGTCCAATCGGAAATGGTCCGCGTCGGGAAACGCTTGTAGAAACGAGAGAGGGAACCTGTACGTGTAGACACCCTGGGAGAGGGGAAGGGATTCCGCGTAGGTTGCGCCAAGCCGGACCGTCTCTTCGGCTTCAATATTGATCGAGAGGGCGAGCTTTCCCCGGCCGATGGATTGCAGAAGCACGGCCGCCGTTCCCACCGCTTGAGAGGCGTTGTAGATCGTTTGGGCTTGGCCGCGTTCTTGGACGGTCCCCACGTATGTTGCGTTACGGGTCTCCAGCGTGAGATTCGTGAGGACGGCGG
>CAYVGY010000061.1:5903-6446 GCA_964451065.1 uncultured Halobacteriales archaeon
GATGTGGAGGTGGGGTTCGTGAAACTGAATTCGACGCGCGTCACGGCCACGGCGTCCTTGATTTCGACGTCCAACTCGAACAGGTCCAACCGAAAGGCGGAGACCGCCGTCTCGTCCGCGCTGATCGGCATGGGGACGGCGAGAAGGGTGACAATCCAGGCGACGTGTCCAGCGCGAGGCGAAAAGGCTCTTCTCTCCACGCTTCGGTCCCCAAGGCCCCGCGCGACAGGACCCCGGACCTCATTCCGGGCATGGATTATATCGTGTTGGGAAACGTTGGCACGGGACCGGGCCAAATCGTCGGACGGCGCCTGGGGGCGCCACGGCGGGCGCCGATGGTTTCTCGCGTCGGCTGTCGAGGGCGTATTCGACGCTGTCCACTAGTTCCAGGCCGCTTCAGAGACCGCCATTGAGCAGGGGCCACGTCTGGAGCGTCACGTTGACGCCGCGGGACGCCGCCCGCTGGAGGACGTAGTCCAGGAAGGCGACGCCGTTCTCGCCGCCGGCGAGGTTGAGCGTGACGAGGACGCCCAGAGCTTTGCC
>CAYVGY010000061.1:6456-12196 GCA_964451065.1 uncultured Halobacteriales archaeon
ATTCAATCGCCTTTTCCAGGATGACGACGCCGTTGTGGCCGGGGTCGGGGAGGAAGTTGAGGGTGACGAGGATGCCCGCGGCCTTGCCGTCGGCCAACAGCACGCCGCTGCCGGAGTCGCCGGGGATGCCCGGGCCGACGGTGTATTGGTAGACGGTGCTGGGGTTGTCCCAGCCCGTAACGACGCCGTAATGCCAGTCGAGTTGTTCGGGGCCGGGCCGGACGGGCGAGTTGCCGTACGTGATCACGCGGTCGAGGAGTTGGACGTCGGACCAGCTCGCGACGGCGGTGGGTCCGCCGAAGTGGAGGACGGCGGGGTGGACGAGGTTGTGGTAGGCGCTGTTGATCTTGACGAGGGCGAAGTCGTCGCCGCCGTCGTCGCCGGTGCCGCAGCTCAGGACGGTGACGGGGGGGAAGCAGGGCTCCGTGTTGACGCCGAGGTAGAACCATGACGAGTAGGCGACGGTGCCGATGATGGGCGGGAGGCCGACGAGTCCGGTGTTCCGGGTCGCGTAGTAGAGGTCGTCGGGGAGGCGGACGTTGGCGCCGTGGAAGGGCCCCGCGCAGTGGCCGGCCATGCCGATGTAGAGGTTTCCGGAGGCGTCCTTGAAGACGAAGTTGGCGGTGCAGAAGCCGCGGCCGTCGACTTGGAGCTTGATTCCGGGGCGGATGACGGCCGTGTCGATGTCGGGCCACGTCGAATGGTTGGCGGCCACGCTCGGGAGGTCGACGCTTCCAAAGAGAAGGGTGAAGGAGAGGGTGGCGAAGACCAGGGCGGCGGGTCGGCGGGGCAACATCATGGGAACCGCTTCCAGAGTCGCAGGGGGGTGATTAAGCGGTTATGGTGGGAAACGTATGCGGCCACCCCGGTCGAGGTGGGCCGCGCGGGCCGATGGCGGTTCGCGAGCCCCGGGGGCCCAGGCGCGGCCACCGCCTTTTTTACGCCCAGGCGCGCTCGCCCGGCCCATGGCGGCTCCGGCCCGAAGCGTTACCCGGGAGGTCAAGGCCCAGCGCGGCTCGGAACTCCGATGCAAGTCGTGGCGGACCGAGGCCATCCTTCGGATGCTCGAGAACAACCTCGAGAACGCCGAGCGCCCGCAGGACCTCGTCGTCTACGGCGGCACCGGAAAAGCCGCGCGGGATTGGACGTGCTATGACGGCATCGTGAAAGCGCTTCAGGGTCTCGAGGACGACGAGACGCTCCTCGTCCAGTCCGGCCGACCCGTCGGGGTCTTCCGGACGTTTCCCACGGCACCGCGCGTGCTCATCGCCAACTCGAACCTGGTCCCGTTCTGGTCCACGTGGGAAGTGTTCAACGAGTTGGAGCGCAAGGGCCTCACCATGTACGGCCAGATGACGGCCGGGTCGTGGTGCTACATCGGCACGCAAGGAATTCTGCAGGGAACCTACGAGACATTCGCCGCCGTGGCCAAGACCCACTTCGGGGGCGCGCTCCGGGGCAAGATCGTGCTCACCGGCGGCCTGGGCGGCATGGGAGGCGCCCAGCCCCTGGCCGTGACCATGAACGGGGGCGTGTGCCTCGCCGTGGAGGTCGACGAGCGACGAATCAAGCGACGGCTGGAAACCAAGTACTTGGACAAGATGGTGGACAGCATCGAGGAGGGCTGGGCGCTCGCGGAGGAGTTCGCCGCAGCCGGCGAAGCTGCCTCAATCGGCGTCCTCGGCAACTGCGCCGAGACGCATCCGCTCGTCTTCGAGAACGGCAAGATCCCGGACGTCGTCACGGACCAGACGAGCGCCCACGATCCCCTCAACGGGTACGTGCCCATGGGTTACACGCTGGAGCGCGCGATCCAGCTCCGCAAGAAGGACCCCACGTTGTACCTCAAGGAGAGCCGCGCCTCCATCGCGGAACACTGCAAGGCCATGCTCCTCTTCCAGAAGGCCGGAAGCGTCGTCTTCGACTACGGCAACAACATCCGGGGCCAGGCCAAGCAATCCGGTGTGAAGAACGCCTTCGACTTCAAGGGCTTCGTCCCGCTCTACATCCGGCCCCTCTTCGAGGAGGGTCGCGGGCCCTTCCGCTGGCTCGCGCTCACGGGGAACCCAGACGACATCCGCCGCACCGACCGCCTCGCGCTCGAGATGTTCCCCCAGGATGAACGGCTGAAGAACTGGATTCACATCGCCGCCGAAAGGGTCCAGTTCCAGGGATTGCCCGCCCGCGTCTGCTGGCTGGGCCTGGGCGAACGCGACCGGTTCGCGCTCGCCATCAACGACCTGGTCCGGCGCGGCGAGATTGGTCCCATCGCGATCACGCGTGACCATCTCGACACGGGGAGCGTGGCGAGCCCGTACCGCGAGACGGAGGGCATGAAGGACGGCAGCGACGCCGTCGCCGACTGGCCCTTGTTGAACGCGCTGCTCAACGCGTCGGCGGGGGCGGACTCGGTCCACATCCACAATGGGGGCGGGGTCGGCATCGGGCTCTCCACCCACGCGGGCATGGTCGTCGTCTGTGACGGATCCGCAGGCGTCGACGAGCGGATCAAGCGTGTCTTCGTCGCCGATCCCGGCATCGGGGTTCTTCGCCACGCCGAGGCCGGCTACGAGAAGGCGAACCGGGTCGCCCGCGAGAAGGGGCTCAAGCGCCCGATGGCGTAGGCGACGACGGCTCGCCGCCGGGGGCCGGCGGCGTCGGCTCCGCGACGCGGCGCACCTCGACCTGTTTGGCTCGCTGCACGTCCGCGTCCGTGATCGAGTACTCGTAATGGCCGATGCGGATCGTGTCGCCCTTTTGCGGGATGCGGCCGAACCGTTCGTTGAGGAGGCCCGCCAGCGTCTTGGCTTCTTTGACCTCGATGGGTTCGCGGATTACGACCTGGAAATCGCGCACCGGCATCCCGGCGTCGACCACGTACCGGCCCGGAGCCAGTACGCGCAGCCGCGACTCCGTCTTGTCGAACTCGCCGGGGATGTCGCCCACGAACTCCTCCAGGACGTCTTCGAGTGTCACCATGCCGAGCGTGATGCCATGCTCGTCGACGACGACCGCAATCTGCACGCGCTTCTCCAACATGTCCGAGAGCATGGTAGAAGCGTGCTGGCCGGCGGGCGCGACCAGGATGTCCCGTCGCAGATCTTCGAGGGGGGGTCGGAGCGTGCGGTCGGCTGCGTCGAACATGTCGCGCTGGTGGATGAAGCCCAAGATGCTATCCGGCCCGCCGTCCGTCAAAGGGAAGCGAGTGAACCGCGTCTGCCGGACCACTTGGAAATTCTCCTCGAAGCTGCGGTCGATGTCGAGGTACACCATTTTCTCGCGCGACGTCATGATCTCGCGCAGTTCGATGTCCTGCAGGCCGAACACGCGGCTGGCGATGCGGGCGCTGCGGCGTTCCGTGCGTTCGCCCGCCTTCACTTGGGCGAGCAATAGCCGTAGCTCGTCCACGGTGTGCTCGGCTTCCTGCGTGGCGGCGGGTTGGATCCCAACCGATCGCAGGATGAGGTTGGCCGAGCCGTTAAGGACCCAAATGAGGGGCGAAAACAACTTTCGGAACGCCCGCAGGGGAACACTCACCCAGAGCGCCGTCGCCTCGGCGTTACGAATCGCGATGGTCTTGGGAGCCAATTCGCCGATGACGATGTGGAGGGCCGTGATGATGAAGAACGCGACGCCGAACGAGACGGCGCGGACCGTTTCCGGATCGATGATCCACCGCCCAAGGGTCGGCTCGACGATGAGATGGGAGATGGCGGGCTCGCCGATCCATCCGAGGGCCAGGCTGGCGATCGTGATACCCAGCTGGCAGGCGCTCAAGTAGGCGTCGAGGTGGCCCACGACGTGGAGGGCGGCCGCCCGCGTGGGCGCCTCGCTGGTACGGAGCCGGCTCTCGCGGACCTTGACGATGGCGAACTCCGCCGCGACGAAGAACCCGTTGAGGAGTACCAGGGCGACGACCAGCAACAAGTTCCATGTGAGGTCAACGACGTAGGAGGTCTCCACCATTGCAGGGCAACGCCCGAAGAGCAGGATGTCCTAAGAGTTTGCTCTATCGACAGGGACGGATGCGAACCCGGACGTGGCCCACGCTTAAAGGGCGGAATCGTATCGCGGCGTCGCATGAGGCGGATCCTCCTTGATGGAGAGTCGCTCACGATCGCGGACGTCGTCGCCGTGGCGCGCGAACACGCCCCCGTGGCCGTCGCGCCGGCGGCCGTTCGACGGATGGAAAGGTCGCGTCGAATCGTGGACGACCTGGTCCAGCGCGACGTGCCGGCCTACGGAATCACGACCGGATTCGGCGAGTTCGCGCATGTCCGGATCAGCCGTAGCAAGGTGCGAGACCTCCAGCGCAACCTCGTGATGAGCCATGCAGCGGGCGTCGGCGAAGCCTTCCCCACCGAGATCGTCCGGGCGGCCTTGCTCATCCGGGCCAACGCGTTGGCCAAGGGTTATTCGGGCGTGCGTCCCGGAATCGTTCGTCTCCTCGTTCAGATGCTCAACGGGAGCGTCCACCCGGTCGTGCCCAGCCAAGGCAGCGTGGGATCCTCGGGCGACCTCGCGCCGTTGGCACATCTCACCTTGCCACTCATCGGCCTTGGGAGGGCGGAATACGATGGGCGGGTCCGGCCCGGCGCAGATGCCATGCGGGCGGCAGGCCTCCGACCCATCACGCTGGAGGCCAAGGAGGGCATCGGGCTCGTGAACGGGACCGCCTTCATGGCGGCGATCGCGGCACTGGGCGTGCACGACGCCCTCGACCTAATGGAGGACGCCCTCATCGCGGGCGCCATGAGCCTGGAGGCGCTCATGGGCACCAACCACGCCTTCATCCCAATCGTGGGACGGCTGCGGCCCCACCCGGGCCAGGTAGCCGTTGCAGATGCGCTGTCGCGCCTCACGCGGGGCAGCGCCATCCTCCGGTCGCATCGGCGGTCCCCGCACCGGGTCCAGGACGCGTACTCCATCCGGTGCATGCCCCAAGTGCTCGGGGCCAGCTTGGACGCCCTCCGATACTGCGAAGGCGTCGTCACCACCGAGATCAACAGCGCCACCGACAATCCGCTCATCGTCCCGGGCGAAGGAAGCCTCAGCGCGGGCAATTTCCACGGGCAGCCCCTCGCCTTGGCGCTCGACTTCCTCGGCATCGCCTTGGCGGAGGTGGCCAACATTGCGGAACGACGAATCGACCGCCTCGTCAACCCCTACGTGAGCGAAATGAAGGCGTTCCTCGTCGAGGCGGGCGGACTGAATTCAGGCTTCATGGTCGCCCAGTATACGGCCGCGGCGCTCGTCTCGGAGAACAAGGTCCTCGCCCACCCCGCGAGCGTCGACTCCATCCCCACGAGCGCGGGCCAGGAGGACCACAATTCGATGGGCATGGCGTCCGCGTGGAAGGCGCGACGAATCCTCGAGAACGCCGCCCACGTCGTCGCCATCGAGTACATGTGCGCGGCCCAAGCGTTGGATTTCCGGAAGCCGCTCATCCCGGGGCGCGGGAGCCGGGCCGCGTACGCGTCTGTCCGTTCACGGGTGAAACGGCTAAGGCAAGACCGCGTGCTTTCCCCCGACATCGAGGCCGTGCGGGGCCACATGGGCGACGGGGCCATTCGGGCGGCGGTGCGGCACGCCGGCGTCACGTTGATTCGCCGAGCGGCCTAGAGGCCCAGCGCGAGCCGGACCGCGTGGAAGGTGAAGAAGCCCACCGCGGCGGAAGCGGGAATCGTGAACACCCACGCAAGGACGATGGTCCGCGCCACCGACCAGTGGACGTGGTGGC
>CAYVGY010000061.1:12206-14776 GCA_964451065.1 uncultured Halobacteriales archaeon
GGACGGCGCCCACGCCCATGATGCTGCCGGTGATGCTGTGCGTGGTCGACACCGGGACACCGAACTTGGCGAGGAAATAGAGGCCGAGGGCGCTGGATGTCTCGGCCGAGAAGCCTTGGTGGGGTTCGAGGTGGGTGAGCTTGATGCCCATGGTGTGGACGACCTTGTAGCCGCCGATGAGGGTGCCGAGCGCGATGGCGCTGGCGGCGGAGATGATGACCCAGAGGGGGATGGACGAGTCGGCCGGAATCCACTCGTTGGCCAGCAGGAGGACCCAGATTACGCCCATCGTTTTTTGGGCGTCATTCGTGCCGTGACCCATGCTGTAGAAGGAGGCGCTGCCGAGTTGGAGGAACCGGAACCAGCTTCGCATCTTGTGAGGCGGCACCTGGCGGAACAGCCAGATGATGGAGGCGTTGAGGAGAAAGCCGCCGAGGAATCCCAGCATGGGGGAGTAGAAGATGAAGAGGACGGTGGCGAAGAGGCCCTTGACCTCGATGGCTTTGGTAAAGATCCGGACGGCCAGCCATGCGCCTGACCCGACGAACGCCCCGAAGAAGACCGCGGGGAGGACGACGCGGCGGCCTCCGATGAGGCCCACCAGGAGTCCGAGAAGGATCCCGCCCAGGGCGCCGTCGCGCATCGCCAGGAATGCCGGGAGCATCTTGGCTTCGGGGGGGAGCTCGAGGCCGCCGACCCCGGCGGCGGCGAAGCCGGCGCCGATGAGGCCGCCCACGAGGCTATGGCTCACGCTGATGGGGAGCCCGTAGTGAGTGCAGAACCAGGTCCAGAGGACGCCGCCGATGAGAGCGGCGAACACGAGCTCGGTCGTGACGACGCCCGGGTCGACGATGCCCTTGCCGACGGTCTTGGCGACCTCGAGACCGATGAAGGCGCCCAAGAAGTTGAACGTGGCAGCCAAGATGACGGCCTGCCAAGGTCGCAAGACGCGGGTCGCGATGACGGTAGCCGTGGAGTTGGCGGAGTCGTTCATGCCGTTGAAAAAGTCGAACAGAAACGCGAGACCTATCGTGACGACGACGAATTCGGCTCCGAGCGCGACCATCTCCAACCCATCCTCTGGGGCTCGACACTTACCCGTGCTTGCGGACGATGTCCGACACAACGTCGGCCACGTCCTCGCACTTGTCCGTGGCCGTCTCAAGCATTTCGTAGATCTCCTTGAGCTTGAGGATCTGGATGGGATCGGAGCCCCGGAACAGGGCCGCCACAGATTCGTTGAGGAGCCGGTCGGCCTCGTTCTCGAGACGGTTCACCTCGATCGAATGCTTCATGGCGCTGGCGACCGTCCGCGGGGTCCGGACCTCGCTCAGCGCGTCCGCCAGCTCGCGCGTTTGCGCCTGCAGGATCTCGGCGAATTTCTTCATCTCGGACGTCGGCTTCGTGATCTCGTAGAGGTACAACCGGTTGGCCGCGGCGTAAATGAAGTCCACGACGTCGTCGAATGCGTGCGCGAGCGCCGAGATATCCTCGCGGTCCAGGGGGGTGATGAAGGTGCGGCCGAGGGCGTCGAAGATGTTGTGGCTGATCTGGTCGCCTTTGTGCTCTAGGTCCTTGATGAGTTGCCGCTTCTCGGCCAAGGCCTCATAGTTGTCGAAGAGGTCGCGTAACGCGTCGGCCGTGGCTTGCGCGTTCTTCGCGCTTTCCTCGAGCCAGTTGAAGAAGACCCGGTCTTGCGGGATGATCCATTCCTTGAGTCCCATGTAATGCTCTTCTCCGCTCTGCACCAATCATGTTTGCGAGATGTACCTTTGGGTTAGTCTTCTCGTGGAGTCTCGGGATCCAGGCCCGACGCGACGACACGGTTGATGGTCACTTCGCAGATGTCGGCCGCGTAAGCGGCGGTCCGCCCGATGCTCTCGATGATGAACACGAGGTGCGCAACGCTTTCGCCCCCGAATTCGCTCGCGTCGCGGATCAGTTTTCGTTGGCTCTCCTGGATGCGTCGGGAAGCCTCGATGATTTCGTTTGCCTGCTTCCCATCTTTCCGGAAAAACGTCTGGAGGGCGTTCTGGAATTTGTCGGTGGCCTGACGTCCCTGTTTTTCGAGTCGATCGAGGAAGGCCGGCGAGATCTTGCCGCCGGTCAGTTGGACCGACTCCCGTGCGATTCGGTCAGCGTGGTCGGCGGTTCGCTCAAGGAGGCGTGCGACTAGGAGGAAGTTCAGGGCCTGGTTGGCATTGATCCCCATGTCCGTCGCATACTGGGAATCGCGAAGAATCGCATGGTACTGCTTGTTGACAAGCCAGTACAGGCGGTCAACCTCAGCGTCGCGGTCTTCCTCGGACCGAAGAAGGTCTTGTTGCGGCTTGCGGAGCGATGTCAGCGCCTCCTCTTGCATGGCCTGGGCGAGGAGCCCCATCCGCCGGACGGCCTTCTCCACATGGAACTCGCGGGGGTCGAGGAAGTCTTGAAGGGTGATAGACATGGTCTTTTCGTCGACAATCTCCAACCCGACGATGCGGCGCACTGCGCTTCGAATGGTTTCCCGGGAATCCGTGGTCAGAGGGCGCTTCGACGACAGGCGAATCACGTCGTACCCTACAAGG
>CAYVGY010000061.1:14831-17068 GCA_964451065.1 uncultured Halobacteriales archaeon
CGGCAGCGACGATCTTGCGGAAAAGGAAGGACTTTTCGGCACCATCAATGTCGACCTCGTATTGTTGGACGTCGCGTGCCGCCTTGATGCTCGGGTAAATGGCGAGGCTTCCGTCGGGTTGCTCAAGACATCCGATGACGTCGCCGGGCCGGATCCTCGATTTGTCAATCCAGGGTTTGGGAAGAGTGACCGTGATGCTGGACCCGCCGGTCAACTGCACTTTTCTCAGGTCCATCTGTTTCCGCCGCTCCACCTGATCTTTCGCGCAATATGTACTTCATCTCTATTATCTATAGTCCTATATACTTCTCCTCTGCGGGGCGAGGTCGGACCACATCCGTCGTCGAATCGTCGATCGCCTTCGAGGCGCGCCCAGGACGCCACCTGGCGCCCGATCACCGAGTCTGGATTCCTCTGGAGTCTCCCTCGGGATGACCTATGCTCTTGCGGATGAATTCCCGTTCCGAACAAAACAGGATGCGAAACCCAACCGAGACTCGAGTGGCTCCGCGCCCCGGCTCCCATGCGGGCATGAAGAAGACGCACTTCGACTCTTGGCGACGGGCGGCATCGTGGCGTTTTGCCAGCGCTGCGAGCGCGGCTACGACGCCGGACTCGCCCGCGTGCCCGCGTAGATTCTTCCCTTCTTGACCACGGTCGCGACCGGGTTCCGGCCGACCTTGTAGACCAGATCAACCCAATTCTCCTCGTCCAGGACAAGGAGGTCCGCCTGTTTCTTCGGCTCGATGCTCCCTACGAGGCCACCCATTCCCGTCGCGTAGGCGGCGTTGAGCGTCCCGGCGACCAAGGCTTCGGCCGGTCGCATCCGCAGATGATAGCACGCCCACTGGAGGACGGTGGGCATCGTGAGGACGTGGCAGTTCGGGTTGAGGTCGGTCCCCAGTGCCACGGCCACGCCCGCGTCGATCATCCGGCGGGCGGGAGCATAGGCGTCGAGGAGGCTGGTGACCGAGACGCCCGGCAGGAGCACGGCCGTCGTGTCGGAGGCGGCCAGGGCGCGGATGCCCCGAGGCGAGACCTCAAGCAGGTGTTCGGCGCTGGTGCAACGCAACCGGGCTGCGAGTTCGGCCCCGCCTTTGTTCGTGAATTCGTCCGCGTGGAGCTTGGTCTTCAGACCGGCGCGTCGAGCCGCCTCCAGGATCTCTGTGCACTCCTTGGCCGTGAAGGCGTTTTTCTCCAAGAACGCGTCGCAGAAGTCGGCCAACGATTCGCGGGCGATCCTGGGAATCACCCTGCGGGTCAGGAGCCGAACGTAGTCGGGTCGCTTCTTCGCGTACTCGTCCGGAACGATATGCGCCCCGAGGAAGGTGGGGACCAGGTCGATGGGTTGCGCGTCTTGCGCCAGGCGGACCGCGTGAAGTTGCTTCAGCTCCGTCTCCTCGTCGAGCCCGTATCCGCTCTTGGCTTCCGCAGTCGTCGTGCCCCAAGACAACATGATTTCAAGCCGCTTCTTCATCTGCGCCAGGAGGTCTTTCACCGGCGTTTCGCGCGTGTCCTTCACCGTGCGGTGGATGCCGCCGCCGGCCCGCAGGATGTCCAAGTAGCTCTTGCCGGACAGTTTGAGTTCGAGTTCGAACGCGCGCGAGCCCGCGAACGGCAGGTGCGTGTGCGCGTCCAGGAAGCCCGGCACGACGGCCCGGTTCTCGGCATCGAGCGTTTCCTTGGCCGTCCAGCGGGCCCGCACGTGGGCTGTGTTCCCCACGTCGACGACGAGGCCGTCCTTGATGGCCACGGCGCCGTCGTCGATCAAGCTGAGCTCTCGAAGCTCCTTCCCTCGGCGCGGCCGCCGGGGTCCACGCATCGTGACAAGTTGTGACGCGTGGACGACGAGAAGATCCGCCCGCGCCATGCAAGAGCCTTTAAAGTGGACCCCCTCATTAGCGCCTCGGTCGCATGCCGGTCCCCCACGTGAAGGCCTTCTCCGGCGCGCTGGCCCGCAAACCCTTCGACGAGCGGGACCCGCGCGCCTACGATCTGTTCCAGCCATGGAAAGGCGACAAGCTCCCCACCTACGGCCTCCTGGGGCTGCCCTTCGACGGCGCGGTGGCCGGTCGAAAAGGGTGCGCGCAGGGGCCGGCGGCCGTCCGGGAGGCGCTTCGGTTCGCCTCCTCGTACAACTTCGAAGACGAAGTGGAGCTCCACGGGATGAACGCGGCCGACTTGGGCGACGTGGACTTCGCCTCGTCCGAGACGGGCCAGGCCCACGACCGCCCCAC
>CAYVGY010000062.1:0-1131 GCA_964451065.1 uncultured Halobacteriales archaeon
CGAGTGCGGTGGAGTCGGTGGCGTGAAGTTGGTGGATGGTCTGCACTCCACTCTTGCGGAGTTTGGCCGCATAGGCCGGGCCGATGCCCTCCACGTCGATGACCTTTCGGTCGCCTTCCTGCCACGGGACCCGGATGCCGCGACCCGAGGCGACCTCAATCTTGTCGCCAAGGTCGAAGAGGGCGGCGAAGGATTTCGCGTCCAGGCCCTTGGGCTTGGCGGTCTGGACTTCGATTCTTTCCGCTGCGGGTCTGAGGGGTTTCGCGCCGCGCCCGGCTCCGGCCAATCGGACCGTGGGCTCCACCGTGGCGGGCCGAAGCGGCCGCGCCGGGGTGGGCTTCGCCGTCTTGATGAACGGAGTCGCGGCCCCCACGCGCAACGACTTGGCCGCCGCTTTCGGCTTTGCCGTCCGGACTTGAAGGTCCACTGCACCTAGTCGAATCGCCTTTGTCGGCGCCTTGGGCTTGGAGGTCCTCACGACGAGGTTCGGTTCCTGCACCCGCAAGGCCTTCGCCGCGGCCTTCGGCCTCCCGGTCGCGAAGGTGACTTCCGTGCTGACATCGAGCGCTCGGGGTCCACGGCCCACTTGCGCGGGGTGAATCTCCGCGACGGTCCGGACGATGGGGGCGCCCGATCCCTGTCCTACGTCGAGGTACGCCTCGGCCTCTTCCTCCTCCACCTCGGGCGGAGGAGGCGCCGCGGGCTTGTCCATTCGAGCCTCGAGCCGCAATTCTTCCACGCGAAGCGGCTTTGCCCCGTTGGGTTTGGCGACGTGGACATCCACTCTTGATTCTCGAACCTTGAGGGGTCGGGTAGGGGCATCGGGTCGCGCGGTCTCGATCTCGACTCGGACCGGTCGCCCGCGGAGGCGACCGGCCACTTGGCCAGTCGGGCGCGCGACCTGGACGTCAAAGGCTCCCAGGCCGATCTTGACCGGCTTCGCGGTGCCGGGCTTGGCGACGACGACTTCGAGGTCGTGGAGCGGCCGATCCCCGGGGTGTCCACGGAGCTGATCCGGGACGCCGTGGAGCGCTCCGGCGGGCCTGCGGCGGAATGGCTGAAGGACCGCGAAGAGGGGCCCGCCTGGGTGCGCCGCGAGGCCCGGCCGGGCGACATGGTGCTGGTGAGGGG
>CAYVGY010000062.1:1141-17030 GCA_964451065.1 uncultured Halobacteriales archaeon
GCAGTACGGGCTATCGGGGCGGGCGCTGCGGTTGCAGAACTCGCCGAGGTCGGTCATGGCGGCGCATTTGCGCAACGCCGTGGGAAGCTCGGGCGTGGGAGTCGCGACGGCGGCGGGAACGGCCGGGGGCGCGGTGGATTGGAGCACGGGCTTCCGGAGCCGCTTGTCCCAGGTGACGTCGAAGCCGGGCGGGAGTTCGATGGGGACGGCGCCGGGGGAGGGTCCCTTTGCGAAGAAGCGGCTGGTCTTGCCCTTGATGGTCCGCTGGTAGAGGGTGAAGCCGTCGTGTTGGAAGCCGACTGGGGCGGGCGCCGTGGCAGGCGCTTCTGGCGCCTCCTCCTCGGTCTCAGCGACCCATTCCGCCCCACCCTCGACCGGCTCGGTCGGCGGCGCGGCGATCGTCGGCACCTCCGGCGTCGACGCCGGCCGCGTCTCGCTGGGCTCGACGGCGGCCACCTGGGCGCGACGTTCGAACTCTTGCGCCTCGCGCGTCCATTGATCCGCCAAGGCGCGCGCCGTGGGTCTCTCCGGGAGCTTGAAGTCCTGGGTGGAATACGGCTTCGACTTGTCGCGGCGGACCCACGGGGCTTCGACTCCCGTCGCAGGTCGTCCCCCTTCGGCGGCGGAGGGGCCTCCAACGACGAAGAGAAGGATCACGGCCAGGGCGTACGCGGCGAGAGTAATCCAAAACCATGCGGGCTGGAAACCGGCCACGGCGAACATGGCGCCAAGGGAAGCCGCCACGGCCGCCGTCGATGCGACCAACCAGCCGATTTTCGCCCGCGAAAAGCTCGCCATGTACGTTTCCTCCGGAAGAACGGGAAGCCGGCAACACCACGGGCCGGTTAAATGGCTTTCAGTGGCGGCGAGCGCCGCCTTAAGTAGCGGCCCGTGGCGGGTTTCCGTGCTCTCCAAGCTCGTAGGCTTCCCGCAGCCAGCCGCGGACGGTCGTGTCCAATTCGGCCGGGTCCTGGATCCGCACGTAATGGACGAACCAACTTGGGACGGGATGTTCGACGCGCCGGATGCACGGATGCTCAACGGGCCGCCGGAGTCCGAACGACAGCGTCATGCCGCGTTCGCTGAGGCTGACGATTCCGGCGAACCGGACGCGGACCATGAAGGCAATCGAGGTCTTGGACGGCGAGACGAGGACGGGACCGATGCGGCGCAGTTCCCGTTCCAGGGCCTGGTACATGACGCGGGCCCTGGGCCCCCGCGTCTCGAGGAAGCCCTCGATGGTCCGAGGGCCGCAGGAGTGCCACGTGTTTCGGCCGGCGAGCTTCTTGCGGCACTTGGGGCATGTCCAGAACGGCGGAGGCCTGGCGGGGGCCAACGTTCACCGCGCCTTCTTCTTGGCGGGGACCTTGAGGATGGCCAGCAGTTTCTCCTCAAGCACGGCGGCGGGAAGGTCTTGGAGGCTGATGTGTTGTGTCTGCCCCTGCGCCGTCGGCTCCGTCTTCTTGAGGCGCAGCCAATCCGCGGTTTCGAGTTCCTTGAGGTATTTCCAGAACTGGGTGTGGGCGCGCGCCGTGTCGCCGAATTCTTCGGCGATGAGTCGGTAGGCGTCTTCGACTTCCCCGGTGGTGAGGAACGTCTTCTTGGATCGTTTGAGCTTTCGGGCCACCCCCAACAGAACATAGAGGGGGTGGGGCGCGAGCAGGCCGAGCTTGGCCTCGCTCACGACGCTGCGCGTGTGGGCCTTGACGGCGCGCACGTGTTCGGAGCGTACGCGTTCATCGTGGTCCTCATCGGCAGCACGTCCCGCGCCTTCAAGGAGCTCGATCGCGTAGCGGGCGTCGCCGTCTTCGGAGGCGATGTCGGCGATGAGCTCGACGACTTCGTCATCGACGGTGCCCTTGTGGAACGCCAACGCGACACGGTCCGCCAGAATGCCTTGGAGTTGGACGGCGTCGTACCTGGCGAGCGTCACGACGTTGGTGCGTTTCACGGTGGACCGGGTCGGGGCGTCGAGCATGTCGTGGAGGTCGTCGCGGGCGCTCACGAGCAGGAGGCTCAGCGTCGCCTTGGGGATGGTCCGCTCGTCGTCGAACCGGGTCAGGGCGTAGGCGAGGTCGGTCTCTTTGCGCAAGAGCGCGTCAGCCTCGTCGAGGAGGACGATGAAGTGGACGTTGCGTCGGTCGATGTGCTTGCGCAGGTCGTTGAGCATTTCATGGGTGCTGTAGCCGCGCGTCGGGTAGTTCTTATCGAAGTGTTGGAGAAGCTTGAGGAGCACGAGGCCCTCGGCTGCGTTCTTGCGACAGTTGACCCATTCGTGCTCGACGAGCACTCCTTTGGCGCGGCAAGTATCGGCAAAGGTTCGCGAGAAGTGCTTGGCGAGGGCCGTCTTTCCGGTGCCGACGCCCCCGGTCACGAGGGCCCTCTGGCCGGAGGAGCCTTCGGTGACGCCTCGAAACAGCTGGGCGAGTTGACCGAGTTCCCGGTCGCGGTGGAGAAGCCGGTCGGGGACCCAGTCGTAGTCGAGCTTGGCCCGGTCCTTGAAGACGGTGGGTCCCGCAAGCTCGTTCTCGACGGATTCGGCCATGGGGAATTGCGGTACTCCGGGGCCGGCATAAAGGTTTCTTGGTAGGGGTGGGTGCAAGTGGCGCCTTCCACGTTCACTCAACCGCCCCAAGGAACTATTTGACGCGCGCCGTTCTCGAAGGCCCCCAAAGGAGGGAAAAGACATGGCGAAGACAACCACCACCGTGCCCCAGATGGTCGAAGGCCAACTTGTTCACACCGAGATCATGACGAAGGATGCCAAGGCGCTCAGGACCTTCCTCGAAAAGCAATTCGGTTGGAAGTTCCAGACCTTCCCGATCCCCCAAGGCGGGGAGTACCACATGTTCACGACTCCCGGCAACACCGCGGGCGGCGTGGGCGAACCCTTCCCCGGCCAGACGGTCCAGACGCTGGCCTACATCGCCGTCAAGGACATCAAGGCCACGGCCACGAGCCTCGAGAAAGCTGGCGCCGAGATCGTCACGCCTCCGATGGAGGTCATGGGCCAGGGCTGGATGCTGCACTTCCGATACAAGGGCAGCCCCGTCCTTGCCTGCTGGCAAGGTACCGCTCAAACGAGCTGAGCCGCTCGCCTGATCGGCACGCCGGCCTGGCGCTTCGTCGCGTCCTCCGCCACGGCCCGGCTGTCCGAGCTAAGGCAGAACCGTGATTGTGCCGCCTGGCATGGCGTCGGGGTGTAGCGCACAGTGGTAGTGGTAGTTGTACGCGGTCTCGAAGATGAAGGGTTCGCTTTCCTCCCCGGGTTGGACGGGCCCCGTATCGATGGGACGGACGCCGGCTCGGTCGACGAAGGCAGTTGCTTTGTGCGGCGTGAACATGCTGGGGTTGCGGAAGACGAGCGTGTCGCCAACGTGGACGACAAGGTCGCGGGGTGCGAAGTAGCAGCCGTCCAGATGGAGTTCTCCGAGGATAGGGCCGCCGTCCGGTCCCGGCTTGCAGGCCAGCGCAGGTTCGCCCCATTGGTTGGTGCCCGGGTAAAGGGTCTCGCCCATCATGTCGATCGCGAAGCTCTCGGCTGCCCCCTCCGCGTTCACCAGCGGCGGGAAGGCGGTGACCAGAAACAGAGCGGCGAGTAGGAACGCGCGCATGGACGCGTCGGCTCCCGACGGCGTATTTACGGGTTCTTTGTAGCCGTTCGAACGGCGGAGGGAAGTTTCTTGGGCGGGAGGGCATCCGGCCGACGTGAAGAGCCTCCGGGTCCCAACGTTTGGCGATGTGCGGTCCGCGCGGGACCGCGTCGCGAGGTTCCTACCTGCGACGCCGTTCTTCTCGTACCCGGCGCTTGACCGGTTGCTTGGCTTCACCGCGTTCGTGAAGCACGAGAACCACCAACCCGTGGGCGCATTCAAGGTGCGCGGCGGAGTGAACCTCCTGGCTCAGCTGTCGTCAGGTGAACGTCGTCGCGGCGTGGCCGGGGCCTCCACGGGGAACCATGGCCAATCGATCGCCTACGCGGCGCGAATGTTCGGGGTGGGTGCGACCATCGTCGTGCCCGAAGGCGCCAACCCGGGAAAGGTGGCCGGCATCCAGGCGTTGGGGGCGCGGGTCGTCCGGAAGGGAGAACGGTACGACGACGCGCGGCGTTACGTGGAGGCGTGGAGCCAACGCTCGGGGGTCCGCTATATCCATTCGGGCAACGAGCCGGAGCTTATCGCGGGGGTGGCGACGTATGCGCTGGAGATGGTCGAAGCCGTGCCGGACCTGGACGCCATCTTGGTACCGGTGGGCGGCGGCAGCGGAGCCGCGGGTTGCTGCATCGTCGCCAAACGGCGAGGCGTGGAGGTGATTGGAGTGCAATCGGCGCAGGCCCCCGCCGCGTTCGAGGCGTGGGCGTCGGGCGGTTCGCGGGAGATTCCCTCGCGGACAGAGGCGGAGGGGCTGGCCACGAGCGTCCCGTTCGAGTTGCCGCAGCGGATCCTGCGCGGGGGCCTCTCCGATTTCGTGCTCGTGAAGGATGGCGAATTGAGGGCCGCCATCCGAATCTATCTGGAGAAGGTGAGGACGTTGGCGGAGCACGCGGGCGCGGCCTCGTTGGCGGGCGGAATCAAGCTTCGGCGCAAGTTGCGGGGGAAGAAAGTGGGCTTGGTCCTGAGTGGCGGGAACCTTTCGCTGGACCAGCTGCGTGGCGTCCTGGACGCCTAGACGGCGTCGGCGCGTAGCCGATGGTTGACGACCCAGGAAGCGATGCCGAACAGTCCTGCCGCGGCCACCCCGTAGATGCCGACGGTTCCAAGCGTGGTGGGATCGGTTTGGCCCACGCCGAGGCGGGCGATGAGGTTGAAGGGGTCACGCGGCAGGAGCAGCGCGAGTCCAGCCAGGAAGAGGATGAAGAGCGTGTAGGCGGCTTGCGTCTGGCCTTCGCGGCGGACCAGGAAGGCGATGAGGACGCCGGCGGAGGCGACGAGGAGGGTGAGGCTGAGGGCGAGGACCAGGAGAAGCGGGATGTTGTGGACGTGGAGCTTGTTCGCCCGCAGAAGCAGGATCCAAAGGCCGACTTGGGCGGGCACGAGTAGGACGGGGGTGAGCATCTTGCCGATCACGAGTTCGTGGACGGTGAGGGGGCTTGCGCGGAGGAGGGTGAGCGTGTGGGTGGAGATTTCTTGGGTGAAGGCGTCGCCGGTGATGGCCCCGGCCATGAAGACGGGGGTGAGCAGGAGGAGGGGCAGGAGGATGCTGAAGGCGAAGCCGAAGAAGGGATTGGGTTCGGCGTCCACGTCGACGTAGAGGAGGGTTTGTTTGATCTGGTCGACGCGTTCGACGCGTAGGTCGCGTTCGTAGTCGCGAAGGAGGTTCTTGAGTTGGGTGACGACGAGGGTGGTCTTGATCTCGGCGTCGGGCAGGAGGAGGGTGATCGTGCGGGGGCCGGTGGCGTTGGCGTAGGTCTCTTCGATGACGGCCGCGAGTTGGCCGCTCTCGAATTGGAGCAAGGCGTCCTCGAGGGTGGTGGGGCGGAAGTCGAGGTTGCCGGCGTCTTCGAGGTAGGCGTCGAACCCGCCGGGCCCGACGTAGGCGACGCGGCTTGGGGGGAAGCCTTGGACGGATTCGGGGTCGTAGAGTCCGACGAGGCCGACGGTGAGGAAGGCGCTGAAGGCGGCGACGGCGAACTGGACGAGGAGGGCGAGCAGGATGGTGCGTTCGCGCCCGACGTCGCGGAGTTCCTTCCACGCGATGGCGAAGAGGCGTTTCACGGGGTTCCTCCGAGGACTTGCCAGACGAGGATGAGCGTGTTGTAGGTGGCGTGGAGGAGGACGGCGGCGAAGAGACCGAGGAAGAGCATCTTCTTTCGGCGGGCGGCGTAGGCGGTGATGGTGGCGGCGCCGACGTGGAGGCCGAGCGGGAGGATGACGAGGAGGGGGGCTCGGGAGACGCCAAAGCTGGCGAGGGCCTCATGGGCAAGGGGGAGGTCGCCAAATCCTACGAGCGTGAAGATGAGGGCGATTTTTTCGCCGAGGTAGAAGCCGGTGCCGACGAGGAGCCCGGTGAGCCAGGGTTTGGCGGCGCGTTCGGGGGCGCGGGTGAGGTGGGCGTAGCTGATGATGCCCTTGAGGGCTTCTTCGGCGAGGGCGCCGCCGAGGAGGAAGAGCACGAAGGCCGCCCGCAGGTCGAGCGTGACGGCGAAGATGAGGATGAAGAGTTCCAGGCCGATGGCGAAGGGGACGGCGAGGGCCCCGGCGATGGGAAGGGACCATCGGTGGGGTGCGACCAGGTGGATCGCGGTGGCGAGTTTGCTTGCCACGGTCTTGGGGGCGAAGAGTTCTTCTTCCCGGTACAAGGCGAGGGCGAGGCTCGCTAGGACGATCGTGATGAGGGTGAAGGGGAGCGTGGCGTAGAGGAAGCTGCCGAGCGGGACGGGGTTGCCCTCAAGGGTGTGGACGACGACAGTGATGGGGCTAAGGAAGGCGACCGGGTGGACTTGGGTGAAAACGGCGGGGAGGAAGAGGAACGTGCTGAGGACGACGGTGAGGGTGACGAGGAGGAACGTGAGTTCGCGGGGGCTGCGGGCGAGGATGCCCATGAGGAGGGCGGCCGCCAAGAGGAAGCCGAGGACGGGGAAGATCGCTAGGAGCCCCGTGACGTTGCTGCCGATGACGAGGGTGGTGACGAGCCCGAGGAGAACGGTGAGGCCGACGTAGGGGAGGCTCTTGCCGAGAAGGACTTGGGCGTTGGAGAGGGGCGTGGCGAGGAGGAGGACGCCGCGTTTGCGGACGCGTTCGCCGTAGATGCTTCCGGAGTAGAGTTGGGCAAGAAAATTGAGGGGGATGAGGTAGGCGAAGGTGAGGAGGAGGCTTTGGATGGGGAAGGGCGGGTCCACGCGGCCGGGCGTGACGGCTGCGTCTTGGTGGTCGAAGGCAGCCACGATCTGCGGAGGTCCGGTGTCGCCGGGCGGCGGGGGGGCTGAGGTTGCGGCTTCTGGCGTCGGCGAGGGCGACGGCGTCTGCGTGGCCGTGGGGCTCACGTCGCGCGCCTCGTAGACGAGGTTCACGCGGACGGGGAAGGCCGCATCTTGGTTGCCTTCGTCCGTCATCGCGTCGTCGAGCCACGCTCGCGTGGAAAGTTGGAGCTCGCGCGCCGCTGCGAGGCTCTTGTCGCGCGTGGCGTCGTAACCCACGATGTTTTCGACGAGGAGCAGGTCGGCCTTCTCTTGGTAGAATCTACCCTTGAGTCCGAGGAGGACCTGGAATTTGTCGTCGGCCTCTACGACGGCCAGGTACGGCGAGTCCTCCTCGATCTCGATCGTGTAGAGGCCGGCGTCGGGTCGGATGCCTCGACCTTCCAGGAGGGGCCAGGAGAAACCGATGACGAGTCCGGCCACGAGGACGATCACGAGGAACCGGCGGTCGATGAGGGTAATGTAGCGGCGGACCTCATGGATTGCGATCCGAAGGACGCCCTTCATCCTACGCCTCGGCGGCGCGCTGGAGAATCTCCTCGAGCTTGGGAGGGACGGATTCCACTTCGAGGACGATGCCTTGGGCCTTGCGGACGGCGTCCATGGCTTTTTCGACCGCGGCCAACGAGGTGAACCAGCCTTCGTGGAGCGTGCCTTCGGGCTTGCTGTCGGGGAACTCGACGGTGGCCCGCAGCCGATACCGCTGCGTCCCGAGTCGGCCGCGAAGCTCGGTGAGCGAGCCGCGCGTAACGACGCGGCCGCCGTGCATGACGAGGATCTCGTCGCACAGTTGCTCGACTTGGGGGAGGTTATGGGCGCTGAGGAGGACGGCCTTGCCGTCCTCGCGCAGCTTGCGGACGTGCGCGCCGACCTCGGCCGTGGTGAGCGGATCGAGGCCGCTCGTCGGCTCGTCGAGGATGAGGACGCTGGGATCGTGGAGCAGGCAGCAGGCGAGCGCGACCTTGCGGCGTTGGCCTTTGCTCAGGGTGCCCAACGGCTTTTTCCAATGCTCTTCGTCGAGGTGGAACTGCTTGAGCAAGGCCTGGGCGCGGGCCTTCGCGTCCGCGCGGGGAAGACCGTAGAGGGAGCCGAAGAAGATGAGGTAGCTGATGGCGTCCTCGTCGTCGTAGAGGGGCGACTCCTCTGGCAAGTAGCCGAGGTGGATCCGCGTGAAGGGGTGCGATGTCGGCATGCCGTCGAGGGTCGCCGACCCCGTCGTGGGTTCGACGAGTCCGGCCAGCATCTTGAGCGTGGTCGTCTTGCCGGCGCCGTTGGCGCCTACGAGTCCCACGATCTTTCCGGGGCGGACCTCGAGGTCGACGTCGCGCACGACCTTGTGGCCCCGGTAGGACTTGCCGAGCCCCGCGGCGACGAGCATCGGCCTGCGAACGCCGGCGCCCGTTTAAATGGGGTGCGAACCGGGCCTAAACGGTGCGGAGCACGATGGGGAAGCCGGCGGCGGTCGCGGAGCTGATGGCGCCTTCGATGGTTCCGCCGGCCAGCCACGACGGGCATTCGGGGGCCAGGTGGCTCACGAAGCCGAGGGCCTTGCCGGTCTTGACGTGGGCCAGGGGGCCGCCCGAGTCGCCCCAGTCGACGGGCGAGTTGGAGCAGTACGTGTTGGCGTTGTCGGATTGGAGGACGCCGACGCGTTTTTGTTGCGTGACCGAGTGGACGCCGAAGCCGAGGCCGTGCCCGGAGTGCTGGATGAGGTCGCCGATGGCGGTCTCGGTCCAGGTGGTGACCCCGGTGGGGTATTGGGGCCAACCCCTCATGGCGGGGCTCACGTGGGCGACCCAGGACGAAGAGACCTCGATGAGGGCGAAGTCGCGGAAGCCGTCGTCGTCATAGACGAGGGTGCCGAAATTGCTCATGGGCGGGGAGCTCGCGGTGTTGCCGGGTTCGCCGCAGTGGGCCGCGATGCCGAAGTAGACCTTGCCGGCGTTGCTGCCGGTGCCGTCGAAGACCCAGTTGAGGGTGCATTGGCCGGCGGACGTGTTGACGAGGTCCCCGGGCTGGATGGGGTCGGTGGGATGGTTGGCCGCGGCGGGCCCGACCGGGATGGCGGCGGCGACGATCGCGAGGGCGGCCAGGCTTGCGGCGTGGAGGGTTTTCATGATGCTCGTGCCTCGGTCAGGCGGTTCGAAGCGTCACGGGGAATCCGTGGCTCGATGCCCAAGAAACGGCGTACGCGATCGTGCTCCCGGTGGGGTTGCAGAGACCGCTGAGGGCGCTCACGAAGCCGAGGGCCTTGCCGGTGGAGACGTGGTACACGGGGCCGCCCGAGTCCCCGAAGATCGTGGGGCCTTGGGCGCAGTAGGCGCGCTCGGAATCGAGGGTGATGACGCCCACCCGTTGTTCCTGCGTTGCGGACGTGCTGCCGAAGCCGAGGCCGTAGCCGCTGAACTGGACGAGGTCCCCCGCGACCACCTCGACGTCGTTCGTGACGCCGGTGGGCCTGCCCGGGTGGCCCCTGACGGCGGCGTTCACGTGGGGCGCCACGGTGCTCTTCACCTCGATGAGGGCGAAGTCCGTGGAGACATCATCATCGTAAACGATGGTGCCGAAGTTGCTGTACGCGGTGGAACTCACCGATTGGCCGACTTCGCCGCAGTGGGCCGCGATGCCGAAGTACACCTTGCCGCCGCCGTCGAAGACGAAGTTGAGGGTGCACTGGCCGGCCGGCGTGTTCGCGATGTCGCCGGGCTGGAGAGCGTTGGCGGGGTGCGAGCCCTGGACGGGGGATGCGGGGAACGGAAGGAGCAAGGCCATCAGGGGCGCCAGGAACACGGCCTTTCGAACGATGGAACGCATAGGATTTCCGCCGTGGTCGTGACGACGGCCGGCATATTAGGCGTTATGGATGCTCGGTGAATCGAGCCACCGAAATCCTGAAAGCGGACCGCGCGTGCAGATTTCCGGAGCGGATGGGGCCCTACAACGGAGGTGGCCAGAAATCTTCCAAAGGGGGCGCGCCACAGCCAGTCGCATGGGTGCCAACACGAACTCGGGTGTGACGCGACGGGCGACCGCGGGCGGCCTCGGCCTTGGCTTGGCCCTGGCTGGATTCTTGAGCCTCGCCCTGGCGGCGCCGGTCTCGGCGCACTATTGTCATGGTGACGAATCGGATCCGCCACCGGGCTGTTACGGCGTGTGCAAGGAAGGGGAAGACCACGACCACTTCGTGGACAACACCTGGCCGAAGGAGAACTACGAATGCAAGACGGAAAAGACGGGCGACACGGCCCAATGCGCGGATGGGTCGGACAACGACGGGGACGGCAAGGTGGACACCGCAGATCCGGATTGCGAGAACGTGAACGACAACTGGGAAGGCCACGATGAGACCGACGACGGGTGCAAGGTCCTGGGACAGCCCATGCCGGACATCGTCTGCGACGGCCCCGTGGTTCGGCCGCCCGGCTTCCCCTGCGAATCCGCGGTGGAGACGACGAGCGCGCGGTCGTTCGACGTCGACCAGGGGGGCGCCGTTGACTTGTTGAAGTGCCCGGAGTAGGGCGTGACCTCGGCTGGCGCGGCCCTGCCGGCTCCCCGACCCGGCAGGGTCAGCCAAGCCGCAGGCCGATGGGGAATCCGTCGATGGCCGCCCGGTTGATGCCGGCTTGCACGGTGGGGCCCGTGTCGAGGCAGGGCCCACTGACGATGCCGCTGACGATCCCGACGGCCTTCCCAGTTTCCTGGTGCATCACGGGGCCGCCCGAGTCGCCGAAGATCGTGGGCGACACGGAGCAGTAGATGCTCGTCGTGAACGACGTGAGGACGCCGACGCGGCGTTCCTGGGTCGCCGTTGAGGAACCGAAAACCATCCCGTGGCCGGAATAGAGGAGGACGTCGCCCGCGCCGGCCCCACCGACTTGGAGCACGCCGGTCGGCAGGCCGGGGCGCCCCCTGCCCGCGCCGGACACATGGGGCGCGCCGGCCGTGGTCACCTGAATCAGCGCGAAATCATTGAGGGCATCATCGTCGTAGACAACGGTGCCGAAGTTGGGGTACTGGGTGGAGCTGGCGATGTTGCCGGGTTCGCCGCAGTGCGCCGCAACTCCGATGAAGACCTTGCCGGCCTGGCTCCCGATGCCGTCGTAGACGAAGTTGACCGTACATCCTGCGCCCGCGATGGTGACGACGTCGCCCGGCTGGAGGGGGTTGGCGGGATGGTTGGCTTGGGCTGCGGGGAGGGGGGAGACCATGGCCACTGAAACAAGGGCTACGAGCGTGAGGAAGCCTCGGTGCATCGAGTGGCGCATGGGGTTGCCCACGCCTTGTAGCCTCCGCCGTTTGATAGCCGTTATGGAGGCGACGTGAATGTTTCTCAATCATCCAGTCTGAGGGTCACCAGCCGTAGGACAGATTTCCGTCCTGGTGGAACGGTTGGTCCACGGCCACGGCGGGCAGGTAGGGCCCCCCGTAGGGTCGCACTTCGATGGACAATATCTCGGTGGCGCCCAGGCCTTGAGCGTATCCGTTCAAGGTCACCTCGCCCGAGCCGTATTGGCTCCAGGTTTCCTCGCCGAGCGTGACGACAACCTCGAGCCAACCCGCCTCGAACGTCGGCGGGCCGTCCCATTGGAGCGTGACGCGCAGGAAGAAGGGGCCCGGGCTCACGGGGACGCCGAAGCGCGTGGTTCCGCCGCAGGCGTCCTCGACGCGGACCAATCCGTGGGCAGCGGCACAGCCAATCCTTCCATCGAACTCGAACTCTTGGCTGTTATCCACGATCACGTGAACCGTGGTACGCGTGCAGTCATCTTCCCAACCACCGAGGCAGGTCGTGATGTTGATGTCGTGCGGGCCATCCCCCACGTAGTTCGACCACACCTCCCATGACCAATTGCCGGAGGCTTCGACGTAGAGATCTCCAACCAGGAAGTCATCGATGGCGATGGAGATGTACGCCTGTTCGACACCTTCGGGTAGCTCGGTCCGGGCCTCAATCGTCGTGCGACCGCGCACGACGTCGCCGTTCTCCGGCGACAGAACCGTGGTTCGTGCGACGCAATCGGCGCCGAGTTCAACCATGATGGGAGGGGTCGCGTTGTCGTTGCCATAGGGGTCGTCGCGAAGGAAGGCCCAGTCGATGGCGCGGGCGTGCAGGGCGATCTCGCCCGGCGCGAAGCCTGCGAAGCTGGCGTTGACCGTCCAGTCCAGCTCCGTCGTCTCCTGCTCGTAGTATTCCGCACCGACCAGCCGGTCCTCCGCGAAGAGTTCGATGGCGTAGATGCCTGACCCGCCGGGGTCCGTGGCCGTGCCCTGGATTGGCACGTAGCAGTCTACGGGTGCGCTGCCGATGTCGCCATCCAGCTCGATGAGCGGATCCTCGGCGTCGACCCGGAAGCTCACGGGGCGCTCGACCGCAAGGCCGCCGTGGTCCTGGAGCGTGGCCGTGAGGACGTGGGGCCCGGTCGCGACGCCCACGAACGTGTGGTCCCAGAACTCGTCGAGCACCGGCCAGACTGGCGACCCGTCATCAAGAACCAGCTCCAACGCGTCGAGGTCGAAGTCGCCGTTGGGATCACTGGCGAGGCCGACAGTGAAGGATGGGCTCCCAAGATAGGATTGGGGATCCGGGAGGGCCACATAGAGGGCCGGTGGCAATTCCAAGCGGGCAACCGCGTCGACGTGAACATCGTCGACGTACCATCCCTCCTGCCAATTCGAGTCATGGTCCGGTTCGAATTCGAAGCGGAGGTACACGACCTGGTCGGCGTAGGAAGAGAGGCCCAGGGAGGCGGGTCCATCGTATTCCTTGTAGTTCATGCGCCAAACTTCCACGAAGGTCGACGGATCCGTCTCGGTTGCAATCTTGAGAACCGGTCGTTCGCCGTAGACGGCCTCGACTTGGAAGTGTTGCCAGAACGTGAGGCTCGTCGGGCCCTCGCGGGACAGTCGGCGTCCCCGACACGGGCTCCTCCCACCACGGGTCCTGGGCGTACGTGTTGTCGTCCAGCCCTTCGCCACGTTCCTGGCCAAAGTAGGCGCTATGGGTGCCGAAGGCCGGCCGGTCCGTCGCCACGTGCCATTGGCCGGTGGCGGCCCATCCATCAAGGCCCTCCTCGAACCCAAGGACGTAGGGCAGGGCGAGAGCCTCGCGGATGGTCACGTTGACGACGTTGCTCGGGGCGCCCGCGCCCGCTTCGTTGAGGCCCCTTACCGCGTAATAGTACGTGGAACCCAGATCCGCGTCGCCGTCGCGGTAGTGGTTGGTCACGCCAACGGTGACGAGGTGGGTCAGAGCGTCGGGTGCGGGTCCCCGCAGGATCTCGTAACCCGAAAGTGGCGCGCCCCATGCGAAGGGCGTCGTCCACGCCAGGGCGCCCGCCCGGTCGCCCTGAAACCCTTCAAGGGCCGGCGCCTCCGGGGGGGTCGGATGACATGCGGGGTCAAGGAACATCTGCTGCGCATTGATCCGGCCGTGCCCCGTTCCTTCGTCCCGCCCCGGCGCGCCCAGGTCGTCAGCATTCTGCCAAAGGACGCAGCGCACATCCATGGCGGTGACGGCCGGATGCGCGCTCCACCAAAGGGCTGCGACGCCGGACGTGTGGGGCGTCGCCATGCTCGTGCCCGAGAAGTATTCGTAACCAGACTCGCGGAACCAGAACGGCACGGTGCTGATAATCCGGTCGCCGGGCGCGCTCACCTCCACTTTGGGTCCGCAACTGCCGAATTCGGCGCGTTCGTCGCCGGGCGCTTGCAGGGCCGCCACGGCTACTACCGCAGGGTAGGCGGCTGGGTAACTCACGGGTTCGCAATGCGCGTTCCCGGCGGCAGCGATGATAAGGACGCCGGCGGCGTCCGCGTATTGGATGGCGGCCTCGACGGCCGGCCCAGCCGGGCAGCCCGGGCAACCCCCCAGGCTCATGCTGATGATGTCGGCGTCGTTGTCGGCGGCCCAGCGGATGGCGCTGGCGAGGTCGGACCAGTATCCCCATCCGTCGGCATCCAGGATTTTCACGGCCTGGAGGCAGACGTTGCCCATGCCGGCCACTCCGACGCCGTTGTTGATCACGCCGGCCACCGTGCCCGCCACATGGGTGCCGTGCGCGTGGTCGTCCATGGGGTCGGCGTCTTCGTTGACGTAGTCGGGGCCGAGGCTGCAGACGTTGTCGGCCAGGTCGGGATGCGTGTAGTCGATCCCCGTATCGATGATCGAGACGGTGATGTTGGTGTCGCCCCGCCACGTGCTCCAGACTTCGGGGACGTGAATGGCGGGCGGGCCCCACTGGTTGGGGTACTCGGGGTCGTTGGGGACGAAGCCGGGAACCGGAAGCTGCAGCGCTGAAACTCGACCATCGGGGACCACGTAGTCGACGCCGATCCAGGCCTGCGCCGCCTCAAGGAAGGCGTCCACGAGGTCGGCGCCTGGCTCGACGATGGCGAACCCGAGATGGTCGTCGACGCGGAGAAGGGATCCCTCGAATCGGGTGAGGCCTGGAATAAGCTGCGGCGGAAGCGCGCCGTGGAAGCCAACGACGAACCGGCCCGCATCGGCAGCGCCCGTGGGTTCGGCGGTTCCATTGTTCGGGTTGGCGCCGTCGGCCCGGGACGTTGGCGGGACGATGACAACGCCCACGATCGCAAACGCGAGAGCGAAGGAACGGAACCCATCTTGATTCATGGGGGCACAATCTTCCAACGCGGCCTGCAGCGCAGGCGCGCGGTCAGCCTTGCGGCGTCGGCCATCACTTATGAATTCTGTGGGTGGGTTTTCTCCGCGTCGGGACTCCTATTTAGTGTCCGCCGTGAGAGCGTTGAACGTGACGGAGGGGAGCAATTGGAGCCTGATCGGTAAAGCGGCGCAACTTCGACCGCTTCACCGCGCGCGGGTCTGGCTCTGCTCGCGCAGGAACTGGAGGAGGTACCACGGTCCCCCGGCGCCGCGGTTCGTGGAGCCGGAGTGTTTCCAGCCTCCGAAGGATTGGCCGCCCACCATGGCGCCCGTGGACCCGCCGAAGCGGCGGTTCGCGTAGAGGACCCCGGCCTCGACGTGGTCGAAGAAGTATTGGAGCTCCTTCGCGTCCTCGCTGAAGATGCCGGCCGTGAGTCCGTATTCGACGTTGTTGGCGCGCTGGACCGCTTCCTCGAGCGTCGCGAAGGGATAGAGGGCCACGAGAGGGACGAACAGCTCGTTGCAGGTGACCCAGTGGTCGTCCTTGAGGCCCTCGACGAGGGTCGGCTCGACGAAGTTCCCGGACGCGAGTTTTCCGCGTGCGGCGGATTTGCCCCCCAGCACGACCTTGCCTCCTTTCTTCGCCTTCTCGACGTACTGGAGGAAGTTGTCGTGCGCGCGCTCCGTGATGACCGGGCCGACGAAGGTTTCCTTGGACTCGGGCATCCCGACCGTGCAGTTCTCTTTGGTCCATTCGACGAGTCGGGTCTTGAAGTCTTCGTAGAGCGATTGGTGGACGTAGATCCGACTGGCGGCACTGCATTTCTGCCCCGAGAAACCGAACGCGGAACGGGCGCTGCCCTCGACGGCCTTCTCGAGGTCGGCCTTGGCGGTGACGATGATCGGGTTCTTGCCGCCCATCTCGACGATGGAGGGGCGGCCGTGCTTGGCGCCACTCTCGAGGACCTTGGCACCCACCTCGCGGCTCCCTGTGAACACGACGCCGGCGACCTTGGGCGAGTCGATGAGCGTCTGGCCGACCGTCGAACCCGAGCCCGTGACCAGGTTGACGACCCCGGGGGGGAGTCCGGCTTTCTCGAGCAGCTCGACGAACCTGTACGCTGTGAGCGGGGTATCGGATGCCGGCTTGACGACGGCGGTGTTGCCGGTGAGGATTGCCCCCGTCGTCATCCCGATGGTGATCGCGACCGGGAAGTTGAACGGCGCGACGACTGCCCACGCGCCGAACGGTTTCATGACGGAGACACAGTCCTCGTTCGGTAGCGGCTTGAACATCGGGACGGTGAAGCCCTTCTGTTGCTCGTACACGAGGGGATAGTACGTCAGCA
>CAYVGY010000063.1:0-16956 GCA_964451065.1 uncultured Halobacteriales archaeon
GGTCGGCGGCGCGCTCCACCTCCTTGGGGTACTGGCGCGGTTTGCCGACGCGGATGCGGGACGGCACGAAGAACTTGGGGACCTTGCGCCCCCTAGGCCAGACCCGCATCGTGCCTTCGATCGCCACCGGATAGCAGGGCGCGCCCGACAAGAGCGCGATACGCCCGACCCCCGGCTTGGCGCTGCGGATGATGCCGTCCGGGCTCCGCCCGCCCTCGGGGTAGATGGCCAGGCAGGCGCCCTTTTGGAGCGCCGCCACGGCCGCCTGGACCGCCACTTCGTTGCCGCCTTTGGCGGAGCGGTTCACCGGGATCTGGCCCCCGACCTTCTGGAAGAACCATGACCGGGCGCGGGTCGTGAATAGCGTGTGCTTGGCCAGGTGGAACACCGGCCGGTGCATCACCGTGATCACGACCACGGGGTCGATGTTGCTCACGTGGTTGGGGACAAGGATGACGGGGCCCCGCTTCGGGACGCTGCGGATCCCGACGCCTTTGGCCCGCAGCAGCCAACGCAGGAGCCGGCCCACGCTCGCCTGGACAAAACGGTAGAAGCGTACGTTGTGCTCCAACTGGGTCCAGGCGCGGACCTCCTCCGGCGCCGGCCTAGGCTTTCGGCTTGGCAGAAACGGCCTCCCGCTTGGCCCCGTTGCCGCCGTCGAGCGCACCGGCGTGGCCCTTGACCTCAGGGTTGTATTGGTATGCGTCCACGTAGTCCTGGCCGGACTCGGCCCGGATGGCCTGCATGATCTCGTCCGTGATGCGGCGCAAAGACGCCCGGTCCTCGGCCCGGTTCCCTGGGCGCGTGAACTCGAGGGGCTTGCCGAACCGCACGCCGCACTTGTTGAACCGGGGCAGGTTGCGGCCCTTGGGCAAGGCCTGGAAGGTGCCCATCATCGCCACAGGAATGATCGGGGCGCCGGTCAGGAGGTGGAGGCGCGCGACGCCCGTGTGGCCCTTGTGGAGTTTGCCGTCGAGGCTCCGCGTCCCCTCCGGGTAGATACAGAAGAGGTTGCCTTCTTTGAGGACGTCCACCGAGCGGTCGAAGGCCTCCTGGTCCCCCGCGCCGCGCTTGAGCGGGATCACGCCCCACGCCTTGAACAGGCGCCGACGGATCGGCCGTTCGAAGTGCTCGGCCTTGCTGATGTAGAAGATGGGGCGACGAACGACCGACCCCATCAGGAAATGGTCGAGGAAACTCAAATGGTTGCTTGCCAGGATGGCGGGCCCGTTCTTCGGCACGTTCGTCTTTCCCGTCGCCTTGACACGCCAAAGCGTCCGGCAGGTCTGGCCCACCGTCCACCACCCAAGCGTGTAGAAGAACATCCGGAACGACTACTCCGGCGCGGCTCAAAAAGGTATGGGGCTCCCGCTCGTTGCGGGCGAAAACCTTAGATGCGACGCCGGCTTGGGCGCGCCCAGGAATGGAGTCGGCGTTGACGGAAGAGTCCGCTCCCCAATGGGTCGCCCAACAGGTTCTGCCCAACGTGGACGGCCACGTGCGCAGCGTCCACGTGATCACGAACAAGTCCGTGCTCGTCTTCGGCGTCGACCACGCCCTTTACGCCGAGAGGGGCGGCATCGGCGGGGTGAAGCTCTTCCGCATCGACTACCCGCCGGGGCTCCTCATCAACACCGCCAAATGCCCCCACTGCGGCGAGGCCATCGTCGAGCCCATCGGCAAGATTGCCCGCGTGGCGGAGGAGACGCCCCCGGCCAAGAAGGGGCGGGGCCCAAAAGGCAAGGCCTCCGGCTGATTGGGCGCCACTCGAATTCTTCCTCCACAACGTTTACGAGAACCTCCCCCTACGTCCACCCGTGGCCCGCCTGGGATGGACCCTTTGGGTGTCGCTCGTGGCCCTCGCGCCGTCCGCGCAGGCGCTCTACGTGGAGCTCCTAGACCCCCAGCCCCCGGGCGGCTACCTGGAGCCCTATGACCGCTTCGGACTCCCCATCCTGGTCCAGACGGACGCGCTCGACGCCTGTCGGCCCCCCGTGGAAGTGCAGTTGACCCTTCGCGCCCCGGAAGCTGCGGCCGCGAGCTTGGAGCCGGCTTCGGGAACGGCGCAGACGTCCGTGACGAGCCCCAGCGTCTACCGGTTCGCGTCGTCGCTGAACCTGAGCATCGGCGACCGCGCCCCCGCGCTGAAACCCTTCTACTACGGAGTGAACGCCACCGCGAAGAACTGCGGCACGACGGGATCCGTCGCCGCGGAGGACGGATGGACCTATCCCACGAGCTACGTTGTGAGGACCGAGATCCGCTTCGAGCCAACTTCCCTGCGCCTGGGCGACGCCGACGAAGGCGTCGTCGTTGCCAAGGTCAGGAACGCCGCCAACGCCCCCACCAGGCTGACCATAGAGGCCGTCAACCCGCCATCGACCGACTGGCTGGAGCTCGACTTCCCATCGGAACTCGCGTTGCCGGGCGGTGGCGAGTCGGAAACACAGTTCAACATCTCGGCCCGCATGATACAACCTGGCGATTTCCAGCTCGAATTCCACTTCAGCTCAACCGCGGCCGACGGCAACGAGAGCACCGTCGTCTACAGGACCACCGCGTACCTGCGCATCGATTCCGGCATGGATGCGCCGGGCCCAGTTGCGGGGGTGGCCCTCCTGGCCCTCGGCCTTGCGGGCTGGTCTTCGCTCAGGCGCCGCCCGCCTAGATGAGTAGATGAGGGCGAAGGGTGGCGAATTCCCCCGGCGTGAATTCGAGTTCGCGGGCGAACGCGTCCACGCCCGCGTACGGCTGGCCGGCGACCGCTGCGCCTGCGCGCGCCCGCCCGATGTGGGGGAGCGACTCGAACATTCGTTCGGAGGCGGCGTTGACGGGGAACGGAGCGTGGAACCCTGTCACGCTTCGGTGGCCGTAGTCGGTGATGACGACGTCCGTGAAGGCTTCCAACGGGAGCCGGTAGGGGATGCCGACGAGGAGCGGATAGCTCCCGATCTGGCGCCCGAAAGTGGTATGCCCATCCCGGGCCTCCAGCCAGACGTCCCGCAGCACGGTCCCGGGCGGAAGCATCCTGCGAAGCATGGGATGGTCGATCTCCGCCCGGACGCGCCGCTTGAATTCGAGGAACCTCTGGTGCTGGGCCGGCGTGATGGCCTTGAGTCCGCCCGTGATCGGCAGGAGTTGGCGAAGGTTGATGCGGCGCAAGACGAGGCCTTCGTCGAAGAGGCGCTGCAAGAAGGCGAGGTTCTCGCCGTTCGTGGCCCCGGACTCCCCGGCGAGCCCGGCGATGAAATTCACGCCGGGAAGGAGGTGGGGCATGCCGTTGTCGCCGCGCGCGCCCGCCTCCTCGTTGAGGATCCGCACCGCCTGGAGCACCTCGTCCGCCGTCGCGTTCAGGTTGTTTTCCCGCCCGACCTGTGCGTCGACGGATTCGAGTCCGAACGCGGCCACGTTGCCGGGCGTGCAGTGCTTGACGATGGAGCGCGCGATGGCGCGGGCGTCGTCCGGCCAGGTGGCGAGGATGGCCGGGTTGGCGTTGTCGATATGGAGGACGCGAAGGTCGGGTGCGGCCGCTCGGATGCCAGCCAACATCCGTTCAACGGCCGCGGGGTTGGGCCGCGGCCGGTCGCTGGCGCCCAATTGTTCGGTCTTGTAGCAGAAGAAGCACGTCTGGCCGCCGAGACGGAAGTTGCGGACTCCGGCCGCGTGGAGAAGGCCCACCTCGCGCGCGATGTCGTCTTCGTCGCGCCAGAGGGGTTTGCCTTCTCGCGGCTCGAGGCAGAACCGGCAGCCGCCGCTCACGTAGCGGACGCAGCCGGTGTAGGTCTCGATCTCCGCGATGAGGGGATGTGGCCAGTCGGGATGCTCGCGCGCGCACGCGGCGCCGGCCTGGGCGAATCGTTCCCACTCGTCGAGCGTGCGGCGCCGTTGGAGCGGTTCGCCGTGGGCGTCCTGGACGCGCAGGAGGAGCTTTCCGCCGTAGTCGACGAAGGCCGAGGGGGGAGGCGCCACGCCGTATTCCTCGAAGGCTTGACCCGCGGCCTCGCGGGCCGAGAACCGGCCTTGAAGCAGATCCCACAGGTAGGCGTCGGTGTCGAGGGTGGACAAGCCGAGCAGGTAAGGCTTGAGGGCGTTGCGGCTCTTGGGTCGGAGGCCGCCGCCCTGGCTGAAACCGTAGACGGCGCAGCCCCCGCCCAGGATTGTGCGGCCGGCGTTCTTCTTGGCCACGAGGAGGGCCTCGTCGAAGTTGATGGGAGTCCCACGCAGGTACTTGCCGGGGACTAGGGCGCTGGCGTATAGGAGGGCGACATCGCACGTGCGCAACTTCGCGCGCGCCACGGCGTCCTTCCGGTATCGGTCAATCGTGACGTAGAACGGCTCGGCGCCCGCCGCCCGCGCCGCCCCATAGAGGTATCGTGGCTGGGGCGCGATGTACGGGGGCACTCCGAAGTTGGCCGGCTCGTCCACGTAGCCGTCCAGGATGCCGACGCGCACGGGCTCCGACCGGGGCCCGAGTTAGATAAGCGTTCGGGCGACGCCTATAAGCTCGAAGAGTGCACAAATTCCCGCTTTCCTCAAACGGTTTCACCATAATTGTTTTATAACATCGTCCGGCCTGGTTGCACGAGCGGAATCGCTATGAGGGTCCTCCTCTCGATGGGCGCGGTGCTCGCCGCGGTTGTCGTCGCCACCATTGCGACGGCAGAGACCAACGCGGATGCGACCACCGAGACGGTCAATGGCCTTCTCGACCAGGCCCAGCAACCCTTGGGCGACCTACCCATCAAGCTCGCCAACGACGACGATTCCGGCCGGGACGGCGCAGCGGACCGCTCCGACGACGGCGCGCAATCGACGGCGCTCCTGAGCATCGTTACCGCTCCGGTGGCGGCCATCAGCAAGAGCCTCATCGACCTCGGCCTCGAGATCCTCAACGGCTTCTACGCCGGCATGGCTGGAGGCGTCCGGACGTTCGGCGCCGCCGCGACGACCGTGGCCGGCGCACCCGCCCAGTCCGCCCTCATCGGCGCCGCCACCCTCACCCTCCTCGGCCTGGGCAGCCTCCTCGCCTCAGCCCTCAAACGCTACGGCAGCTTCGCCGCAATCCCGCTCTTCTCCCGCATCGCCAAGAGCGCCGTCCTCGACAACCAGGTCCGCAACCAGATCTTCGAACTCATCAAGGCCAACCCCGGAATCAACACCAGCGAAATCGCCCGCCGCCTCGACATCGCCTGGGGCACCTCCACGCATCACCTCCAGAAGCTCCGCCAGGAACGACTCATCGGCATCCGCGACGTCGGCCATCAGAAGTGCTACTTCCCCAACGGCGGCACGTACACGCCCCGCGAGATGGACGTGCTCAGCGCCACCAAGAGCCCCACCGCCAAGCGCATCGCGGAATACTTGGTCGCCGGCGGATCTCGCAGCCACCACGAGATCGCTGAAGGCCTCAACCTCAGCCCGGCCCTCGTAAGCTTCCACATGCGCAAGCTCGTCGGCGCCGGCATCATCGAGCGCCGCCGCGACGGCCGCCGCAGCATCTTCACGCCTCTCGAGACCAACCTGGCGCCCACGCCGCGTCCGATGCAACTCCACGTTCCATAGGCCGACCGGGCCCGGCCCCAAAACCGGCGACTGGAAGGTATTTTAGCACCGAGGCTTTCCTTCGCGCCCATTCGCCCCCCAAAGGGCGAGGGAAGGAACCCGCGACCCATGGGCGTGAAGCCGAACCTTGTGGTGGGCGTCGTCGGACTCGCGGTCTTCCTGCTGACCGGGAGCATCATCCTCGCCAATTGGCGCAACCTGACCGGTCTCAAGGATTGGGAAACGGACGTTGAGACCGACACCAACGACGTCATCCGGGGCGCCCCCAGCACGACGGTCCCACCCGGCCAATCCCGCGAGATGACGTTCGCCGTCCCCTACGAGAACGTCACGTGGTTCAAGCTACACCTCGAATGGAGCGAGAGCACCGCCTACCAGGTCACGGCCACGCTCAAGAAGGCCGACGGCACCAAGGTGGCCGAGGCCACGGGCACCGGCGGCGGCGCCGGCATCACCCTCCTGGAGCGCCTGGCCGATGTGCCAGGACCGGCCCGTTTCAGCGCCACCGACGACAACGCCGCGGGCGAGTTCGAGGAGCGTTACGAACCCGACGCGTCGTCCAACGGAACCTGGCGGCTCACCATCAAGACCAACACGCCGTCGCCACTGCCCGGCGGCGGCATCACGGTCCGCGTCCTCGAATTCAAGGTCGATCATTACGTCGTCTCCATGAGCGAAGCCGCGGAGCTGACGAAGTGACGGGCGGAGACCGCGCCGACTACCCGGACAGCTTCCGGCGCCTGTTCATCCGGCGATCCGTCGCCTCCCTGGTCGAGCAGGGCGAAAAGCAGTCCGGGCTCAAGCGCACGCTCGGCCCCGTGACGCTCACGCTCCTCGGACTCGGCGCCATCATCGGCACGGGCATCTTCGTCCTTACGGGGGTCGCCGCGCGGGACTACGCCGGACCCGCGATCGTCGTGAGCTTCATCATCGCCGGCTTCGTGAGCGCGCTGGCGGCCCTCGCCTACGCGGAACTCGCGAGCATGATCCCCGTGGCCGGCAGCGCCTACACGTACGCGTACGCTGGCATCGGCGAACTCGTCGCCTGGATCATCGCGTGGGACCTCATCCTCGAATACGCCGTCGGCGCCATGACCGTCGCCAACGGCTGGTCCGGGTACATCCGCGGCCTCGTGGCCGACGTCTCCGGCTACGAACTCCCCAAGGCGTGGGCCGCCGGCCCGATGGAAGGTGGCGTCATCGACATCGCCGCCGTCCTCATCGTCTTGGCCGTCACCGTCCTCCTCGTCGTGGGCATCAAGGAATCCGCCGGCGTCACCAACGTCCTCGTCGCCGTCAAGGTCGGCATCATCCTCTTCGTCATCATCATGGGCACGAGCCTCGTCACCGGCACCAACTACCGCCCGTTCTTCCACGAGACGGAAGGGTTCGTGGGCGTCTTCACCGCCGCCGGCCTCGTCTTCTTCGCCTACATCGGCTTCGACGCGCTCTCCACCACGGCCGAAGAGACCCGCAACCCCAAACGCGACCTTCCCATCGGCATCATCGCGTCGCTCGCCATCAGCACCATCCTCTACGTGCTTGCGTCGCTCGTGATCACGGGCATGGTCCCGTACACCAACATCAACACGGACGAACCCTTCGCCGCCGCCTTCCGCGACGCGGACCTCGCCTGGGCCGGCAACCTCATCGCCGCGAGCGCCGTGGCCGGCATCACCAGCGTCCTCATCGTGCTCCTCCTCTCCCAGCCGCGCATCTTCTTCTCGATGGCGCGCGACGGGCTCCTACCGAAGTTCATCGCCAAGATCCACCCCCGGTACCAGACGCCGTACGTGGCCACCATCATCACCGGGCTCGTCGTCGCCTTCGTGGCCGGCCTCGTCCCCATCGGCATCGTCGCCACCGTCACCAACATCGGCACCCTCTTCGCGTTCTTCCTCGTGACCGCCAGCGTCACGGTACTGCGTTACAGCAGCCCCGACGCCAAGCGGGGCTACCGGGTGCCGGGCCCCGCGTGGCTCCTACCGGGCATCGGCTCGTTGGGTGCGCTGGCCCTCATGTTGTTCCTGCCCGCCCTCACGTGGCTCGTCTTCCTGCTGTGGTTCGGCGTCGGCCTCGTGCTCTACGCCAGCTATGGATACTACAAGAGCAAGGCGCTCGCGGCCCACATGGGCGCGGCGACGGCGGCCGGCGGCCAGTGACACGAATCACGTCCTGCGCCGCCGGGGCTTCTTCACCGGATGCTCGCCATAATGCGGGTACGAGGACGGCTCGTGGTCAATGGCCTCCCGCAAAGCCCCGTAGACGTTTCGGTCCCACAGGTACCCCCAGTGCGTGAGGAATTTCACCTCGACGTTGCGCGCTCCCTTGAGGCGCCCGCTCCAGGAGGGGATGACGACGCCGTCCGTGCGGCTCCAGAGGCTCGTGTAATGCACAGGCTCCCGCGTGTCGACCCCCGTGTTGAGTTGACGCAAGAACTCGCTGCCGGGCAGCGTCTGGCGCGCCACCGTGTTGAGCGGGAAGAGGGCGCTCGTGTACGTGCCGTGGTGCGGCGTGCCTAGCGTCACTAGGCTGTGGACGCGCTTGCCGCCGCCCAGGAACTTGATGAAGTGACGCGCGACGAGGCCACCGGCGCTGTGCGCGATGATGTCGACGCGGTGGCCGGGCGCTTCCTCCGCGCATTCCGTCAGAATCCAGTCCACCTCACGGTCCAGGTGGCGGGCAGCCTCGCGAAGGTCGCCGAAGCCGAAGAAGGGGAGTCGCACCTCGTGAAAATGAAGCGCGTCGCTGGAGAGGTAACGCTTGATGAGGTTCCAGTAGACGAACCCCTGCCCGAGCACGCCGTGCAGCAGCACCACGGCGTGCGAACCGCTACCCCGGCTCGTTGGCTTGGGACGGCGTCGAGTCGCCTTATCCAGACTTCTGGACCTCCTCTTGCCAATAGGCTACCGTGTCACGGAAGCGTTGGTGGAAATCGTGGGGAGCCCAGCCCAGCTCGCGTCGCGCCTTGGCGCTCGAGTAGCCGAACCGCTGCGTCGCGAGTCGGACCGCCGTCCGGGACACGGCGGGGGGGCGATGCAAAAGGAAGGCGCGCGCTTCCTCCAGCCCTGCGAGAGCCACCGCGAGCCCGACGGGGATGCGGCGTGGGGCGGGGACGCCGCTGGCGTTCTCCAATTCCCGGAGCAGGTCGCTCGTGGTCCAGGTCACCTGGCTGAAGATGTACCGCTCGTTTGGGCGTCCCTTCTTGAAGGCCAGGAGGACGCCGTCGACGAGGTCGTCGACATGGACGTAGCTGGCGGCGCCGTCGCGTCGCGGGACCGCCGGGATTCTTCGACGGAGATAGCGTTTGATGAAGGCGCCGGTCTTGGGGTCGCCGGGGCCGATCACCACGCAAGGGAGGACGTGGACGACGTCGAGGCCGTTGCGCCCGAATTCGAGGGCGACCTGCTCGGCCTTGTGCTTGGACTCTTCGTAGTGGCCCAAGTAGCGGCCATCGTTCCAGACGGTCTCGTCCGCGGTCTCCTGCCGGCGCCCGATGGCCGCGACGCTCGAGAAGTACACGACGCGCCCCACGTGGGCCGCTTGGGCGGCCGCCAGTACCTTCCGTGTGCCTTCGACATTCGTCCGGAGGATGGCGTTGCGGTCCGGCTTCACGAGGTCGACGCTGGCCGCGGCATGAAACAACGCATCGACGCCGTGCATCGCTGCTGGGAGGGTTTGGGCGTCCTCCACGTCACCCGCCACGACTTCCGCGCCGGCGCCCCGTAGCGCCGCGGCCCGTTCGGGGCGTCGGGCGAGCACACGAACGCGCCAGCCGTCGCGAAGGAGGCGAAGGGCGACGTGGCCGCCGATGAAACCGGTGGCCCCCGTGACGAGCGCCCTCACGACGCTCCTCCGGGCCGGCGCTGCAGTTGGGCGGCGGCGACGACGTTCTCGAGCAGCATGGCCACGGTCATGGGTCCCACGCCGCCCGGCACGGGCGTAAGGGCCCCCGCGATCGGCGCAACCTCTTCAAAGCGGACGTCGCCACGCAACTTGTCGCCGTCGCGGGCGATGCCCACGTCGATGACCACGGCGCCGGTCTTGACGTGCGAGGCGCCGATGAGGCCCTGGACCCCGGTAGCGGTCACCAACACGTCGGCCTGGCGCGTCTGCGAGGCAAGGTCGCGCGTGAACTTATGGCAGACCGTCACCGTCGCGTTGCGTTGGAGGAGCAGCGCGGCCAGGGGGCGTCCGATGAGGTTGCTGTGGTTCACCACGACGACGTGGGCGCCCTCCAGGCGGACGTGCTCTTCGTCGAGGATGCGCAGGACCGCGCGCGGCGTGGCGGGCAGGAGCGTACCGGTTCCTTGGACGGCGCGCCCGAGGTTGGCGGGATGGAAACAATCGACGTCCTTGGCCGGGTTGATCGATTCGAGGAGCGGGGAAGGGTCGAGACCGCCCGGCAGCGGCAGCTGGAGGAGGATTCCGTGGATCATGGGGTCCCAGTTGAGCGAGTCGAGGAGGTGGCCCACGTCCTGGGTTGTCGACTCCTTTTCGAGGTGATGGACCTTCACGGCGATGCCGACCCGTTGGCAGGCTTCCTGTTTGCGCCGTACGTAGACGTGCGACGCAGGATCGTCCCCGACGAGGACGACGTCGAGTTGGGGAGGCATCCCCTGCTCCCGCCGGTGAGCCTCGACCGCCTTCCGGACGCTGGATTCGACGCGTTGGGCGAGGGCGCGTCCGTCGAGGATGCGGGCAGGCATCGACGATGCGGCGAAGACCATCCCCGTTATTAAGCGTCGGCAACGGTGGCGTCGACCAGCTCGTAGCGGTCCACGTCGAGCGACGAGCGCGCGCGGACGCGCCCATCGTGGCGAAGGTATTCGAGGTGCCCCAAGGCCTCGCTCACGGCCAGGAAAAGTTCTCCCTTGGGCAGGCGTGGGAAAAGCCGGGCCACCATCTCGAACGCCGTGGAGGGGCCTTGCCGGAGTTCGCGCAGGACCCGCTCTTGGCGACGGCGCGCGTGGAGGAGCCCCTTGCGGATCACGTCTTGCGCGTCCTGGAACGGGCGGCCGTGGCCGGGGTGGACCGTTCCCCAGTCGCGCTGGTGGAGGCGTCCGAGCGTGGCCACGTAGTCGACGAGGGCGCCGCGTTCGCTGGCCCGGACGCTCACCGCGTTTGGCGTGATGTGCTCAAGCAGGGTGTCGCCGCTGAACGTGTCGGCGCCGTCCGTCAGCAGGAAACTTCCCGCCGTGTGCCCGGGGGCGTCGACCACGTCGAACTGGGAGTCGCCCAGCAGCAGGCGATCCCCGCCTGCAAACGTCTCGTCGGCCTCGACGGCGTCGCCCCACGCGTCGTACTTGCGGCCGCCGTAGCGCATGCGTTCGCGCTGCTCGGAGGGGACGCCGGCTGCCCGCAGCCCCGCTTCATAGTCTGCTTCCCGGGCCGCGGCATCCGTCGTCCAGCGGCGCAGCGGGGACGCCTCGGTCCGGTGCACGAGCACGCGGACGCCGTGGTCGCGTTGGAGCGTTCGGGCGAGTCCCGCATGGTCGACGTGGTCGTGGGTGACGACGAGCACTTCGACCGGGTTCGTCTCCAGAAGGGCCAGCAGCGCCGCGGCGGCCTCCGAGGTCCGCGGACCCGCGTCCACCAAGGCGGGGCGCCGGCCGGGCAAACGGTATGCGTTCACGGCACCGACCGGGAACGGCGTCGGGATCTGCCAGGCGTCGATGCGCGCCGCCATGCGCCAAACCAACCCGGCGGGTCCTTTAGGGTTTCCTCCACGAACGGGTCGCCGGCGCGGAAACGCAAAGCGAAAGCCAAATAGTAAACGCGGGGCCTCTGAGGTGTCGGGATGCCAATGACGACCATGACGAAGACGGTCCGGGGTCTCGACATGGACTCCTACCGGGCCTTCCGCGCCAAGGCCGTGGAGCTCGGCTACTCCACCGGCGACGCCATGACGGAGGCCATGCGGTTCTGGGTCAACGCCAAGTCCAAGCCTCGCGTCACCGTCCGGGCGCTCGCGGAGCCAGCGCCGGCCACGCCCGTCGTCCAAGTGAGCGCGGAAGCCGCCCCTAGCGGATGAGACAAGACGCCCCGACGATGCCCTGTGCGCGACCCGCGAAGGTTTATATTGAACGCGTCGGCTCGCCGCTGAAGTGACGCACTCGGCCGGCGGGCCCCGACGGTTCGTGTGGTTGTCCAACACGATTGGGAACTTGGCGCTCGGCGCCTCCCGGTACGCGGGGCTCACGCTTCTCATCGTCCTTCTGACGACGGCCGGTCTCGGCTACGGTGTCACGAAACTGCACACGAACGTGGACGTGGCCGACGTTCTGCCGCGCGGCGATTACAACACGACGGCGGCGCAACAACTCACGTCCGAGTTCAAGTCGGCGTTCACGATGCAGGTCACGCTCCAGTTCCACATCGACGAGAAGGGCGCCAAATGGACGCAGGACAACCGCGAAAAACTCGCGGCGAGGCTGCCCAACAGCTACGACGCGCGGAGCCACTTCAACATCACGGACGAGGTCTACATCCGCGCGGTCGCGCAGGCCGTCGAGTTCATGCGCGCCGAGGACCCCCTCATCTGCTGCTCCATCGGCGTGGCGGACCTCTTCAAGCTCATCAACTGGACGATCGCGGGCGCCGACGGCGACAACCCGGCCCCCGACAGCGCCTGGAACCTGCCCGACACGAGCCCCACGGGCGAGCTCGCGTACCGCAGCGTCCACTCGACCGCCACCACCGCCATCATGTCGGCCATCGACGCCCTCGTAAGTCCACGATGGCACACGACGGCCCAGCTCCTCATGCCGGCCGCCGATGAGGAAGCCTCCACCGCCGAGATTGGCCGTCGCGCGATTGCGGCCCGCGACGCCTACCTCGCGTGGGCCGAGACCAACCCCGACGAGGCCTACCAGGTCTTTACCGGCGACAACTTTCCCCGCCTCACCGTCGAACTTCCGGTGGCGAACGCCCACTCGAGCGAACTCGTCAAGGAGGACTTCTCGCGACTCCTGCCCCTCATCGGCGGCTTCATCCTGGGGGCCCTCTTCTTGGCCTTCCGCAATCTCGGCGCGGTGCTGATCTCCTTTTCGAGCCTGGCCATCGGCGTCCTGTGGACCTACGGCGCCGAAGGCTACATGGGAATCGCCCTCAACCCGCTCAACTTGACCCTGCTACCGCTCATCATGGGCGTCGGCATCGACTACTCCATCCACATCGTCAACGAGTTCCTAGAGCACAAGGCGAAGGGCCTGCGCAACGACGACGCCTTCCGCGAGGTTGGCCGCCGCGCGGGGCTCGCACTCTTCATCGGGACCGCGACGACGGTCCTTGGCCTCGTGGTGATGGTCCTCTCGCCGAGCAAACTCATCGCCGAATTCGGCGCCTTGGCCGCCATCGCCATGGGCGTCATCTACCTCCTCTCGATGACCTTCATCCCCGCCGCGCTCACCCTCTGGCCGACCACCGACCGCATGGGCGCCTCGTTCAAGCCGTCCCGCCTGGTCCCTGCCATCGCGTCCTGGGTGAGCAAGGGCCGCGTCGCCGTCATCGCCGCCGTGCTCATCGTGACCGTGATTGGGACCGTGGCAAGCCAAAACCTCTACAACGAGGCCTTCGGCGACCCCGGCCGCAACTACCTGCGCACCGACCCTGTGCGTGTGGAACACGAGAAGGGCCTCAAGTGGTTCTATGACCAGCCCCAGCCTGACGTCAAGGCGAACGTGATCAGCTTCGAGGGCGACCTCACGAACCCCGCAGCCCACCAATACATGCGAGACATCGAGAAGGAACTCAAGAAGCAGCCACGCGTCATCGCCGACACGCTGCGCACCATCCCCTTCCTCATGGAGACGTGGCTCACGGTCAAGGACGGGCCTCGGGGCGCCGGGGAATACCTCGCCAAGGAGAGGACGGTCAAGGGCACCTACCCGACGACGCAGAGCGCGATCAAGGCCGAGTTCGACGCGCTCTATGCGAGCCCCGTGCGCGAGCTGGGATCCATCTTCACCAACGGACCCGAGGGGGGCTACACGCTGGGCGTGATGACGTTCAGCGTCCGCGCCGCCACCTTCGAAGAAGCGAAAGAGGTCTGGGGCCAGGTCTGGGACGCCATCGGCAACGCCAGCAAATCCAAACCGGCCGACATCCAGGTGGCCTTCGTCGGGAACACCGCCACGAACTACCTTTTCGTCGAGAAAGAGGTGCCTTGGGTCCTCTACATGGCCACCGCGGCCACCATCGGACTCATGCTCATCGTGATCCCGTTCTTCCGCAGCTTCAAGGCCGTGGCCGCCGTCGGCCTCATCTCTCTCGCGACCACGGCGTGGTGGCTGGGACTCCTGCCCGAGCTCGACGTCGGCATGGCCATCACGCTCGTGATCCCCACCATCTTCATCATCGCGCTCGGGACCGACTACGCCGTCCATCTCATCTGGAGCTACGTCCAGGTCCGCGACATGCGCGAGGTCCTCAGCACGACGGGCAAGGCCATCTTCTTCTCGTGGATCACTACCGTCGGGCCCTTCCTCATCTTCATGGGCATCCAGGACCTCAGCGTCCGCAAGACCATGATCGCGACGTCCGTCGCCATCACCATCATTTTCGTCGTCACCCTACTTGTGATCCCCTCGTTCTTCCCCCTTCACAAGAAACCCGACGAGGCGCGCCCTCACGTGGCCGAGCCAACGGCACCGCAGCCGGTCCGCGTGGTGGGCGTGAAGGGCCTCAGCTAGGGGTTCGTCGGAAACCATTTACTTCCGCCGCCCCTCGCCGCGGCCGTCCACGACATGGGCCGGTTCCTTGGCTTTGCGCTCGCCGCCTTTCTCGTGCTCCTCTGCGCCCCGCGGGCAGCCGCCACCGTCGACCAAGCCAGCCAATACCTCTTCGAGGCATCGCACCGCCTGACCTACAAGAACACGCTGGCCGCCATGGACGACGACGAGGCCCGCCTCCGAGGCACGGCCGACGCAGATGAGAGCGGCGATGTGTCGGCCCCAGAAGCCGAGGCCTTCCTGTCATCCTTGCGCGAGACGGCGCTCAACCTCACCAGCGGACCCTTCGCCGGCCTCACGCTCGACGATCGCCCCGTCGCCACGATTGCCATCGAGAACCTGACGCATGACGCCCTCACCGGCCCCGTCGCTGGGCGCGGCGGACTTATCCTAGATATGCGGGCCACCGTGACTTTCGAACTCCTCGCCGACGACGGGCCCTTGTATTTCCGCGCCGTCGTCCCAGACGCGGAGTTGGAACCTCGCAACCTATCGATTGCGACCATCGCTGCGCCGCCCGGCTTTGCGATCCTGTCCCACAACGGCTTGGCCGGCGCCCAGCTCTCGGCCGGTGAGCGCACCGTGAACGGCAAGAAGAGTGCGGCCTCCTTCAGCGTCGAGTTCGGCGAGCCCGCCACCGAAGCGACGCCAGGGGCCCCCGCCATTCTCACGCTGGTAGCGCTGGCAATCGTGGCCGTCCAAACCTGGCCACGTCGTTTCGCCCGCCCAATCCAACACCCCTTCCGGAACGCTTAAGGCCCTGAGGGAATTGGGTCGAACCGGCCTTCGAGGCCAGGTCGAGAACCCATGAAATCCAGCCTTGTCGCCCCCCTTGCCCTCGTGATCGCGGCCGTCGTCCTTCCCACCGCCCACGCGGCCGAGACGCAAGAATCCGTGTTCACGATGCCCGACCTCAACCAGGCGGACGTGGCCATGACCATCACCCTCACCGGATCGGACGCCCAGGGACCCCGCTCGGATGCCGACACGGATGGCGACGGTACTGTGTCCTTCGACGAGGCGGACGCCCTCAAGGCCCAATACGAGGGCACCATAGAGCAGGGGTTCGAGGAGAGCGGCAAGGACGTGAAGCTCGACGGCGACGGCGCCGACAACGCGCAATTCACCGGCATGACGATGGACGGCTTGGAGGGAAGCGTCTCGTCGAGTGATCCCGTCGTGATCACCATCGCGGGCTACTACGAGTACGTCTCCCCCAAATCCGGCGACGACCACACGTTATTGCTCCACACCGAGGAGCCGGACAAAGGAGGCGACCCGGGAACGTTCACGCCGCCCCCCGGCTACGCCGTCACGAGCGTGACGGGCCTCGACAACCCCGCTTGCGTCGGCCCGGGCGTCGCCGGCAAAGACAAGGGCGCCGTAGACATCGTGATCACGTTCTCGAGGGGTTCCAAGTGTTCATTGTCCAAGAAGTCCGATGGCGGCGACTCGCCGGGTCCGGGTGCCCTACTGGTGCTCGCGGCCGGCTTCGCCGCTGTTGCCGTCGCGCGTCGCCGGAAGTGAAGGCGCCTTGGCCCGGGGTTACGAAACCCTAATCAAGTCGGCCCCTTGATGGCCACGTGATGCCCGAACAAGCCGTCATCGTGGGCGCGGTCCGGACCGCCGTCGGCCGCCGCAACGGGGCCCTCAAGAACGTCCACCCCACCGACTTGGCCGCCGAGGTCCTGCGCGAGATCGTGAAACGCACCGGCATCAAGCCGGAGCAGGTGGACGACATCGTCCTCGGCTGCGTGACCCAGATCGGCGACCAAGGCGCCAACATCGCGCGCCAGGCCGCGCTGGCGGCCGGCTTCCCCATCGACATGCCGGGGGTCAGCATCAACCGCATGTGCGGCTCGGGCCAGCAGGCCGTCAACTTCGCGGCGGCCAGCGTCGCCTCGGGCTACTACGACGTGATCATCGCCGGCGGCGTCGAGTCCATGACGCGCGTCCCCATCACGACGGACCAGCTTCCGGAGCAGGTCCCCAAGTCCATCACGGACGCCTACCAGATTATCCCCCAAGGCCTCTCCGCCGAGATGATCGCCGACCAGTGGAACATCTCCCGCCAAGAACTCGACGCGTTCTCGCTGGAGTCCCACAAGCGCGCCATCCGCGCCATCGACGAAAAGCGCTTCGAACGCGAAATCCATCCCGTGAGCGTCGCCCAGGATGATGGCCGCATGCTCGTCTTCGGCACCGACGAGCACCCCCGCCGGGACTCCAACCTCGAGAAGCTCGCCTCGCTCAAGCCGGCGTTCAAGCCCAACGGCAAGGTCACCGCGGGCAACTCGAGCGGCATCAACGACGGCGCCGCCGCGTTCCTCATCACAACCGAGGCGCGCGCCAAGAAGATGGGGCTCCCCGTACGCGCCCGCATCAAGGCCATGAGCGTGGCCGGCGTCGACCCCACCATCATGCTCACGGGCCCCATCCCGGCCACCCAGAAACTGCTCAAGAAGACCGGCCTCAAAGCGGACGACGTCGACCTGTGGGAGTGCAACGAGGCGTTCGCGAGCGTCCCCCTCGCGTGGATGAAGGAGACCGGCGTCCGCCACGACCGGATGAACGTGAACGGCGGCGCCATCGCGCTCGGCCACCCCCTGGGCGCGTCCGGGGCCCGCCTCCTGACGACACTCCTTCACGAATTGGAGCGCAC
>CAYVGY010000064.1:0-1042 GCA_964451065.1 uncultured Halobacteriales archaeon
GCAGCTTTTGAAGGCCGGGCGGAAAACCTACATGCTAGCTCCCCCCAACCCTGACCCGCCATCGGGACCTTTTCATCCGGTTCTGGTCCCGCGCCGGCCGTTACAGCCCGTTTCGCCCCAAAGGCATTCAACATCCCCCCTATGCAGACCGTTCATGCTCACTAGGACGCTCGTCCGAGGATTGCTCGCCTGCCTATCGTTGGCCGCCTTGGTGTCGCCGGTCGCCACCGCCTGGTCCACGGTGGAGGACAAGACGCCTGACGCGGAATTCGAGGTCCAAGGGGCATGGGTCGGCGTCCTCGACAAGGATTGCATCGTTTACGCGGGCTCATGGAATGACGACACGAATCAGGGCACGATTTGGACCTGCGCCATTTCCGGCGGCTCCTGCAAGGGCGCCTGGACACGAATGTCCGGAAGCTCATACTATTGCGTAGGAATCCACGGTCCCGAGTATCACTACTGCACTGGGGTGACCGCCGTCGGACCTGGGGGAGGGTGCAACGGCATTCCCGACTACGAATACAGCGCTTGGTTGTGGTGGGAGCTCGACCGGCGTTAGGCAACCCGGAGCCGCCAGAAAGAGGCCGCGCTCGGGTTCAGGTTTAAACCCGGGCCGGCCTTGCCGCCGCGCCGCGCATGGGCTACACGCCAAGTTCCATTGGTTACGGGGGCTCCTACCGACCGCGCCCGCCTCGCCCCGCGAAGCCGTTCGCCACGTACACGTTGCTCGGCGCGATGCTCGCCGTCTACGTCCTGGAAGTCGCCGTCCTCCAAGCGCGCGGGACGGACACGTACCTCTACCTCTTCACCGTCGACATCGACTGGATGTACCGGCCCTGGTCGCTCGTCACGAGCACGCTCAGCCATTCCCTCTCGAACCTGCCACACCTGCTCTTCAACGGCCTGTTCCTGTTCTTTTTCGGCCCCGCCATCGAGAAGATTGTCGGGACGACACGCTACGTGGCGCTGTTTCTCATCACCGGCGCGGTCTCCGGCGTCGCCCAGGTCGAACTCGAGTACTATCTCAGCCAGTACGAGC
>CAYVGY010000064.1:1052-16560 GCA_964451065.1 uncultured Halobacteriales archaeon
GACCACCTCGGCCGGTGCGCGCCCGGCCGCTGCGAGGTGGTGCCCGCGCTCGGCGCCTCAGGCGCTCTCATGGCCCTTTTCGCCGTGACCGTGATGCTCATGCCGCGCAGCAAGATGGTCATCTTCCCGCTGCCCGTCCCCATCCCCATTTGGGCCGGCGGGCTCTTCTTCGTCGCCATGGACCTCTTGGGCGCCTTCAGCGGAGCCGGACGCGTCGGCAACTTCGCCCACCTCTCAGGCGTCGCGCTCGGCCTCTTCTATGGGTGGATGGTCAAACGCGACCTCGCCAAGCGCGGGCTGCGGTTGGCGTACGGATAGGTTCGCGCCCGAAAACCGGAGGCCAGGGGCCCACGGCGGTTTATGGACCGCCGTCGTGCCCGTCGTCCCCGTCGTCGCCGTCGGAGCCGCCGTTCGAGCCTTCGCCACCCTCTCCGCCGTTGCCGCCTTCGCCGCCTTCACAACCTCCAGCCGCGACGACCGTGCCGCTACATCCTTCGCCTCCGTTTCCGCCGTTGCCTCCGTCGCCGCCGTCGAAGGCGGCCGGCGCGTCACCCGGACAATAGGAGTACTCGGGGTGGTCGGAGCAGACCTGCCAGTAGCCGATGGCTGCCGCCACTATGAGTCCGGCAGCGGCCCAGGCCGCCGGGTTGGCGTTCGTTGTCGGTGCGAACGAAAGAAGGACGATGGCCCCAACCGTGGCGATGGTCGCAATCCGAACGACCTTGCTTCGCGTTCGATCAGTGGATTCGAGCATTGTGGTTCACCTCGCCGTTGCCGTCATTCAGCCGTCCCCACCGTCGCCGCCGTCGCCGGCATCGCCGCCCTTGCACCCGCCCACGGTAATGACCGTGCCACTGCAGCCTTTGCCGCCGTCGCCGCCTTCGCCTCCGTCGCCTCCGCTTCCTCCGTCACCGCCATCTCCGCCGTCGCCGCCAGTGCAGCCATTGAGCGAGAAACCCGTGCCGCTGCAGCCGACCTCGCCGTCCCGGCCGTCGACGCCGTCCTGGCCGTCGAATTCGGCGTCCAGACCATCGCGCCCGTCCCGGCCTTGACAGCCGTCCGCGCTCACGTCGATGATGATGCCTTTACAACTTACGGCACCCAGCTCGGCCTGTACGGACGGCACGAGCACGCTCATCAAGAACAACGCTAGCCCAATTGGCCAATGCATGGTTTTCATCAAACACACCCGGCGCGCAAGCGCGCCCAAGCGTGCTGGGGCCTCCGGACTATTTCTAGAGACAGGCCATATCCATTGTGCGACGTGGTCCGACCCGGTCAAGTTGGTCGCCGAGGCGGGGACTCTTCGCCGGGCGCAGCCCGGGCCAGCTCGCCCGCCTTGCCGTGGCCGAGCTCTCGCTGGCTTCCGAGCAGATCCGCCCGCCACTGTTCGACGCACTCTTCGACCGTGAGCGTCGATCGACCATTGCGGAAGACCTCGTCGCCCGCCCACTCGAAGCTCCATCGAGCCATGCTCAAGAGGACCGGAAGAATCGCGTGGCCTTTCTCGCTCAGATGGTATTCAATCTTGACGGGGTTCTTGGAGACGATCTTCTTGGCGACGAGGCCGCTGCGCTCCATCTCCTTGAGTCGCTGGCTCAGCGTCTTGGGGTTGAGCCCCTTCGTATGCTCGAGGATCTGGTTGAAGTGATGGTCGCCCTGGATGAGGTTGCGGACAATCTGGAGGGACCACTTGCGGCCGAAAATGCCGAACGCCGCGTCCACCGGGCACGAACACCACGCCTTGTCTTCGGCGTAGGGGGACGCGCGGGCCCCAGCCTTGGCACGAGGCATTCAGGCCTGGATGGGCCGCTCCCGGCTATTAAACCGTAAGTTACTGGCCCCGGCGCTTCGACGCTAGCCGTACCGGACCATGGCCTCGTTCGACTTCTCGAAGTTGAACTGTTCGAAGAAGTCCTGGTTCACGGGGCTGAACACGACCCACTTCTTCACGCCGATGAGGTCGGCGTGGCCGAGGATGGCCTTCATGAGGCGGCCGCCGACGCCCTTGCCTTGGTACTTCTTTTCCACGATGAAGTCGAGGATGACGACGACGAACGAGGAATCCGTGATGACGCGGGCAAAGGCGCACATCTTGGTGCCGTCCCAGACGCTGAAGACGAGGTCGCTCGCCTCGATCTGTTGCGTGATGTGGGCGGTGTGGCGGCCTTGGCCCCAGTCGGCCTGTTCGAGGAGGGCCTTGACGTCGGCTTCAGGGATGGATTTCTTGAGACTCAGGCTAAGGTCGCCCACGGTCGGCGGGGACGGCCTCTTCGTTTATGGGCTTGACGGTTACGAGCGAGCGTGTCCGGGCCTCGCTGCGGGCGACGACGAGGACGCCCGCGAGGATGAGGGCGCCGGCGATGGCGGTCCGGACGTCGAGGTGTTCGCCGGGAAGCACGGCAAGGGCCATGAGGGTCCCGAAGAGCGGTTGGAGCATGACGAAGGCGCCGACGGTGCTCGCGTGGAGGCGTTTGAGGGCGAAGTTGTTGAGGGAGTAGGAGACGACGCTGGGCACGAGGATGATCCAGACGAGGGCCAGGCCGACGCCGGTCGTGAAGACGCCGGCGTTGCGGGCGTCGGCGAAGTCGGGCGTGCCGAGCGGGACCATGAGGAGGGCGCCCAAGAGGAAGGTCCAGGCGACGACGGGGATGCTGCGGTAGCGTTGGAGGATGTCGCGCGCGAGCACGAGGTAGAAGCTGTAGCTGAGGCAGTTGAGGATGACGAGGATGTTCCCGAGGACGACTTGGTCGTCCAACGCGAAGCGCTCGACGCGCAGCAGCGCGAGCGTGCCGGCGAGCGCGATGGTGACGCCGAGGGCTCGGGAGCGATTGAAGCGTTCGCGGCCGAGGAGGACGGCGACGGCGAGCGTGAAGACGGGGATGGTGACGATGAGGATGCTGGCGTCGATCGCGGTGGTGCGTTCGAGGCCTTCGAGGAAGAGGATCTGGTTGAAGACGACGCCGAGGAGGCTCAGGCCGGCGAGCTTGGCGACGTCGGTCCACGGAATGTGTTCGTGGAAGCGGGCGAGAGCGATCGTGGCCAGGAGGAGGCTGGCGAAGAGGACGCGGATGGCGGCCAGGGCGAGTGGGGGCACGCCGGCGTCCAAGGTGTACTCGCCGGCCACGGCGAGGCTGGCGAACGAGAACTGGACGACGACGAGCGCCATCATGGGGCCGAGGGGCGCCTGTTCCACGGCGTCCCCCACGCGGGTCCGACTTAAAGGTTCGGGACCGGCGGCGGGCGGGGCTCCCGGAACTTCCAGAACCGATTAGTAGGGCTCGCGGTCATTCCACCGCGTCCATCCATGGCGGCGAAGCCTGGCACCGAGCCGGGTCCAATCCATCCTTTGTTCAGGTGATGCTGAACTTGTACGACGCGAGGCGAAGGCGCAGCCGCCATCGAGTCCCGCGCTGGGGATCGCTCGCATGCCTGACGATTTCCATCTTGATTGCCGGATGCGTCACCCCCGAATCGGACTCGGAAGACATCGCCGATTCTGGTCCGAAGGTTATTCGCCTCATGAACCAGCCCGACGACGGAGCCATCATCAACGCTACCCTAAATCCAAGCGTCCTCGAATTTCACTGGGTACAAATGCCGGAACGTGAGAATTGCCCCATGGTTTCCGAAGTGGACGGACAGTCCGTAGACCGACGACTTTCCGTGACAGTTATCGATTCGGAAGGCGTTCTCCAGTCTTTCCGGCTCAACCCTCCCAGGAACCAACCTGAGGGACTTCTTCACCTGCCAACGACGGGGAAACCCCCATACCTTTTCCATGGCGACTTCAATCTCTGCATGAGCCCCCACGGTAGCCTCGAAAACGTCACGGACGGCTTCCTCCTTCCGTACGTGAGACCTAAACTGTGGGAGTTTTCCGCGTTCGACGTCGATGTCGTCGTGCCCGTCGGCGCCTCCAGCGGGGAATCCCAATGGTCGCCACGCCGCCAAGACTTCAACTTGGTCCAATCGTACAACCTTGACGACCGCATGGAAGGGGCGCCCTTCGGGACCATACGACTTATTGATCCTGAAGGAAACACGACCCGCGTGGAGAGTTACGGACTGACGGGCTGGGAAACCGATTTCGAAGGTTTCATGCTCATCCGCGGACCCTACACGATTCGCCTCGACCTCGATGCTCCCGCTTCTACCACCACCACATGGACCTACCACATCGACACTTGGACCGTAACCAAGGAAATCTGCAACTACGGGTTTCATTGGCCGGACTTCTGCCCATCGTAGCGGCTTCCCTAGGTGGATTGCCCGGCCCCACTTAGACGCTCCATCCAATCTCCCTAATACCCTCCCCGCCGGCCTCACGTCGTCCCTGGGGGACAGGTGGTATATAGGATGCGAAGGACGTTCCTCCACGCAATCATTGCGTTGTCCACCCTGAGCGGCCTCGCCGCTGGGCTCGGTTCGGCTCTGCCCTTTCCGCACCCGTCAGAATCCGTTGCCGACGTCCCGGGCGCCGCGAGCCCCGTCCCCGCACCTGTCCCCCTCCCCCAGGGTCCCACCCCTCTCGACGATCCCATCCAGGACCTGATTGAACTCTCGATCCAGGGCGCGCCGCCAATCCAGCAAGCGGCCGCCTTCGAACGCTACCTCGAGGAGTCGGGGCTCATCCCCGGCGCCGAACCCTTGTCCGGCCCCAACGACGAAACGGTCGAATGGACGTACCGGTACTACCGCGCCGGCGACGTCACCGGCGACGCCATCGACGAACTTATTCTCGACGGAACCTGCGTCGACAGGGACGGCTGCACGAGCGACCCCAACCCGCTGCGCAACCGCTGCGGCTTGCCCAAGAAGTTGCGCGTCATCGACGGAGCCACCCTCGAAGACGTCTGGATGATGCCGCTCAACGAGCCCTTCGGCGTCCGCACCGGCCTAGAACCGCCGGCGGACGAAATCCCGGCCTCGTCCATCCTCGGCTGCATCAACGACTTCGTCCTCGGCGCCATCCCCAACGACGCCGGCACCTTCGACGTTCTCGTGTACGAACACATCGTGTCCGACGTGCCGTACCCCGGCAGCATCTTCCACGACTACTTCCTCGTCGACTCCGCCACCGGCAACCCTCTTTGGCACTACACCAAGGGCGTCCCGCCCGGCGCGCCCTCCACGCAGGAGCCCGGGGAGGGCCTCGAAGAGGCCGGGTTCAATTACCAGCATGCCGCCAAGAACGCCTTCCTCGTTCCCCTCCTCCAGGTCCCTCCCGACCTCGGCGTCCATGTCCTCCCACCCGCCACGAAACCCGGCCTCATCGTTCGAAGCATCGGCTGGGTCATGGCTGGCGACTCGTTCGACCTGCCCCAGGTCGGGTACCTGGGATACGTGGCGTACCGCGGCGCCGACGAGTGGGCGGCCGGCGTCGACCTCGTCGACGGAACGGAACTCTGGAAGGAGGACACGTTCCAGCCCGAGACGGACCGCTTCGTCCTCGTCTTCTCCCACGCCGACCCCAACAGCATCACCTCCCTCCCCTGCTGTTGGGACCTCAACGCGGACGGTGTGCCCGACGCTGTCTTCACCACGTACGAGTTCTACTTGACGAACCTGGTCAAGCCGCCCGGGGCCCTCCAAGGCGCCGCCACGCGGCTCTTGGCCCTCGACGGCGCCACGGGCGACGTCCTCTACTCATTCTACCCCGAGCCCGATCACGCAGAGCTCATGTTCCCGGCGTCCGTGGCCGCCCTCGGCGACGTCACCGGCGACGGCGCCAGCGACTACGCGCTCTACACGTTCTACGGCGACTTGCAAGAACTCATCCTGGAGGAGACCGTAACGTCGGTCCGTCAAGGCCCCGACCACAGCGAGCTCTGGAGCGTGCGCGAACCCGTGCCGCTCCTCCTGCAACCCGTGGGCGACATCGACGGCAACGGCGGCAACGAGCTCATCACCATCCGCGGCAACTCCCTCGACACGTTCGTCAATTACACGCGCCTCGATCTCTCCGCCCTCCAAGGAAACACCGGCGACACTCTGTGGACCCGCCAGACGATCGTGTCCGGAATCGACCTCGCGTACGGCGTCGGCAACCTCGCCGCCAGCGGCCTGCTCGACCTCGACGACGACGACGTGGCCGACTTTTGGCTCGACGACCCCGAATTCCTGGCGGACCAGACCGTCGTGCACCACGTCACTTGGATCGCGGGCCGAGACGGAGCCGACCTCACCGCCACGACCACGGTCGGCGCCTTCATGGTCCCCACCCGCGCCGATGACCTCACCGGCGACGGGACCGACGACTACTTTCTGCTCCAAGGGGACCTCGTCGACGTCTGGGGCACCGCCTACGACGGCACCGACTCGGCCCCCTTGTGGTCCCGCCGGCTCCTCAGCGCTCCCTCCTCCAACGCGTTCCTCATCACGCCCAAGATGACGACCCTCCCCGTGGAACTCGATGGACAACCCGGGAACGACCTGTTCGCTTACTCGAGCCTCGCCGTGCTAGACTTCGGCGGCCGCACGGACGCGGGCGGCGGAGTCTACAGCCAGGCCTACGGCCTCGAAGGCACCAAAGGACGGCTCCTTTGGGGCATCCCCGAGTACGAGGAAGGCGACGCGTCGCTCCTCGTCGGCGAACACTCGCCCGCCACGCAACGCTACTTCGATGCCCTCCCGGAAGAGGCCGCCAAGCCCGCCGGCTACGTCGCGAGCGCTGAGGAAGAAGAGGTGGACACCGAAACGCCGAGCGGGTTCCCCACAGGCTGGGTCGCCTTCGGCGGGGTCACCGTCGTCTCCCTTGGGGCCGCCTACGCGATTGCCGGCCGGAAGTTGAGGCCATGAACTCCGCCCTCCTGGTGGTCGGGCTACTCGCGCTGACCCCCGGCGCGGCCGCCGCTCCCGCCCTTCCGATTCTGCCGACGGACCTTACAACCGCTCTCGAACCAATCGATTCGGCCACCGCAAGCGGCGAGGACGTCGCCGAACCCGATCTGCCCCGGGCCTGGAAAGACCCGCTGGACGCGTTCCTGCCGAACTGGTCCTCGCCCGACGCGGGACGCGCCCTCCGCCTCAGTTTCCTATCCTTCTACGAACGTGCCGGCGGCCTCCCCCTGGGAACCCTGGACGCGCTCGAGACGCCACCGGCTCCCGATGCGCCTCGCCAAAACGCCGAGACCTATCGGTGGGCCCGCCAGATCGGCGACCTCGATGGCGACGCCGTCAACGACCTCGTCGTCCAGCAGGTCAACCACCGCACGCTCGAGAGCCAGATCGTCGCCTCCAGCGGCCGCGACGGCCACGTCCTCTGGTCCATCGAGAACGGCCTCGAACTCCAGCAGCGGGTTTGGCCCCGGTTCGGCGACTCGTTCGCTAACGCGCCGCAGAACGCCTTGCCCGCCAGCGACCTCAACGACGACGGCGTCGAGGACGTCCTCGCGTTTCACTTCGACTTCACCATCGCGGTCCCGCCCCCCGGCATCGACTACATGGGCTTCGGCCTCATCCTCATCGATGCCTCCATCCGCGCCCACGACGGCCGCACGGGGCAGGCCCTCTGGACCGAACCCATCCCATCCACCATCGCCTGGGAGTCCTACGATCCCGCGGTCCTCGTCTACAAGAACTTCCCCACGGGTTGGACCGCCTACCACGCGCCGGACGGCCCGCGCGTCCTCTACAAGACCACCGACATCGTCCAACACCTCACCATGGACCCGGTCTGCTTCCTCCTTGGAAGCTGCATCTTCTGGGTGAGCGACATCGTTCTTGTCGATCACGTAAAGGCCTTCGATGCCCGCGACAAGGACCACGTCATCTACGCGCGGGACCTCCTCCCCACGGACGACCCCAAACACGCCGCGTTCACGTGGCTCACCGGCGTCGCGGACCTCGGGCGCGGCGACGAGCCCGACGCCGTCCTCGACCAATGGCTCCTGTGGAGGCCTCAATACAGCGAGTACGGCAATCCCCTCACCGGCGAACCCATCAACCGGTACGGCCGCGCCATGCGCGTCCTGGCCCTCAACGGCGACACCGGCGCCACGCTCTGGTCCACCCTCGTGTTCGAAGAGGCCGCCGCCCGCGTGAACGCCATGACCGAGGAACCGTTCGAGGAACTCGCCTGGACCGGCGGCCAGATTCTGGGCGACCTCAACGACGATGGCATCGCCGACCCCCTGGCGCTCTACCTCACCGTCGACGCTGCGTCGCCCGGCACCACCAACGGCATGTTCCGCACCCACTTCATCCCGCTCGACGGCCAAAGCGGGATCCGCGCCTGGGACGACGCGAAGTACCAAGGATGGGGCTTCGGCGCCAGCCTCGCCACGCCCGGCCACAACCCCAAGCTCCTGGCCATCGGCACCGTCGACTTCCTCACCGGCGCCCTCCCCGGCGGAAAGTTCCCGCCCAAGGACGTCCACCTGGCCGTCCTCAGCCTCGAGACGAAGCTCGCACTCTGGGATTACAGCTTCCGATACCCCCAAGACGGCGGCCTCAGCTACCAGCTCACCCTCCACCAGTACGCGTACAGCCTGGCCCCTCAGGACTGGGACCTCGACGGCGTCCTGGACCTCGTCACGCCGGCCCAGTACGTGAAGCCGACCGGCGCCAACCAGACCCTCATGGCCGAGACGAAGCACACGTACGAGATCCTCAGCGGCGCGACCCGCGAACAGATCTACGCGTTCGGCGCCTGGGGACCCAGCGGCGTCGTCGAATCCTGCAACGCCACCGACGGCGAACTCAACCTCATCGTCGGCCACAGCCGCCGCGTCGACCTCGTAACCGTGAACGTGAGCGAGAACCGCGAGATCCGTCATGAACCCCTCTACTTCGACCCCCGGCCGCGGCCCGCCTCGGCGCCCGTGAACCTCATCAACCTGGGTCTCCTCTGCGACCAGCGTTTCGGCCGCGAACTCTTCAGCGTCAACCTCGAAACGTTCATGCTCGGCCACGACGGGGACGGCGACCCCGTGATGGACGAGATGCATTCCATCGTGGCGCTCTTCGACGTGTTTGGCCAACCCGATTGGATCGACCCGCCCCTACCCGTGGAAGTGCCGCTGACGCCCGTCCTTGAATTGAAGACGCCCAAGATCCAAACCGCCGCCTGGTGGGAAGGGTCCAACCTGTTGCTCGCCCCCGCCGGCCTCCTGCCCGGGATCACGGTCGGCGTCGCCCTCCGCGCGATGGCCGTCCGCCGTCGACGAAACGGGGGCGACGCATCTTGAACACGATGTGGGCCCTCCTCGTGCTCGCAACCGTCTCCCTCCTCCCCGCCGCGGCCGGCCACGGCCCGGAAGGATCCGGCGCGCCCGCCCTCTACGGCCCGACGCTCGACGGTTCCGGCAACGGCGACTATTCGATGGACCTCGCCTGCGGGGAACAACCCGGGGCCGAGAACGACCTCCAGCAAATCCTGTGCCCCCTCGCCATCTACGACGAGGAGGACATCATGGGTTCGCCCCGCCTCGTCCTGCACCCCAAAGACGCCAACATCATCGCGTTCAACGCCCTCCACGGCGGGCCCGGCCTCACCTCCCTCTTCGGCGACCCACCCGCGCCCGGGGCCCGCAACAACGCCGTCCACCAACCCCACACGACCTTCCGCACCGTGAACCCCTACGGCGTCCTCGACGGCGGCCAACTCGACTGGAAGGACCAACCGTATTACAGCCACTTTGCCCAAGCCAACACGACCGAAGCGGGCGCGGTCTGCCCCCCCCTCTGCCCCAGCCGCATCCTCTCGCAGAACCAAGTCTACGGCATGGAGAACGCCCTCGCCGTCGACGAGAAGGGCCGCCTCTACGAGGCGAGCCTCTACGCGATGCAGGAAGCCGAGGCCGCCCCGTGGGAGTACGGAATCACGGTCTGGAAACAGCGCGGCGTCCAGTACGACCGGGATCAAGACACCAACTACCGTAACCTCCTCGCCCAGACCCCCGGCAACACCATGGACACGCCCGACCTCGCCTACGTCGATGGCCCCGACCACGTCCTCCTCGTGTGGCGCGAGGCCACCACCGACGCCTCCGGCCCGCTTGCCGGCGACCTCAAGAGCTGGATCGCGGCCGCTTGGAGCGACGTCGAGACGAGCAGCGCGTGGACCTCCATGGCCCCCGAGAACGTCGTCGGGCCCTGCGACGAGATCACCAACGTCGCAACCTGGAACGGGGCCGCCTACGTCGGCTGCGTCGCCGGCGCCGGGTACGCGGAACGCGACGACGCCAAACCCGGCGACCTCGACCTCTGGCGCATCCAGGTTCCGCAAGGAACGATGCAGTACGTGTCCACGATTCCCATCGATGGGGTCAACCCCCGCCTGGCCGCCCGCGATGACGGGGCGTTCGTCGCCGCCGCCACCCGGGTCGAGTCCCCCCATACGGTCCACGTCGACCTCTCGTTCGGCGACTACGCCAAGACCTGGTCCACGCCGAGCGACTACGCCAACGACCTCCAGGACGAAGACCGCGAGATCGTCGACGCACGCGTCAACGCCCTCGCCTTCCACCAAAGCAGCGGCAACGTCTTCCTGGTCTACTGGGAAGAGTACAATACCGAGTCCTCCAGCCCCACCGCGCAAAGCGCCACGCGCTACAACAAGCGCGTCGCCTCCATCCACGAACGCGCCGAGGGCGCCCAAGCCGTGATCGACCTCCAACTCGGCAACGCCACCACCCGCCGCGTCTTCCCGCCGAGCGTCGAAGGCCTCGACAACGAGGCCGTCTACCACGACCTCCACGACGACATCCACCTCTGGTACTCCAAGGACCTCGAAGAGGAACGCATCTTCGTCGCCTACGGCGACTACGGCCTGGTCCGCTTCGCCGAACTCCACCAGGAGAACGAAGGGCTCATCGTCGGCCTGGGACCCGAGCCGCCTCCGGTCCCCAACGCCGTCCCCGACCCGTCCACGAGCCAACAGGCCGCCCAGGTCGCGGCCGGGATCTTCGCGGGAGCCCTCACGCTCGCCATGGCCGCCCGGCTCCTCCTGGCCCGCTCCAAGTCCAAGATCGAGGCGCCCAGCCTCGGAGGAAAGTAGCCATGTCCCGAACCAACGGCCGCCCACCCGACATGCATCCCGATCCCCGCGTCTGGATCCAAGGCGAAGAGTTCGACACCACCGCGGACGTCGAAGTCCCCAAGCGGCTCATCGACCAAGTCATCGGGCAGGAACGCGCCGTCGCCGTGGCCCGCAAGGCCGCCGAACAGAAACGCCACCTGCTCCTCATCGGGGATCCCGGCACCGGCAAGTCCATGCTGGCCAAGGCCATGTCCGAGGTCCTCCCCGCCTAACTGCAGAAGGACACGCTCGTCTACCACAACGCGAAGACCCCGAACCAACCCAAAGTGTTCGAGGTGCCCGGCGGCCAAGGGCGTACGCTGGTCCAGAAGTACGAACGCAAGGCCCGCCGCACCATCCTCGCATGGATGGCCACCCAATGGATCGTGTTCCTCGGCGCCGTCGGCTTCGGCTTCTACGTCTGGTACGTGATGGACGAATCCATCCTGGTCTTCGCCTTCTTCCTCCTCATCGCCCTCCTCTTCTACTACTTCGCCAGCCAGAAGACCCCCAAGAGCGATTTCCTCGTGCCGAAGCTCCTCATCAGTCATGGCAAGGACGCCGAACGAGCGCCGTACGTCGATGGAACCGGGTCCCACGCCGGCGCGCTCCTAGGCGACGTGCGCCATGACCCCTACCAGTCCGGCGGCCTCGAGACACCGTCGCATGTTCGCGTAGAGTCCGGCGCCATCCACCGCGCCAACGAGGGCGTCCTCTTCATCGACGAGATCAACGTCCTGCGCCTCGAAAGCCAGCAGGCCCTCCTCACCGCCATGCAAGAGAGACAATACGCCATCGTGGGCCAGAGCCAATCCTCGAGCGGCGCCATGATCCGCACCGACCCCGTCCCCTGTGACTTCATCCTCGTCGCAGCCGGGAACCTGGACGCCGTGTCGCCTCCCGAACCGGGACATCCGACCGGAATGCATCCGGCCCTGCGGAGCCGCATCCGCGGCTATGGTTACGAAGTGTACGTCAACAGCATCATGGACGACACGGCGGAGAACCGCCACAAGCTCGTCCAGTTCGTCGCCCAGGAAGTCGTGCGGGACGGCAAGATCCCCCACTTCGACCGGGCCGCCGTCGCCGAAATCGTCCGCGAGGCCCAACGACGCGCCGGCGAGACCGGCAAGCTCACACTGCGACTTCGCGAGCTCGGCGGCCTTATCCGCACGGCTGGCGACATCGCGCGCGAAGACGCGGTCACCACCGTAACACGCGAGCACGTGCGGCGCGCCAAGGACATCTCGCGCAGCCTTGAACAACAAATCACCGCGAACGACATCGAACGCCACCGCGCCCGCGAAGCGCAAGACGCTCGCCTCGAGATCGTCGGCACCGCCAAAGGCCTCGCACTCGTCGGGACCGGCGACGTAGGCGAACCCGCGGGACTCATCGTCCCCGTCGAAGCCGCCGTGGTGCCCGCCCTCTCCAGGTCGGGAGGAAACATCGTCGTCGGACACGGCCTCAAGGAACGCGCCGGAAGTGCCGTGGAGAACGTCGGCGCCCTCCTCAAGGTCCTCAAGGGAAGCTCCATTGCCGACTACGACGTCCACGTGGATGCACTCCTCCACCATAACGACGCGGAAACCGAAGGCGTCGGCGTCGCCGTCGCGGTGGCGGCCATCAGCGCCTTGGAGAACCTTCCGGTCCGACAGGACCGCGTGATGACGGGGACCCTCGCCGTCAACGGAGACCTACGCCCGGTGCGCGGCTTGGTCCAACGCATCGAAGCCGCGGTCCAGATCGGCTACAAGGCCGTCATCGTCCCCGAAGCCGCCCGCGACGACGTCCTCTTGGATCCTGAAATCGGGGAACGCATTGAGATCGTCTACGCGCGGAACTTGGCTGATGTCTTGGGCCATATGCTCACTGGCTCCGCGGGAAGCGTTGCGCCCCTCGCGCTCCGCTTGCGTGCGCACAACGGCCACCGGCCAACCAACGCCCGCGCCGGCGAGGTTTGGCGCCGTCAGCGGGCCAAGCCCTCGCTATCCTGATCGGCCGTCGTCCGTCGTGCGCTTGACCCGCGCTTCGAACCGTCGCTGACGGCGCCCCCGTCCGCCACGTTTTCCGCACCTCCAACTCGCGAGAGTCGACGTTTCCACAAAGAATTTTGTGAAAAGAGTCGAGCCAACGCCGACAAGCGTCGTGCGGCCGGCCGGCGACTGACTCCACTCCAAGCGCGAGACACCGCTCGCAGAACCGTTGACCGCACGCCCTCCAAGAGAAAGCAACCGTTCCAAAGTTAACGCGGCCGCGTTTCCATTGCGCATTCGCGCGCAATTCACCCGGTTTTTTTTCCGACGATTGCTAACCCTTTTCAAGGCGCGATAAATCCCCGACACGGGGTTTGGCTGGGGGTGAGTGGGCCCGGGCTCGGGTGCTAGGTTCTGGTTCCGTGAACTTGTCTTGTCCTCTTTGATTTTGGCGCCGGATGGTGGGCGCCGCTGACCGTGGGAAAGCCCAAGACGAAAGGAGTCCATCGTATGTTGAAGGTTGGAATTCTCTTACTACCGCTGGTGTTTGTGCTACCGCTCGCCCAGGGTCAACCGGACCCGGGCGCGTTGACGACTCGCTACGTGATTGGCTTCTATGAACTCCCCGCCGTCCGCGACGCGTACATGGGGGACCCCGTCGTCGAAGTGAGCGAGGACCTCAACTTCTTCGTGGTCGAGACCCTCAACCCACCTGAGATCTTCGCGGCCAAAGTGGTTCTAGACGCGAACGCGCAATATTACGAAGAAGACCTCGAGATCTTCGCCGCGAGCCTCGTCCCCAACGACGCGTTCTACAACCAGTACCAGTACGACATGAAGCCGGCGACCACCAACATGGAACTGGCCTGGAACAAAGGGTTCGGTTCCACCGCCACCAAGGTCTGCATCGGCGACACGGGCGCCAACCGCGCGCACGAAGACCTCGTCGGCGCGACCTACTACCACTGGTTCGACGCGGTCAGCGCCAAGACAGCGGCCTATGACGACAACGGCCACGGCTCCCATGTCACGGGCACCATTGGCGCCACGCCGAACAACGCCAAGGGCGTCGCCGGCATCAGCAAGGTCTCGATTGGCAACGTGAAGCTGCTCAATTCGCGAGGCTCGGGAACCGTGACGCAGGTCGCTAACGGCATCAATTCGTGCACGAACTCGGGGTCGCACATCCAGAGCTACTCGCTCGGCACGACGAGCGACAGCAGCACGATCCGGAACGCGGTTGCCGCGGCCGTCTCGGCGGGCAACTTCATCGCCGCGGCGACCGGCAACGGCGGCTGCAGCAACTGCGTCGAGTACCCCGCCAAGTACGCCGGTGTCACCGGCGTCGGCTCCACCGGAGCCACGAACGGCGTCTCGTCGTTCACGAGCAAAGGCGCCGAACTCGACTTCTCGGCTCCCGGCGAGAACATCCCCTCGACGTGGACCGGCAAGCAGCCCTGCACCAAGCAGAACGCGAACACGTGCTACGTGCTCTCGAGCGGAACCTCCATGGCGACGCCCCACGTGGCGGGCCTGGCGGGGCTCGTGAAGTCGAACAACCCCGGCTTCACGGCGGGGGACATCTACAACCGCCTGGACTCGACGGCGCTCGACCTGGGCGCGGCGGGCCGTGATACGACGTACGGGGAAGGCCTTATCCAGGGCGCAGCCGCGTAACAACGCGTCGGGCGGGGGGGCCTTCGGCCCCCCTTTCTCTCTTCCCCCTCCCCGTCTTTTCCCAAGACCTTCGCAGGCCGGACGGGCGCTTCGGTTGCCTACGGCACGACAATCTTTCCGGCCATGCCGTTGCCCGGGCCGGAGCTGTGCAGCGTGCAGTAGTATTCGTAGACGCCGGGCTCGTCGAACCGCTTATCGAATGCTTCACCCTTCGTCAGCCCGCCCGGGCCGCCGGAGCTCTGCCAGGTCCCACCAGCGCCCGTGACATCGTGCGGCATGTCGTCCTCGTTCGTCCACCGAACCGTGGCGCCGGCGGGAACGGTCTTTTCCGTTGGCGCGAACGCCATGGACCGCATGGGGACCTCCACGGCCGCCGGCGAGGATGAATCCTTCCCCGGCTCGGAGCTGGAGGTACAGCCCGCCGTCAGGAACGCGCCGACGACGAGGACAATCGCGATTACGGGCCTAACCACTTTCGAGCTTGCTTTGTGCATTTCCTGGGGTCTCCTTACAGAACCTCAACTCGGAGTTACGGGCGGCCGCGGCGATCCATGAACGCCACAAGCGCAACGACCACGACGACCAGCCAGCCACCGACGCCCGGGGCGTCGGCGGCCTCCACCTCACCAGGCGCAGGGTCCGCGGCGACCACGGCTTCGACCGTGAAGGCGATTTCGTTCGACTCGACCATGAGGCCGCCCTTGTCGACTACCCGGATCCGGAAGTAGTAGGTCATCCCCGCGTCCAGGCGGTCGGCTTCGGCACTGTTCGTCGGCGGCTTGGCCTCTGCCACCTTGGAGGCGGCCGTGAGGGGGAACCCGGCACGATTCCC
>CAYVGY010000065.1:0-16418 GCA_964451065.1 uncultured Halobacteriales archaeon
GGCCCATGTTCCGGCGCGACGCCGCCCACTCGGCGAGCGGCGCCGAGACGGCTCCCGCGCGGTGCGACACGCTTTGGGAGTATGATTACGGGGCCTCGTTGAGTTCCAGCCCCGTCGCCGTCGATGGGCGGATCCACTTCGGAAGCGAGGATGGGCGCATCCTTTCTCTCTGGGCGGCCAACGGGAGCCTCGCATGGAGCCGTTCGACCACAAGCGGCGTCACCGCGACGCCGGCCATCGTCAACGGAACCCTGTATGTCGGCGACAAGGGGGGCACGTTCTTCGCCCTCGACGCGGCCACGGGAAACGATCGATGGACGTTCCGCGCCGACGCGATGATCGAGTCGAGCGCGACCATCGAAGCAGGGCGCGTCTTTTTCGGCGACGACGGCGGCACCTTCTATGCGCTCGACGCCGCGAATGGACGCCAAGTCTGGCGCAACGACTCGCTCACCACAGGTCCCTTCTACAGTTCGCCGGCGGTCGCGGGCGGGCGGGTCTTTGCGGGCAACCTCGACGGGCGCGTCTATGCCCTTTGGGCCTCCAATGGCACCCGCGCCTGGTCATACTTGACCGGCGGCGCCGTCCTGTCGAGTCCCAGTGTTGCGGGCGGCAACGTCTACGTGGGGAGCCTCGACGGCAGCCTCTACGCCTTCGACGCGGTCACCCGTGCGCCGCCCTGGGGGCCTTATCGCACCGGCGACAGGATCACGGCGAGTCCCGCGGTCGCCGACGGGTCGGTCTTCATCCCCTCCTTCGACGAGCGCCTCCACGCCGTGGAGGCGGCGACGGGTCGCCCGGCCTGGAATGCATCGTTGGGTGACGTGACCCACAGCAGCCCCGCCGCGGTGGGTGGTCTCGTGGTCGTCGGTCTCAACGATGGCCGGCTCGTTGCGGTCCGCGCCGCCGATGGCACGATGGCTTGGACCTGCACGACAGAGGCAGGCATCCGGACCTCGCCCGCGGCCGCGTACGGACGCGTGTTCGTGGCCAGCGAGGATGGAAAGATCTACGCCTTCGGGGAGGACACGGAACGGACGAACCATCCGCCCTCCGTCTCCGACTTCCTGCCCAGCGACCATTCGAAGGACCGGCCTTTGAGCCTCGCCCTCACTTGGCGCGGGAACGACCCCGATGAGCTAGATTACCTACGTTACGATGTTCGATTCGGGTTCACCGAACCGCCCCCGGTCAAGGCGACCGGTCTTTCCATGAACCAATGGACACCCGCGGCGCTCGAACCCGGAAAGACCTACCATTGGCAGGTCCTGGTCCGCGACAACCACGGATTCGAGGCGGCCGGACCCACGCTCGCCTTCACCACAGCGACGGCCGCGCCGCCGACCTCCGGGTCCACCGGTGAAAGTGAAACTGGAACAGATTCTCCAACAGGCGGGCCTTGGATCGCCGTCGTCGCGCTCCTCGCCTGGGTGGCGTGGCGAAACCGCCGCCAATAAGGCGCGTCCGCGGCCGTCAACGGGTGTCCAGGAAGGCCGCACCGACCACCCCGTCGGCCACGCGGACACCGTCCAGAACCTCCGGGTCCCGCCAAGGGGGCCGCACGACCCCTTGGCATACGCCCTTCCCATGTCCGGCGACTTTGCTAAACTCGTGAAATAGTCACGGGAAGGCACAGGGATGATTGGGGGTTTCCATGGCAAGACCGGCATTCCTCGTCATCCGGCGACTCTGGGCGCGAAACGGGGCCTCGGCACCCCAAAAGGCCTCTCGCGCACGGCCGTCCCTACCTCGCTTCTCCGACGACCGCGGCGCCTCCGCCCTCTTCGGGCTCATCGTCGCCAGCGGCGTCTTCACCGTCGGCTTCGTGCAGGTCGTCGACGTCTCCAACCATGAGGCCCTGCGCGCCCCCTCCGTCCAAGAACGAATCGACCTTCTCACCGATGCCCAACGACTCAGCCTGGACCTCCTGGGCGCCCCCGGAACCGGGTGGTACGCAGACAACTGCGACGAGACGCACCCCTCCTCCGTCGGCCTCACTCCCGAATCCGTCACCAAGATCGGGCTGGCGCGCGAAAAGTGCCCCGGCGCCGACCGGGCCGCCGCCCTCCAACTCGACTATGCCAAGCTCAAGGACCTCCAGCAAGCCGGCCTCGGCGTGGATCCCACCAACGCTCACCTCGACTACGGCGAGGCCCAGGCCACTCTTGGCGAATGGGACCACGACTTCCACGTCCGAACCCGCGTCACGCTTCCAGATGTCGAGGCAAGACTCTCCTTGGGCAATCTCGACGCCAACCTCCTCCCCCTGTACGTCGGCGACTACCGCACCGAACCCCCGCCGTACGCGTGCGGCGCGCGCCCCGTTGAACTCGGCGTCGAAGTCTGGTTCGAGGTCACCAACGATGGCCCCACGGACGCCGCCTTCCTCGTCAACTTCACTGTCCCCGTTGGTGACGGGCATGTCTGGTCCTCGCAGGCGACGCCGCCCTTGGCCTCCGGCGAGACCCACCGCGCGACGGCGCTTCTCCCTCCCCTCCAAAGCGCCGCCGCCGTCACCATCCGCCTCGAAGATCCCTGGGGCGTCGGCCTCCTCCTCTGCCTTGTGGACCTCGGCGCCTTCTGCGTCCCAGACTACGTTCACTTCTCCACGACCGTCGAAGGCTTCATCCTCGATGGCGTCTCCGACATCCTGGTCGAACTCGGCCCGTCCATCACCTATTCCCCACCCCTCGGCTGGTTTCCCGGCCCGGCCGTCCGCCCGGAGACCACATTCATCGACAGGCTCGTCCAGCAATTCGACCCCAACGTCATGCTCCCCCCCTTCGACCACTCCACCATCCCGTACCAAGCCGAGGGAGACATCCTCCCTGACGTCCGATCCGTCCTCAGCCAAGCGCTTCCCCCCCTTCTCCTGGCCCCCGGTGGCACGGCGACCCTCGACCTGTACAACGTGCTCGTCATCGGGAGCGACGTGGACCTGTTCGCCCTCCTCGACCCCACCACCATCGCGTCCATCGAGGCTTGGGTCCGCGCCGGTGGCCTCGTCATCGTCCTGGGCGGCGGCGACCTTGCGCTCTGGGCGTCGACCTTCCTCGGCGGCGTCCTCCTCGACGCCCCTGACGAGGCCGAGGTCCTCGACGCCGACGACCCGCTTCTAACGGTGCCCAACCGCCTCATGCCGGAACGCTACGACACGGGCGAGAAAGGGTGGTTCTTCCCCGCCGGCGAGGACGGAATCGAAGTCGTCGTGGCCAGCGGCGACGGCGCCGTCGTCGCGGCCACTCTCCCTGGAGCCATCGGCGATGGGCGCGTCATCCTTTCCTCGTGGACCCCCTACGACGCCACCGGAGCCGGCGTCACGGCATTCGACCCGCTCAGCCTCACGGGCGACGAAGACGGGCTCCGCATCCTCCAGAATTTCCTCGGCGTGGCCTACGACGACCTCAACCTCGACTACGGACCTTCGGTTCCGAGCGGTCGCCCCGTCGCCACCACGTCCCGCCTCGTCACCGTCTGGCACCCCGTCCTGGAGGATTTCGTCGAGCTCACCGCCTACGTCTATGTCTACTAACCACGCGCAGGATGATTCCGTGACACTCCCCTCGCCCGCTCCTCCTTGGGCGACTCCGGCACGAGTGTCACACGATCAATCTGCGGGTGGTTAGGCCTGGCTTCGCGTCCTGACACCGGCGAGCCTGCGCAAAACGTATAAGAACCCCCCGGTCTACGACGGGACGGACGGATTCGCGTGACGCTCCCGCCGGCCCGAAGCCTCGTCATCGTCGCCGTCCTGGGCTTGGCCTCGCTCGCGGGCTGCATCACGGCCAACCCCGACCTCGACCCCGGTTCCGACGCCGTGGACGATCTTCTCTACTATCTCGTCGACGAATTCCCCATCGACGTGGACCACGATCACGCCAACGCCACGCTGCACAACCGCAGCCTCAACGTCGAACTCTCCGGGTTCCACTCGTGCTCCCCGGACGGTCATGCACCCAACAGCCCCCGTGGCCTGACGGACATCGCCTTCCACGGGCCCTACGCCATCGTCGGCACCGCAACAGGGTTCTGCATCCTCGACGTCACGCAACCCACGATGCCCGCCTACGTGTCCTCCTATCTAGGCGAATACTCGGCCGACATCGAGGTCTCGACCGACGGCAACTACGCCTTCCTCCTCACGCAAAGGAACCGCATCGAAAGCCTCAACGACCCTCCCGCCGACCCCGACTCCAACCTCCCCCGAGGCGTCACCGTTGTCAACATCAGGGACAAGACCAAGCCGACCTTCGAGTCGTACTATCCCGTTCCGACCAACGGCGTGCACACCGCGACGAGCTACGCGATTGGGACCCGCCAACTCCTCTTCATCCAGAGCTACGATTGGTTCATGCCGCGCGACCTCGCGCCCGACGGCGTCGAACGGCCGGTCGTCGAGCAGAACCTCCCCGTCACGCAGCGCGTCGAGATCACCGAACTGGTCCCCGCCGGTGGTAAGCTGGTCCTCAAGCGGCTGGCCCACTACAGCCTCGACCGCCCACTCGAGAATCAACTCGTCCATTACTTCCCCCACGACTCCTACGCGCAATGGCACCCCCTCCTCAAGAAGCACCTGCTCTACGTCGCCTACTGGGACGCCGGCCTCGTCGTCCTCGACATCGATGACCCGGCGAGCCCCAAGTTCCTGGGCCGGTACTCCGAAAAGGCGCCCTCCAAGTACAACCAATACCACGATGTGAAAGTCTTCGACGAACTCATCGACGGCCGCCACATCACGGTCACAGGCCCCGAGACCCAGGTCAGCACCGAAGCCGCCATGGTCCGCGTCTTTGACACGACCGATCCACGGGACCCGGTCCAACTCGGCACCTGGCGCCTACCAGGCAACGTCGCCACGCCGGGTGGATTCGTGTTCAGCCCCCACGTCTTCACGCTCAACGACGGCCGCATCTACATCGGCCACAACCACGGCGGCGTCTGGGTAATCGATGTCCACAACGAGACCCTGCTAAAGAGCCCCGCCAGCGCCGGTTATTATTTCCCCCGCGGCGACGAAGCGCACCGCGAATACTCGCCGGGCTCGGACGTTTGGGGCGCCTACTGGCGCGACGGCTACGTCTACGCCACCGAATCCAACAGCGGCGTGCACGTCCTCCACTTCGCGTCCGACGCCGTTCCCGAACCCCCCGAAATGGCTGGCCACGAAGAGCCCCACGCTTGACGGGAGGGCCTGCCAGGCCCAAAGGCCCTCGCCGGCGGGCGGACCGGAACCACTGGAAGCAGGCGGCCCCTCACGTCAACATATAGCTTGCCAAGAAGTGGCTTAAAGAGGGAGCCGCGAATTCCGCGGTCGGTATGTGGCTCGCAGCCCTCGTGGCGGCGCTTGCGACTGTGGGCGTCACCATCAAAGACCCGGTGGCCCAGGACCACGCCCCCTACGAGATTGACTCCGAAGAGATCACGTCGGGCGTCGGTGAATCGAACGACGAAGACGATCCGCTACCCAACCCGTTGGACGAAACCGGCCAGATGTGCACGCCGGCCCCCGTCATCGAGCCCCAAATCGGGCCCGACATGCAACAGATCCTGCTCAACGCCGGCGAGTACATCCGCATCACGTTCCGTCTCGACGTCTTCACCGAGCGGCTGTTCTGGAGTGAGACCGCGTTCCATTATGTGGGAAGCCCTTCCTTGGGATCGCAAGAACGGATTTCGGGCCTCCACATGGTCCAAAAGACTGACGGTACGATCCTCGGCGACCTCGCCTCCGGCTGGTTGCTCTTCCCGCGCGGCGTCCAAGTCTCGGTCGATGTTGCTGGTGTCCCGCTCACGGTTCAGGAGAGCCGCGTGGGCGACTGCTGGTCGATCGCGTTCGGCCGGCTGTACACCCTCAACCCCGGCACCTATGTCTACGTGGTCGGGGGCGCGGTGGACGTCGACGCACCGCTGGCCGCCATTCTACCCCCTCAGGCCAACATCGTGAGCATCCAACGCGGACCCGCGTACCGCGTCTCGGACATCGAACTCGACTGCGACACGAAGGTTCGCGCCACCGCGGGCGGGGTGGCCACGAACACGCTTCTCGGTTGTTCGCACGCCGTGACCCTCCAGAACCGGGGCTATCGCTATCTTTGGTTCGGCGAAGGACCCGATTCCTTCCACGAAGCCTACTGGATCAAGCCCAACGGCGGAACCCAGCTCATCCCGGGCCCCGAACCCACCAAGTCTTGGATCGACCGCGGCGTCGCCTCGCCGGGTCGCTGGACGCTCCAGGTTCCGGAATACTTGACGCCGCTCGGGACCCCCAACACGGTGGCCGCCACGGCCGCGACGCGCTCCGAGGATTGGGGCGTCTTCGGGACGGTCATCGACTCTCCCTGAAGCGCCCGGCGGGTGATTGGCCAGGAGAATCATCCAAGGCACGCATTCGCGCGTAGGGAGGTCGCCGGCCGCGCCCTGTGTCCCCTAGGGTCCGTTGAAGGACTTGACGAGCTGCGTCAACGACAGGCGGCCGTCGTAGAGCTCGGCTCCAATGACGGCGCCGTGGATGCCCGCGTCGGCGAGCCGTGCAAGGTCGGCTGGGCCCGTGGCCGGGCCTTGATACGTCAAGGGCGTGCGAAGCCGCTTCGCGAGCGACACCGCACGGGCCACGCTGTCCTTGCCGTCGCCCAAGAACGTCGCATGGAGCATGCGGAGATCCAGTTTGTCGAGCCGGCCCAAGGCGGCGTCCGCCGACTCCGGCGCCGGCTCCGTGCGCCCCTTGACAAGTATGCGGTCCGCCGCGAGGTCGATGCAAGGCAGCAGGCGTTCGCGGAAGATCAGGGCCGCTTCCTTGAGCCAGTCGGGGTTGAGGATGCCCATCGTTCCCACGAGCGCGCGCCGCGCGCCCGTGTCCAGCAGTTCTTGGATGCGTTTCATGCTGCGCACGCCGCCGCCGGCTTCCACGGGGAACGCCGTGTGGTCCAGGATGTCCACGAGCGCCTGGTCATTGTCCCGGCCTTCGTTCTTCGCCCGGTCCACGTCGACGATGTGGAAGCCGCGTGCACCCATGCCGGAAAGTCCTTTCGCGACTTCGACGGGGTCCGTCAGGGGGCGCGATTCGCCTTGTCCGGGAATCTCCAAGACGTGGACGGACTCGCCGTTTTGGAGTTCGATGAGGGGAAGGACGTACACGAGAGACGGGCCCAGACAGGGGCTCCTATGTAATCCTTTCCAGCGCCGAATCTACGCGTATCCCGACCAGAGCCGGCGCTGCTGTTCATCGTGGTACCGGCGGAGGAACCTGCGCACGTCGGGGTTACGGCGGACGTCCTCCAGATCTTCGTGGTCGAGGATGACGAGGAGACCCGCCGGGTCCATCCGGACGGAGAGTTCCAGGTGGCGGATGCCGCGGGGCACGTCGCCGTTGCGCAAGAACTCCACGCCGATGGCGAACTGTCCCGCCGCGTCCAGCGGTTGATTCTGAACGTGTCGGGCCAGATCCGCAAGGGAGACCGTCGGGGCGGGGATGGCCGGAATCTCGGTCGCTGGCTTCGGCTCCGCGGGCGTGTCCAGGACCATCTCCCGGCGGCCGCGCCGCGCGAGCGCCATGGAACCGACGCCGAAGGAAAGACCAACCAAGGCGGCCCCGAAGAGCCAGTCGAAGCCGAAACCCTCGACCGGCGCCACGACGAGTGGCGTCGAAGACCGCGACCCCCTCGCGAGGCTGCCGGAGCCGCCGGCGCCCTCACTGGCGCCCGTCGCGCCGCCGCCTGGAGACAAGTCGGATTCGCGACCAAGATTCGAGCACGACTCGACCACGGCCAACACGGCGTCCAGGGTCGCCGTGGCCGCATCCGTGTCCGCGGCCGAAGCCGGGCCGGCGTCGGAATCCGCGATGGAGGATTCGTCGAGGGTTCCCTGCCGCTTGGACGTGGCGTTGTCCGCAGATTCACCGGCGCGCTCGACCTCGTCGGAAGACGTGTCCGCCGCGTCCGTGTCGGGCTCCCCCGGTTGCGGGGCGTTGGCCGTCTCGTTCGTGGTGGCTTCAGGGGAAGGCGAGCCCTCGTCCAAGTCCGGCTGAGGCGGTGGAGACGGGTCCTGGGCGACGGCAGCGGCCGGGACCGACGTCAGAAGGAAAAGCAACGAATAGAGAAACGAGGTCCGCACGCGAAATACCCCCTGAAACACGCCAATGCGCCACGGCGTACGAGTAGTCGCGGTTTAGGGGCTTGAGGCCTTCCATCCCAAGGGCCCCCCCTTCTTGGGTTGCCGCCGCCGGGAAAGTTATAAACCGACCGCCTCGCTGCTTCGAACCCCGCTCATGTTCAAGGCGCTCAAACGGCTCCTCTTCGGCGTCGAGAAGAAACTGGAGGAGCAAATCGACCAACAGATCGAATCCGAACTCTCCAAGGAGCGGGATAAGGCCGGGAAGGGACCCGTTCCCGCCACGCCGCCGGCCCCCGCGGGCCCCGTTCCGGCTGCCGCAAAGCCCCCACCCGCCCCGCCGCCGGCGCCCCAGGCCCCCCCCGCCGCTCCTTCATCCCCCACCGGCTACAAGGAAGCCAAACGAATCGGCGCCTTGGAGGAGGCGCAGCGGAAGAAGGAGTCGGTCGACGAACGTCTCCATCGCGAACTGCAGCAGGCGGTCGAGACTCAGAAAGCGCTCGAGCAGGTCGTTGGGGAAACCGAGGAACGCGTTGTGCTTCCGGCGGACAAGCTCGAGGACCTCCTATGGGACCTCGAGGTCGGGTTGCTGGAAGCCGACGTGGCCCTGCCCGTGATTGAAGCCATCAAGGCGAGTGTGCGCGAGCAACTCACCGTGACCGGCGTCCCGCGCGGCCGCGCCCATGCCATTGTCGAGGAAGTGCTGCGGGCCGCCATCACCAAGGTCCTCCAGACGGGCCGGCTCAATTTTGACGAATTCGTGGTCGGCAAGATCAAAGAGAAGCGCCCCGTGGTCATCATGTTCGTGGGCGTGAACGGCACCGGCAAGACCACCACGATTGCCAAGCTCTGCCACCGGCTCAAGGGTCACGGAATCTCGAGCGTCATGGCTGCGGGCGACACGTTCCGTGCCGGCGCCATCGAACAACTCTCCCTCCACGGCGACCGCCTAGGCGTCAAGGTCGTCAAGCATACCGCCGGCAGCGACCCGGCCGCCGTGGCCTACGACGCCATCGAGCACGCGAAGAGCCGCAACAAGGACGTCGTGCTCCTCGACACCGCCGGCCGCATGCAGACCAACACGAACCTCATGGAGGAAATGGCGAAGATCCGCCGCGTCGCGCGACCCGACCTCACGATCTTCGTCGGGGACTCCCTGGCCGGCAACGACGCCGTCGAACAGGCGCGAGAATTCAACAAGGTCGTCGGCATCGACGGCGTCGTCCTGACCAAGGTGGACGCGGACGCCAAGGGAGGCGCGGCCCTCTCGGTCGCCTACACCATTGGAAAGCCCCTCCTCTTCGTGGGCATCGGCCAGGAGTACGACGACCAAATCCCGTTCCAGGCCGAGTGGATGGTTGATCGCCTCTTCGGCACGGACGAAGAGGCCGAAGAAACCGTCAACGCGTGACGGCGGCCAACCTTTATGGCCGTGGGCCCCTAGCCCGCCCCGCTTGCGCACCAACGCGCTCCAACTCCTGTTGTACGCAGCGGTCGCGACGTCGGGCACCATTGTCCCCTTGGTGGCTGCGCGGCAAGGCGCCGGCCTCGAACTCATCGGGGTCATCGGCGCCGCGCACGGCCTGGCCGGCGTCCTGAGCAGCTTCATCTTCGGGCGCCTCGGCGATCGCGCCGAGCGCCGCCGACTCATTAGAATCGGCTTCCTGCTCTCCGCCGTCGCGTTCGCCTCCCAGGCGTTCGCCACGACGGCCGACGCCTACCTCCTCTCCCGGTTCCTCGTGGGGTTCGCCGCCGGAATCGTGCCCGCCGCGCTCGTAGCGTACGTCTACGAAATCAGGCGACCGTTGGGCAAGTTCACGAGCTTCAACGCGATGGGCTGGCTCGTCGGCAGTGGCCTCATTGTCATCGCAGGCCTGCTCGAAGCCTCCACGTTCCGATGGGCCCCCCTCGAGCGTGTGCGGGCCTCCTTGGCCGATGTGGGGGTCTTCGAGCTCCTGTTCGCCGCCAGCGCGTTGGCCTGCCTGGTCGGTTGGTGGCTTGCCCGGCGTCTGGAGCCGATGCACGTCCGGCTTGACGTGCCGCGGTTTCCCTGGCGCCTCATGGCCGCCAACGCGCACGTCTACGTGGCCTTCATGTTCCGCCACGTCGGCGCCCACATGATCTGGATTGTGTTCCCGCTCTACATCATCGAACTCGGGGGCGACCTCACCCTGCTCGGTTGGCTCCATGTCGCCAACATGGTGGCCCAGGTCTTGCTCCTGCGAAACGCCGAGAGTTGGGGCCGCTACGGCCACCCACGGTTCCTCATCGCGTCCGGGCTTCTCCTCTCCGCGCTGGTGTTCGGCGGCTACGCCATGGTGACCGAAGCGTGGGCGCTCATCCCGCTCCAGGCAGGCATCGGCTTGAGCTTTGCCGCACTTTACCTGGGTAGCCTCAAGGAGATTCTCGAGCACAATGTCGAACGGTCCACGGCGAGCGGCATCCTCAACGCGTCGATGAGCTTCAGCAACGTCCTTGGACCCTTGCTGGGTGGCCTGGTCGCGTGGAAGTTCGGGTTCGTGGCCGTCATGTACGCGGGCGCGGGCCTCACCTTGGCCGCGTTGCTCTACTTCAGCGCGACGGGCCGGCGGCGGCGCACCCCCGGGCCGCACCAAGCGTTGGCGCCCCGGCCGGTCGGCGAGGTCGGCCCCTAAGCCGTCGGTGGCTTGGGTGCCTTCGCTTCGCTGTAGAGGACTTGGATGTCCAACGTGTACGGGACGCTGTCCGCGTTGGCATAGTAGGGATTGCCGCAGCCGTCTCCCATGCCGCCCACGCGAATGGTCCACGTGCCAGCCTTGAGATTTGCGACCTCGGCCTCCTCGGCGGCCTGTTCAGGGTCCGGTGGCGGCGGGGCCATCGGGACCGGGCCCGCTGTGCCAGCCGAGTCGGCGCACGCAGCGGCGGCGCCATCAGGGTCGTCCACCTCCAGGCCGATGTCGTGGCCTTGGTTCGGCGTCCAGGAACCTCGGAACTCGGTGGCGACCGCCAACTTGGGGAGTGTTTGCGTAAGATCGAACGTGAACCGGTCCGCCATCTGTTCGTAGTTGGCTGGGGCCGGGCCCTGAGGCGGCTTTAGCGGGTGGATGCTGCTTTCCACGACCCAGTGCACGTCGATGCTGGCCACCAACGCAACGCCCGTGCTGGCGGCCACCTTGCCGTTGCCCACGAGTTGCGCGACGACGAACTTGAAGCCAGGGTCCTTGACACGGATTTTGAATGTGTCCGGGGCCGGTTGAGGGTCTGAGAAATAGAAGGTATCGCTCGCCGACTGGACGACGGCCCACTGAGCCTCGTAACCCTTGAGTTGCGCCGCGTGCACGAGTTGGACCTCGAGCGTCAGGTTCTGGCCGGTAAAGCCAAGCTCGCGCGTGATGCCGCCGCCGCCCTGAGGACCGGGGTCGGGCTTGGGAATCTGGATGGTTTCCGGCTCGTACGTCGTCGCGGGCTTGTCCGCCCATGCGTCGGCGTCAGCGCCCTCAGCCACGAAGCGTCCCTTGATCGCGGGGATGACGATGATGGACTGGTTCTGGGACTCCACCACGCCCCCCTGGCCGAACACCTCGTCGAGGTCGGGAAGTGCGGTCTCGTCCTCGAGGCAGCCCGCCAGGAGGGTGAACGTGAGGAGGCCAACGGCGGTCCAGGCGCGGAACATGCGCGGAGAGGAGAACTGGTTCGTGATAAACCCTTCGCGGGTTCCCGAGGCACTAGCCGGGCATGCCGCCCACGAAGGTGAGCGTCGCCGTAAAGCGAGCCGTCAACACATCGCAGGCCGAACCCTGCTCGACCGTCACCGGGCCCTGGATCAGTCCGACCGCGGGTTCGTCCACTGTCCCAAAGAAGAAGGTGCCAATCAGCCATGAACTGCCGACGACCTCGAACTCCCCACCGCTGATTGCGACGCGGGCGCAGTTCCCCAAATACGGCTTGTCGCCAACGTCCGGGTTCCCGTCGCCCTGGAACACGCTTACGCAGTCCTCCGGAATGGGGGGGCCCGGGCAGGCGCATTCGACGAGGCCTTCCTCGGGCCAGCACTGTTCTCCGTTCATGACGCAGGCCCCCGGTGATGCAAAGCCCACGGAGACATTGACAGTCCCCGCTTGATCGATGACGCCCAATGGAGGGGAGAACGCGACGGATCCAACGACTTCGCACACCGCCGCGACGGCTCTTGGCGAGCCGACGCCGGGCTGCGACGAGGTCAACATGAATACCAGTGCCACCAAGAAGAGCCAGCGCGCGCCCATGGAAAGCCCGGTTTCGACCATACAATCCCACCTGATAATCGGTTTGGTGAATCAGGGTGCGCGGACGCGCCCTGCGGCCTCGCCGGGCCGTGGGCTGAACTTCGTCGACGCAATTGAACCACCGCCTAAACGGGGGGACCTCGATGAGTCACTTGCCAGATGCGGCATCAGTCCCAGAAGCTGCGGGTCCGTGCATACTGGACCTCGGCTTGGAGGACGTCCCGGAGGAAATCGGCCTCGTGGGACCGTTGGTGGGCCAGGATGCGGGCGGCGGTCTCGGGGCCGACGCCGCGACCCGCCAAAGCCAGCACGGCGCGCTTTCCGTAGGTGGCGACCAGGTGAGCCTCCCGCACGGCCCGTTGGACGAGGCGCTCCTCGTCGGGGGTCCGCTGCTTCCGTTTGAAGAGGCGCGCCACGTCCCGCTCGTGTTTTCCCAACGGCACGAGGAGAATGCTTTGGCAGCTTGGGCATTCGGGGCGCGCGGGGACGGCGCCCGACCGAGTTTCGCGTGTGTGGGCGCAGAGCGCGCAGGTGAGGAGGATCGACGATTCTTCGAGCCGTTTCTTGACGGCGTCAAGGAGGGCCGGTTCGGGACGTCCCGGGGAGAGAAGGCGTTCCTCTTTGGCCCGGCCTAGGGCGCCCAGCGGACTGAGCTTCTGCCGCACGATCGTGATTTGGCCGTCCCGGACTTGGCGAAGGCCTTCGGCGAGGTGGATGAGGTCCATGCGTTCCCAGAGAACCTTGTCGATCGCCTCGTCGAACAAGGGCTGGGCCCGGTACAGGTCGAGGAGTCGGCGCAGGCTGAAGGACTGGGCTTCGACACGCTTCCCGAGCGCCCCGAACTTGCGGGCGACGTGGACGAGGTAATACTTGAGGAAGGTGGAGTTGCGGAGCACGACGCGGAGAAGGGGTTCCAGGGTCTCCGGGTCGATTTCTCGTAGGACCTGTTCGACGAGTTCGGTCCCGAAGTCGCCACGGCCCTCCAAGAGGACGCGGTAGGCGTCGCTCTGGGCGGTCACGAGTCCGCCGGTGCGTTGGCCGACGAGGGCGGTCAGCAGGCGCGCCAAGGCTTCGTTGACGCGCGTGCCCCAGCATGCGTTCACGATTACGAGACGCGGCGCGCCCTCAATCGTGATTCGCCGGTCGTGGGGTACGCTCAGGCCTTTGCGTTGTTGGGCGAGCACCTCCTCCATGAAGGCGCGCCACGCGTCGTCGTCGAACGGGTACTTGGCGCGGATCTCTTCCCGGCGGTCCTCCTCGACCATCCGTCGCAAGAGGCCGACTTCAACCGCCACGCCATAGGGGACGGGGAGGTCCTCACCGACCCAGCTGGGGACGGCGCCGAGCGTCTCCGATTCACGGACGAGCACGGCGTCTTCCTGAAGCTCCAGCACGCCCCAGGTCCGACCGCGCATGATGAACTGGCTGCCAGGCTCGACGAAGCTCACCACGAAATCCTCGTCCAAAGTCCCCACGCTTCGCCGGGTGGCCGCGTCGACGACGCGGTACGTTTTTTCGTCGGCGATCATGCTGATGTGGTCGAGAAAGTACCTGCGGCTGGACGCGCGCCGGGAAAACGTGTGTTCCCGCCCGTCCACGGTGAGGCTTCCCTGGCCTTCGAGTTGACGCAGGACGGCGTCGAACCTGGGGCGGGCGAGGGTCGCGAAGGGGGCCGAGCGTCGCAGGAGGTCGAAGGCGAAGTCGTGGTCGACTTGGGGGTATTCGATGGAGAGGTGGATGAGTTGGTTGGCCAGAACGGAAAGGGGACCGTCGCGGAGCTCCATCGGTTGGAGTTCTCGCGCGAGCGCGCGCCGTGCAAGGACCGCGGCCTCCGCGGCGTCTTCGCCGCCCACGGCAAGGACGACCCCGACACTTGTGCGGCCAGCCGCGTGTCCGCTTCGACCGACGCGTTGAAGCAGGCGTTCGACGCCGCGCGGGCTCGAATGTTGGACGACGAGGTCCGTGGTGCCGACGTCGATGCCGAGTTCGAGGCTCGATGTGCAAATGAGCGCCTTCAAGGCGCCGTCCTTGTACGCCTCTTCGGCTTCGATGCGCATGTCGCGGGCGAGGCTTCCATGGTGGACGCCGACGGGCGTGTCGGGGGCGTACATGCGGAACCGGGATCCGAGGAGTTCGGCCCCATCACGCGTGTTGCTGAAGACGAGGGTGCTCCGAGCGCCGGCCAGGAGTTCCTTGAGCCGTCGCAACACCGCCGCCTGGTGGGGCGTCGAGAGGACGTTGGCCGCGACGAACTCCTCCGCACGACCGGGGTGAGGATGTTCCACGCGGATTTGGATTCCCTTCTCGACGTGGACCTCGACGACCTCGACGTCGCGGAACGCGCCGCCCAGCAACCGGGCGATGGCGGGAGGGTTCCCCACGGTGGCGCTAAGACCGATGCGCTGGAATCCGTTGTAGGGTTCCTCGGGGGACGTTGCCTTGACGACCTCTTCGAGGCGTTCGAGCCCGACGGCGAGCTGATACCCGCGCTCGCTGGTGGCCAGTTCATGGATCTCGTCGACGATGACCCAACGCACCGTCTTGAGGTTTGAGCGGAGGAGCTTGCCCACGAACTGGATTTGGAGGGTTTCCGGCGTCGTGATGAGGATCTCGGGGGGCCGGACGGCCTGTCGGCGGCGCTCGGCCTGGGACGTGTCGCTGTGGCGGACGCCGACGCTGAGGCCCAGGTAGCCGGCCCATTCCTGCACGCGCTTGAGCATGTCCCGGTTGAGGGCCCGCAATGGCGTGATGTATAGGATCTTGACGCCCGGCGGAACGGGCTTCTTGAGGCGGGCGTACTCGTCGAGGGCCCGGAAGTAGTTGTCAAGGATGGGCAGGAGGGCGGCTTCGGTCTTGCCGTAGCCGGTGGGCGCGAGGAGCAGCGTATGCGCGCCGCTGAGGATGGTCGGGATGGCCCTTTTCTGGGCCTCCGTCGCCTCGTCAAACTCCAATTGGGCCAGCAGGTGCTGGATCTTGGCGTGGAGCGGGGCGAATGCATGTTTGGGCTCCGCCATGGGGGGCGCGGGCGAGGCCGACGGAGGGGCTTAAAGTCTTGCCCGGCGGCGGAACCAGGCGAGGCTGGCAATGGCTCCAAGCAAGGACAGGAGGACCCCGAGCCCCGGGGAGTCCTTCTCGACCTCGATGGTCTCACGTTCGCGGATCTCGACGCGGGCCACGTGGTTCGCCTTCTGCCGTTCCTCGGAGCCCGGTCCGTCGAAGGCTCCGCTTGTGAGGATGTCGTACGCCCCCGCCCGCTTTTCGGGGAACTTGATGACGGCGATGTTGAACTCTCCTGCCCCCAGCGGAAACGAAGCGGGCGTGATGGTGGTCGGCTGGTCCGGGGCACCCTCGACGGGCCGGGCACTCACGGTGACCGCGAGGGGCCCGTTGCCCGTGTTGGTGTACGTGAAATTGAAGACGCCTTCGGTCGTGAATTCGGGTTCCCAATCGACGCGGAGGCCCGCCCGGAAGAGAATCTCGGTGGTGAGGGTGTTGTTGGTCTCGACCTCGGGCGTGGTCCCGGTCGCGGCGGAACATTCGCTCACTTTCGTGTTGAGCTTGATGGCGTAGGCGGTGCCTGCCCGTGCAGCCTCGCTGGGGTCCACCGTGATGTTCCCGGCGAAGGGCGTCGTGCCGCCGCCCGCCGGGACTTCCAGTTCGGCGGACGTGGGTTCGACGCGGAACGACCCCATGAAGGCCGCGTCTGGAAGGAGGGTGAAATTCCCAAAGACGTGGCCGTTGAGGCATCCGGCGGTCGCGCTGAACGTGACACGCGCGACGATGGACCACGTGGCCGTCTCATTGCGGGCGTCCAAGAACCCGTCGGCATCCCACGTGCCCGTGGGGGTCACGGTGACATCCAGGGTCGCGGAGGGAGTCTGGGACGCGGCGGGCCCCGCCAGGAAGGATAGAAGGACGAGGCCGTGCAGGCTGAAGCGCGGGCGGGGGCGCGTCATCAAACGGGCCATGCGATCTTCGCCACCGTCACGAAGACGCCCAACAGGATGGAGAGGAGGATGACGATCTTGGGGTCGATCTTGAAGGCGGTCTTCTCTTCGGCGTCAAAAT
>CAYVGY010000066.1:0-16240 GCA_964451065.1 uncultured Halobacteriales archaeon
CACGCGCGGCGGCTAGCCGGTCGCGTGTCGTGCCCCCAGAAGGCTAGAGCTCGAGCGAGCGGCGCAAGTCCGTGCGGTACAGGCCGTCTAGATCGTGGGCGGCGCGGCGGGCCGTGGCCGGGTCTGCCGCCGGGTCGGGGACCTGCCAGGCGGCAAGCTCGGCCGTATTGGCGAGCAGGTGCATTGGGATGGGCAAGGTGACGTCCATCCAATAGCGGAGCCCTTCGTAGTCCGCCAACGCGCGCTGCGGGTACCCATCGCTCGTGGAGCTCGTGTACCAGATCTCCACCTCCACCGTGAACGCCGGCTTCTTCGTGATGACGTAGAAGTAGTCCATGCTGGACCCGCTGGCGGAGTAGGGGAGGCCGGCGGAGAAGTTCCCCCACTCCGCTTTGCCCGCCTCGTACTCGGTCTGGGTCCGGATCCACTCGAGCTCAGCCTCGAGCACGTCCTGGTGCTTTTCCTCGACGGGAAAGGGCGGGTCGTAGGCGGCCCACGGGGCGATCACGGCATGGGTGGGTGTGTGGCCGGTGAGGTAGAAGGCAGCCGTCGGAGCGAGGCGTTGCATGAGGTCCCGCATGGCGCGGCTCTCCGGCTCGGAGAAGGGGCCGCTGCCGCAGTTCTCCGCGACGATGGTCACCGACGGCATCGGCTGGCCCGTGGCGTGGGCGAGCGTCCCCATCACGAGGTTGGACGCCCCGGCCGGGTTCCCCCAGTCGATGTCGTAGTTGCGGTTGAGGTTCACGCCAAGCGCGTTGCCGCGCGTCTGGACCACGTAGCCGTCGGGGTTCACCAAGGGCACGACGTGGATCTCGTACTGGTCGACGAGGGCGCGCGCACTCGCGTTCGTGGCATAGTTCTGGAGGAGGAAGTCGACGACGAAGAGGGCCAGCTCCGTGCCGCCCAACTCGTTCGCGTGATGCCCCCCGTCGATGAGCGGCGTGAGTTTCGGACCCGGGACGGACTTGTTCGTGACGACGACGTCCCAGATGGGCCGCCCCTGGATGCTTTCGCCAATGACGTCGACCCGGACAAGGTCGGGGAATTCTTGGGCCCAAGCCTCGAGCTTGGCCGCCAACTCGTCTAACGAGTGAAATGGGGCGTCGATGGCGGTCGCCGTGTGGTGCCAATAGTTCGGGACGCCGTCGGCCTCGTACCAGACGTCATCCACTTTGTCCAGTGGCAGGTCCAAGGGTTCGACGCGGTCGTCCGACGCCGTCTCGACCGGCGAGGAGCCGAAGCAGCCGCTGAGGCCGAGAAAACCGAAAAGGACGCCCACGACCCACCGACCGCGCATGACGACCCAAGGGAGACTGGGTCCTCAAAAAGGTTCCCCTCGCGGGGGGCCGGGGTCGCGAATCAGGACCCTGCTGGTTCCCGTTTCCAACCCAGGACGGGGTGGACCTCCCAGCAGGTGCCATAGTGCCACGACTCATCCTCGTGGCCGTGGTCGCAAAACGGCACGCCGAGGATGGCCAGGGGGACGCCGATGTCGGGGCGGCCGAGCGCCTCCTGGTCACGGGGGATGAGTTCCATGACGAACCCGTGGAGGGTGGCGTCCCGGGCCCGCAGGTGCCAGTCGCCGTCGGGAGCCGTCGACATGCGGGTGAGGGTGACGTTGCGCACCACGACGACCGTGCCAAACGTGCCCTGCTTGTCCGTGCTGGTGCGGAACTCGCCGTCGAGAATCTGGCGAAGCGTCGCCTCCTCGGCCGCATCCCACGAGCCCACCGCCGGCCTCGGGGGCTCGCCCCGCTCAAACGACAGGGAAGCGACGGCGAGTGTGACGACGGCCAAGGCGAGCAGCAGAAGCGCCCGCGGGCTCATCTTGCGCCACGACGTCGCCAACGCTCGACCGATCGGGGGCCGTTTCCGCGCCATGCGGGCCTCGTGCAGCAAAGCGTGTCCGATGATAAAAGCGGAGCCCTGGACGCTCAACCTTGCTGGCGCCGGTTACATTTCGGGAATCGGCTTGCAGTCAGCGCGCCGTGGACCCAAGGGCCCGACCCTGGGGCCGGTCCGGCTTTGGCTACAGCGCGCGGGAAAGACCTTCCAGCGTCTCCGCGAAGGCGTCGACTTCGTCCTTCGTGTTATAGAGATAGAAGCTGGCGCGGGCCCATCCCGGCAGCCCGCGCGCCTCCAAGTAGCTGTAGACGCACATGGCGCCGCTACGGATGGCGATGTTGCGCTTCTCATCGACGTATGCCGCCACATCGTGGGAGTCCAAGGGGGGGAGGTTGAACGGGAGGATGCCGCCGCGCCGGGACGCGTCCGGCCCGTAGGCGACGAGCCCGGGGATCTCGGCCAGGCGGCGCGTCGCGTACACGTTGAGCGCGCGCTCATGGGCCTCGATGGCCTCGCGCCCGGCTTCGTCGACGTAGTCGAGCGCCGCCGGGAGCGCCCAGAGCCCCGCATAGTTCTGGAGGCCGGGCTCGTAGCGGTTCGGCAGGTGCTGCCATTCGTACGCCTCGCGCGTGCTGCGGCGCACCGTGCCGCCTCCCAGCTGAAAGGGCCCCAGCTCCGCGAACGCCTCGCGGCGTCCATAGAGGAACCCAAGACCGGCGGGTCCCAACATCTTGTGGGCGGAGGCCACGAGGAAATCGACGCCGAGTGCGCGCACGTCCAACGGGTGGTGGGGCGCAGACTGGGCCGCGTCCACCATCACGCGCGCGCCGCGCGCGTGGGCCGCCTTGGCCACGGCCGCAACCGGGTTCACGACGCCGTCGATGTTGGAGGCGTGGACGACGCTCACGAGTCGGAGGCGGTCGCCGGCCTCCTCGAGGGTCTGCCGCATCCGGTCGAGGCTGAACGTGCCATCCGCCTCGCTGGGGATCTTGAGGTGGCGCACGCCGCGCGTCTGGGCGAGGTGGATCCACGGCAGCCAATTGCTGCTGTGCTCCTTGTCCGTCGTCACGACGACGTCCCCCTCGCGCCAAGGGGTGGCGGCGGCCACCAGGTTCAGGCCCTCGGTGGCGTTCTTGAGGAACACGACCTCCTTCGCCTCCCCGGCGCCCAAGAAGCGGGCGGTCCGGTCGCGGGCCAAGTCCACGCGCCGCGTCACTTCGCGACCCAACCGGTGAAGGCTCCGCTCGCCGCAGACGGGGTAGTCCCGGTAGTATTCGGCGGTGGCGTCGATGACGGGGCGCGGCTTGAGGGTCGAGCACGCGTTGTCGAAGTAGACCAGCGGGCCGTTGGGGAACTCTTTGCCGAGGACGGGGAAATCGGCGCGGACCCTGTCGATGTTCATGGGCGGCGTTCGTCCACAGGGCGCCCCGTAATAAACCTAGCGCGCAAGAGGTTCGCCGCGCCCGGGGTACAGCGTGCTCAACTCCTCCCAAACGCGCTGCGCAACCGCAGGGTCGAGCGTCTTGATGAGCAGTTTGCCGCTCTGGAACACGCTCGCGTCCCGGTTCTCCTTCTGGACGACGAGCATGATGCCGGCGTCGGCGAGCGTCCGCCAGCCCGCGGCGTGCAGTCGGCGCTCCAACTCTCGCATGTCTAGCCGCAGGTCCCGCTCCGGGATGGCCTCGTAGGCCGCGGTCGTCTTGCACGGCTGGAGGAGCACCACGGACGCGCGACACGACGGCAGCCACTTAAAGATAGCGCGACCCGGTCCCACCCGTCGCCACGGGCCCAGGCGTGGCCGCGTTCGACATTCTTCCCAGAACGCTTATGCGACGCGCCGACCGTCATCGACACGATGATCCCCCGGCGCGTCGCGTTCCTTGCGGCGCTGGCGTCGTTGTTGCCAGGATGCATCAGGTCCGCGCCGGAGGGCGACGCGGCGACCACGTCCCCCGCCACGGAGGCTCACGCCGAAGCCCTGTCGGGGAGGGCGCCCGACTTCAAGACCATCGAAAAAGGCGACCAGTCCCGCCATGGAGCCATCGAGGGACCGGGCCTCGTGATCGACGACAACGAAACATGGGCAAGGTTCTGGCGGGACCACACGTCCATACAGGGCAGCGATCCGCCCGCCGTGAACTTCTCGAGCCACTTCGTGGCCGCCATGCTTCTGGGGCAACAGCCCTCGACCGGGTACTCGATCAGCGTGGAAGAGGTGGCCAAGGCGGGCGAGGAATACACGGTCGCCTTCGGGAAGGGCCGGCCGGGGCCCGGATGCCCCGTCGCCGCCGTGATCACCCACCCGTTCCACGTCGCCAAGATTGACCGACTCCGATCGGACCCCCCGACGGTCGCCTTCGACGACCGGGGATGGACCGAGCACGCGTGCGGTTGACCCGACGACCACGCCTTTTCCGTGCCCGTTATGCGGGGTTAGACCCGAAGGCTCAATTACCGGAAGGGGAACCGCGACGCCGCACTCGCCATACGGCGAACCCCCCGGAGACAAACACGATGCGCCTGACACGAACCGCTGGAATCACCGCCCTCGCGACCGCCCTTCTCGCGCCGCTCCTTGCCGGAAGCGGGACCGCCGCGTCGCAGGTCACGCTCTGCTCGGCGAGCGGAATCGGGGCCGCCAGTTGCAACTTCCAATGCCCTGCCCCGGGGACGACCATCTTCATCTCGGCGTCCGCCCAGGCGGGCGCGGCCACCGCGTACGGACGGTGCGGCCTCGGCCTGCCGTTCTTGGGCGCGGGAGCCGTCTGCGGATCCGCTGGGACCGGCAACAACGGCTGCACCAGCTCCCTCCAGTCGTCCCCCGGTGCAGGCGCCCTCTCTGCGGTCGGCGGCGGAACCGTCACCGTCCGCGCTTGGATCGTCGCCTAACCAGGTGGCGACACGTTCAGGGGAGGCTGTCCAACGGCCTCCCTCCTCTCCCTCTCCTTGCGAAAAAAGGCGCGGAAACTCCGTCAGTTCGCCGCGGCGGCGAGCCGGGCAGGCTTGCGGCCCTCCAAGGCCTCACGCGCAAGGGCCGCGCCGGCAGTCTGGACTTCGAGCTTCTTGCGCGCCACGGCCCACGTCCGGCTGCGCAGCCCGCAGTCGGGGTTCGCGTAGACCTTGCGCGGGTCGCCCACGACCTTGGCCGCGTACAGGAGCCGGTCCCGGACGAGCTCCGGCGTCTCGAGGTCGTCCGTGTGGACGTCCGTGACGCCGACGCCGACTTCGAAGGGCGCTTGGTACTCGGGCCAGAGGTGGACGGCCTCGAACCCGGGGCGCTTGGCGCGGGTGACGCCGAGGCCTCGCTCGTCCTTGTTGGCGAATTCCGGCGTCAATTGGGCCAGTTTCTTGGCTTCCAGGATGTGGGGGAAAAGAAGGCGGTAGTCGCTGAAGCAGATGTGCATGGTGAACCGCCCGGCGAGGCCCTTCACGGATTCGTTGAACGTCTCGACGAGCAAGGGCACCTCGTGGGGCTTCGTCGTGGCGGCAGGCTCATCGATCTGGACGCTGTGGGCCCCGGCCTTGACGAGGGCCTGGATGTTGGGGCGAATGACGTTGCGGGCCAAGTCGAGGGCGAAGAGCCGCCGCGCTTCGTTGAGGGAATCCCGTCGGCGTCGGCCGGCTGTCTTCACTTGGGTGATGTAGTATTCGTCGAAGCTCCAGTCCGCCAGCGTGTAGGCGCCGGTGATCGGGATCTTTACATCCTTCTCGGCGTGCCTAGTGATGAACTCGGTCTCTTGGACGTGATAGGGCCCCTCGGCCAGCTTCACGGGGCCGACCACGGCTTGCTTGCGGAAGTAGCGGTTGTCGAAGCTCTGGATCCATCCGCGGGGCTCGAAGTTCGCGATGCGTTCGACCGCGTAATCATACATCTCCGTCCGGTGTTGTTCGCCGTCGTAGACGAGGTCGAGGCCGGCCCTTTCCTGAATCTTGACGGCCAACCGACTCGAGAAGGCCCGGACCAACGCCTTCTCTTGGGGCGCAAGCGCGCTCCGTTTGAGGAGAGACAGGAGTTTCTCGCCGTCGGCCAGCTTGAACTCCTTGACCAGGGCCTCGGCGTCCGCGTAGGCCTCCGGGCGGACGGCTTCGCCGCGCAGGGCTTGGATCCGCCAGACGGGTTTGGCGAGGCTCCCGATTTCTTGGTTGGGGATGAGGGGAAGGCTCACGCGACCACCGCCTTCGTCGTGACGGCCGCGAGCAGGTCCAACTTCTTCTCCGCCGCCGTGGAGGGAAGGAACTGGAGGTCCCAGGTGGGGGCCAGCGCCAGCTCTTTCGGTTTGAGGCGGCGTTGGATGGTCGCCACCGTCTCGGCGACGTGGCTGGGGTCCTCGACGAGGCTCTCCTGGGAATCGACCACGGACGCCACCAGGCGGAGGGGCGGGCCGACGGTCTCTACTTCATCGGCGTGCGTCTCCACGAAGTCGATCCCGACATAGGTGGCGGGGAGTCTTGTCGCCCATTCGAGCCGACCGACGGCGTTGCCGTTGGGGAAGTTGACGATCGTCGCGGCGGTGACGCCGCGGAGGGCGGTCTCGATGAGGGTTGCGGCTTGGCGCAGGTCCGGATCCTTTTGGTAGAAGAGCAGGGGTTCGTTGAGTTGGATTTCCGTGTAGCCGAGGCCCTGCAACCATGTGGCGACTTGGTTGAGATACCGGGCGAGCGTCTCGGGAGCGGACGATGCGCCGTTTCCTGTCTGGGCCTTGGCAGCGTGGGCGAACCAGTAGGGGCTGGGAAGGATCGCCTTCTTGGGGCCCTTGACCGCGAGGTCCTCGAGGAGGAAGCTCTGGCGGAGCGTCTCCGGCCGGAACGTGGGCTTGCCGGTGAGGATGGGTTGGCGGTAGAACCGGTTCGTCTCGAAGAGTCGGGTGACGCCCCCGACCTCGAAGCCGGGCACGCCCTCGACCAGGCCGCGGAACGCGTCCTGCCAGGTGAGGTTCCCATCGGTGGGGGCGGCGATGCCGGCGCGGCGTTCGACGGTGAGGAGTTCCTTGGCGGCGTCCACGAATTCCGCGCGGAGCCTGGCGGCCGGCAGGAGCCCCTTGTCGAAGTCCCATGTGGCCTTGACGAGGGTCTCGCGGCGCGGGTAGCTTCCAGAGAGGGTGATCTTGCTTGGCATGGCGATCGCCGGAACTGCATTCGAAGCCACGGCGTGGCGCCATATAACCCGCATGGTGGTCGGGATTCCAGTAGGAATATCAACGTGTTGCGGCCATTCGGTCGACGTGATTCCGGAAATCGACGAACTGCGCCTGCTGCGCCGCCAGCTTGGCCTCACCCAGCAAGAGCTCGCCAAGATGGCGGGAGTGTCCCAGAGTCTCATCGCCAAGATCGAACGGGGCCTGGTCCAGCCCTCCTACACGAACGTCAAGAAGCTCATGGAGTCGTTGGAATCGGAGCGGAACCGCCGCCACCCGGCCGCCACCGTGGGGTCCACCTGCACGCGCAACCTGACGACCGTCGAGGGGACGGATTCGGTGCGCGACGCCGCCAACGTGATGCGAAGGCATGGGTTCAGCCAGGTTCCGGTGCGTCACCGAGGCCTCATCGTGGGGTCCCTCAGTGACCGGCTCCTGAGCGAGCTCCTGGCGACGGCCGAGCAGCCCGAGGTCGTGGGTCGCAAACGCGTAGAGGAGGTCATGTCGGAACCGTTTCCCCAGGTCTCGGAGAATACGCCGCTCAAGGTGGCGACCGCACTCCTCCAGTACGCGCCGGCGGTGCTGGTGGTGCGCGCCGGAGAGCCCGTTGGGATCCTGACGAAGTCGGATCTACTGAAGGTTCTCGTTCGCTAACCGGCGGGCGGGGACGCCTACGACTTTGATGCGGGGACGCTCGTCCGCCTCGGCGGATTGGTCGCGCGAGCTCCATCGGACGGTGTCGTGGGCCGTCCGGGGCGCAAACCCCGGCGTCGGGCCCGGGCTGGGAGGGAGAGGCATGGGTCCGGGTTGCGGCGTGGCGGGTCGGGGCCCCGGCGAGGGGGGTTCGACGGGGTCGAGGGCGGCGAGGCCCCCCAGGCCACGTTCAAATGCGAGCAGCAGGAGGGCCGCACCGAGGCTTGTGAGGGCGATTCCGACGCCCGTCACGAAGGGTCGGTCAAGGAGGCCAGCGTAGTCGAGGTAGATGAACGCGGCGTAGCCGCCAGGGACGCGGTCGCCGTAGATGCTCGCATCGAAGAGGAAGGCGCAGCCGAAGTAGAGGAGGAAGAGCCCAAAAAGGAGCGTGGCCGGGTAGAAGCGGAAGCTTGGCCGGGCCCACCACGTCGCCCCGCGGCGGAGCCGGCTTCGGGCCGTCGAGGGTCCCATCGTGGCCCAGCCCCAAACGCCCAGAAGTCCGGCGGCGGCGAGTCCCAGCAGGAGGAGCCGCGAAGGATCCGATGGGATGAACGAGCGCGGGATAAGGACGAGGAGGAAGAGGTTCCCCGTCTGGAGCGACCAGTCGAATTTCCAGTGGAGGCCGTAGTAGACGCCGGCGATGATGCCGACGAGGCAGGCCAAGAAGGGAAGGGGTCGCCCGTAGCGGGGGTGGCGCCGGTGCAACAGGCCCATGGGCGTCATGAGGGACTCGTCGGGTGGACGCTAAATCGGTGCGGGTGGGACCCGGAGGGGAAAAAGTGCGGCCGGGGCCCCCGGAGGAACCCTTTTAAGAGGCGGGCGTGTGGAATCGGCCGAACGATGCGGGTCAACGTACGGTTGTTCAGCCTCTTCCGTGAGCGAGCGGGCGTCAAGGAGGCAACGCTGGACTTGCCTCCCGCCGCGCGGGTCGCAGAAGCCATCCGTGCGCTCCAGGAGATGTTTCCCCGCATCGCGCCGTTGGTCGAGGGGGACCACCGGCTTCTCCTGGTCAGCGTCAACCGAGAATACTCCTCGATGGAGGCAACGCTCGACGACGGGGACGAGCTTGCCCTGTTTCCGCCCGTGAGCGGAGGCGCGGTTGGCGCGCTGCTCCTGCTCAGCGGCGGCTTCGATAGCCCCGTGGCGGGCCAGATGGCCAGAGACCACGGGTTCGGTCTCGAGGCCGTCCACTTCTCCATGGAGCCCGTCACCGACGACGCGAGTTCGCGAAAATCCACGGAGCTGGCCCGGATGCTAGGGGTGGAGCGTCTCACCGTGGTGCCCATTGGTCGCCCCCTGGCCGAAATCGCGCGGGTCTGCCGGCCGCGGGCCTACTTCGTGCTCCAGAAGCGGTTCATGTACCGGCTGGCGGCCCGCATCGCGCGCCGGAAAGGCTCGCGGTTCCTCGTCACGGGCGAGAACCTGGGGCAGGTCAGCAGCCAGACCCTCGTCAACCTCGGCGCGATCGACGCCGTGGCAGAGCTCCCCGTCCTGCGCCCGCTCCTGGGGTTGGACAAGACCCAGATTATCGACCTGGCCCGGCGGTTGGGCACGTTCGAGTTGAGCAAGGGACCCGAGGTCTGCGACGTGCTGGGCCCCAAGCACCCAAGCACGTCCGTCGCGTTGGAGCACGTCGTCGAGGAGGAGGCCAAGCTGGACTTGGAAGGTCTCTTGGAGCAGGCCCTGGAGGGCGCGTTCGAGGTGGAAACCGCGAAAGGCTATGCTTCGCCCCGGGCGCGCAGCGTCACTTCCGCGAGTTCGACGGTGTGCGACTGAGCCGGGACGGTGGTGACGTCGCCGGATGCAGGCGGCCGGGCCGCAGCATCACGCTACGCGTGATGGAGCCCGAGCGGGTGGGGACCGGGGCCCCGTGCGCCCCATAATGGGCGGGCATTCGGGCAGGCAGGGGCGCCGGCGCCATTTGGGCGCGCCGTGCAGGATTCGGCGGTGACAGAATCCGCATGGACGAAGGCCTCGCGGCCGAGGCTGGTGGCCTTGCGAGCACGCGCAAGTGGGGCGACGGGGATGGCCCGAGTGGGGAGGGTGAGGATCTGGATGCGGGGCGCCCCGCGGGGCCGTCGCCGGGCCCGAAGGCCAGGAGTCCCAGGCCGATGGCGCCGGTGACGAAGACAAGGCCTTGCGTCGTCGTCGCGAGTTCTGACAGGAATTCTCCCATGGACTTGTCGGGGCTCCGCAGCCGGTGCGCACTGCCCTTTCCCCAACCGACAGACACGGCGTCCCGGGCGTAGGCGGGGTCGCCGGAAGCGGGGCCTGCGTACTTGACTTTGCCCGACAGGAACTCGCCGCGGTGGCCGTCCGCCTTGGCGGCCAGCTGCAGTCCCTTGAGGCCGTTGAGGTAGCCGGCGCCCGCTTCCCAAGCCTCGTATTTCGGCATGGGCGTGGTCGTGGCGGTGAGGATGTCCATGACGTCATCCGGGCTCAAGTCGGGGTTGGCTTCGAGCAGGAGGGCGGCGACTCCGGTCACGTGCGGCGTTGCCATGCTGCTGCCGCTCTTGGCCGAGTAGAACCCGCTGGGAGAGGTGGGAACGGGCGTGCCTTGCAGCGACCGGGCCGAAGTGATGCCGACGCCGGGCGCGACGACGTCCGGGTGGTCGTAGGCCAGCCCCGATTCTTGCGGGTCGGTGCCGGTGCTGGAAAAGCTGGGGACCGCGTTGAGGTAGTCTCCGGCGGCGACGCTGAGGACCCACGGCGCCACGGCGTACTTGTTGAGGGTGTGGCCGCCCTCATCGCCCTCGTTGCCGGCGGCGAAGATCACGACCAGGCCGGCCTTGTAGAGGTTGAGCGTGGCGAGGTTGACGGGGCTGCGCGGGTCGAACTCGCCATTGGCGCCCCACGAGTTGGAGACGATGTCGATGCCGTACTGTTGCCGGTGCTCGAGGGCCCAGTTGAACCCTTCGAGGACTGTAAGCGATTCGAAGCTGACCTCCCCCTCGTCGTCGAGGAGCCCGGCCTGGAAGCCGACGAGTTTCGCTTGGTAGGCGACGCCGAGGTATGGGGCGTCGCCGGCGCCCCCCATGGCCCGGCCGGTGCCCGCAATGATGCCCGCCACGTGGGTCCCGTGACCGTCGGGATCGCTGGAGACGACGCCGTCGCGGCTGCCATCCACGAGGCCCGTGGACGACTTGGTCGGGACGACGTTTTCGACGAGGTTCGCGCCATACCTGATGTCGGGGTGGCTGCCGTCGATGCCGGAATCCATCACCGCCACGGTAACTCCGTGGCCGGTGTAGCCGTACGTGTCCCAGACCGTCGTAGCGCCCACGTAGTCGGCGCTTCGGTCCAGGAGCGCCTGCATCGGTTCGTTGCGGTAGGCCACGAGAACGCCGGGGATGGCGGCGACCACGTCCAGTGTCTCGGCGTCGAGACGCACGGCCACCATGTGGAGAGCCGCATAGAGGTGGTGGTCTAGACCCAACGCCTCCAGGCGTTCGAGCACGCGGCCTTGCTGGGCGGCGTCGAGCACGAGGATGACCGGTTGGGGTCCCGCGGCGAGAACGACGGAAAGGAGAGGGTCGAGGAAGACAGGGGCGTCGGGTTCTAGCGGCCCGAGGAGGCGGAGCCCCGCCAGATCCGGGGAAGGAAGGAGCCCCCGAATCGACTCAGTCGGAAGGCTCGACGCAAGCGGCGTCATCGTGAGCAGCGCGAGGGCTGCCACGAACTGGGGGCGCAGCCTCACCATTGGGGTTGGTTTCGGCCCGGCTCCGCTATAACCGATCGAGGGGGACCCGTCGGTGAAACGGGGAGGAACCGTCTCCAGCGGCCGGGGGGAAGAATCGGCAGAGGGGCCTTGGGCCCCAGGCCCTGTGGGTGCGTCGACGCCGGTCTTCTTCTAGGGGGAGGGCACGGCTCCCAAAGGACCGGCGCCGACGGCCAAAGGCAGGTGCGCAGGTGACGGGGGGAAGGGGCACCCTATGCCGATGTTGGTGACGGGGAGCGTAATCGGCCCGGGCGCCCAATCTAGGCGACGAGTTCCAGAAAAATCACGGCCCGCACCACGGTCGAGAGGAAGATGACGCCGAGGAACCATCCCAGCTTCAGGCGGAAGAGGGCGCCGGCCGCGGCCACGGAGTCGAGGCTGAACGGGATGCCCATGACGAGGAACAGGATCCAATAGCCGTGACGCGGCCCGACGCGGGCGCACCAGTCGAGCGATTTCTTGAGCCAGAGGCGTCCCTTGGCCAGCTTGTAGAGGCCGGCCGTGGCTTCGGCGCCGATGAGGAATAGGAGCCAACTGCCCACCACGCCTCCTAGGGCCGTGCAGAGGACCGTGGGCCAATAGCCGAGGACCTCGGTCGCGGTGGGCAGGAGGACCTCGAACGGCGTGGGAAGCACGATCCGGGTCGCGATGGAGTAGAAGAAGACGAGGTCCCATTGCTGCTTGGCCGCCAAGAGGCCGGGGTAGGCCGCGCGGATCACCACCTCGGCCACGAGGTAAAGGGCGAAGAGGACCACGCCGGCCAGGAACAGGAGGACTGTGCGCCGTTCGGGTGTGAGGAGGCGTTCAGTCAGGACGGCCAGGCGGAGGCGGCGGCGGCCCTCCGCGGTGGCGAGTTCTTGCTTCGTGACCTCATAGCCGGAGGCGACCGTCAGGGGTGCGTCGACCGCCGTGTCGGCGACCTTCTTCTGGGCGCCCACGACGCCGAGGAGGAGGAGGTCTTGAAGCTTGAGCAAGAGCTGGAAGAGGAACAGCGGAAGAACCAGAACGGCGAAGATGAGGTTGCCTTGGACCGCGTTGTCTTTCCGATACCGGAAGAGGTCCTTCTTGGAACGGTCGAGGAACCGGCGTTGGGCGCCGAGCATGGTGCGAACGGCACGCTCTTGCGGGGCGATGAAGCGGCGCACGAAGACGCGTTCGCCGGCGATGACCCGGCTCCAGACGCGGGCGTCCTTGACGTGGTCGGCGAGGATCCGGACGCGTTCGCCCACGACGCGTTCTTCGTCGTCGATGCTGCGCTCGAGCAGGGCGTACTGGTCGAGGAGCGCGACCTCGTCGCGCATCTCGATGGCGCCGAGGCGGGATTTGTAGAGCTTGCTATCGGACCCGACGTGCCACACGGGGGCGCGCTTGCGAAGCCGGTTCTTGAGCCGGAGCTTGCGCCGCTTCCGCGCGAGGAGCGCGGCGCGGCGTTCCTCCAGGGTCCTCCACTCGTCCAGCGCCGCTCGCGCCTCCGCCGACGGCGCGGCGTGAATCTCGGCGTCCGCGCGTGTCGCCGTCAAGCCGCCCGCGACCTCCCATCGTGGCGTCGCCGGTCGGGGGCCGTCTGGATCATCCGATCGTGGGCCAAGTCCAAGGCGAGCCACCTCACGTGATGCGCGAGCGGAACATCGCGGCGAGGCCCCCGAACACGAGGAACACGCCGAGGCCGCCCGTAAGGACGGTCCACTTGACCGCCGTGTCGGGGTCGGTCACCTGGTCGGGGCCCCCGTACCACGTCTCGGGGAAGAACATCGTGAAAAGCGCCATGCTGAGCAGGCCCAGGGCCACGCCCACGAAGAGAAGCGTCGTGGCGGTCTTCTCGAGCGGTTTCTGGTGCGCAAGACGCTTCTCCAGGCTCTCGAGGCCGGGAATCATGACGCGGACGGCCTGGGTGGCCTCCTCGCCCTTGCTGTAGGTGACGCTCGCGCCGAGTTGGCCGCCGCTGGGGAGCCAATCGATCCGGTGCACCGCGACGTCGGCTTCGTCGATCCAGTCGTTGACATCGCGGTCGATGGTCGGGGACGGGTTGAACACCTTCACCTGCGTCTTCGCGAGGCCGCGGCCTTCGTCGTAGAGCACGAGGAGGCCGGCGGGGCGCCGCTTGGTCATCCCCTCACGTCCTGCATGTAGATCGGCACGATGGCCAGGATGCGGACGTCGGCTTGGGCGGCCCACGCCTCAATCTCTTCGGTCACGTGCGGCGTGGTCGGGAAGTAGCGCACCTTCACATTGGAACGCGCGGGTTGGGGTTTCTTCGGCTTCGCCTTCGCCATTCGGGTCTCCTCCTTTGGAATCGTCATGCCTTGACCAATCGCGGATGCCCCGTGAGTTCGTCGCGCCGAACCTTGAAGAAGGGCGGCAGGGGCACCGCCACGCCCTCGTCGGGCAATTCATCATTGAAGAAATAGGTAACCCGGCCCTTCCTGGCGGAGCGGGCGTAAAGCGTAAACTCTGCGATGCGCAAAGGCGCCGGCGCCTGGGGCGCGCCGGTGCGGCGAAGCGCGCGTTCGCGGTCGGCGATGGACGCGAGTTCCTCGTCGATCTTTTGGAGGGCGTCTTCGACATCGGCCGCGGATAGATCCGCCTCGACGACGTCGCGGGCGATGGGGGGGGCTTCCACGACCGGCGGCTCGTCGCTTGGGGGAGGTGGAGGTGGTGGAGGAGGGGGTGGCGGCGGCGCGGCCGCCGGGGGCTCCTCGATCTCCTCCACGAGGGGCTCGATACGTTCCTCGAACTCGACGAGACCGCCTTCGCGGCGCACGCCGAGGAGTTGGAGGAAGGATTTGCCGCTGGCGCGCAGGAGTCGGTGGCGTTCTCGGCGAAGCCGGTCGAGTTCGCGCTCCAGGGCCCCGATCCGTTCGTGATGACCTTGTCCGAGCGCCCGCAGACGGGCGATCTCGGCGCGTTGCTCGATGATACGGGCTTCGGCTTGGCGGGCCTCCTCCCATTCCGACGAAGAAAGGACGGGCACGCGGTCCCCGGTCCGGGCCTTCCGCCTGCGCTTCTCGACCAACGCGCTCGGGCCGCTCAAGGGCCAGACTTGCTTAAAGGATTCCGTCGGCCTCATTCGAGTTGAGGCGTTGATCGTTGCTCGACCAAACCCTCGGCTCGGTTTCCCGACGGTGGCATCGTAGGTTTAGCAAAGAATACAAGAACGTGGTGGTCTACGTGTAGATTCAATGTCTACAACCGTCCGAATCACCAGAACGGCCAAGTCTCGACTGGGGCGGATTCAGGAGGCCTGGCGTCGGGTACGGGGGGAGTCGCCCACGCGGCAAGAGGTCCTGGAACGGGGGCTCGACTTCGTGGACCGGCATTTTGAGCAGTTCGTCGCCGAGGCGGCTTGGCGCCCCTTTCAGCCGGAAGAACGGTCGGCTCTCCGGCGGCGGCAGGGCCATTACGGGGCCTGGTCGGTGAAGGACCTTGACGATGTAGTCTATCGCGACACGACATGACCGTGCTCGTCGATACGGGACCCCTTGTGGCATACTTGAACAAGGACGACCCGCTCCACGGCCAGGCCCGGCGCCGCGTAGAGCGAGTCCTCACGGGCGAGTGGGGGCTTCCTCTTTCCACGGACTTCGTCCTCGATGAGGGGTTGACGCTCCTGCGCCGGCGTCCAGGGCGCGTGGCCCTCTCGCAGGCTTTCGCCGACTATTTCCTGGGCTCGACGGACCGACGACCTGCGGTCCAGCTCCGAACGACGACGCCCACCCTCTTGCGGGAGGCCGTGCGCATCCATTTCGAGCGTTACGACCGGGCCCTTTCGTTCACAGATGCGACACTCGTCGCCCATGTGCAGGAAACGCGCGGCGTCCTCGCCAGCTTCGACCGTGGTTTCGATGGACTCGTGCCCCGCGCGGAGTGAAGGAGAGAAGAAATCCCGCGTCCCGGATTTGAACCGGGGGCCTGCCGGTTTCTACACCGGGGCAGCTGCACCGAAATGGCGACGGCCGAAGGGTCTACAGCCGGCCGCTCTAGCCAGACTGAGCTAACGCGGGGAGACGCGGCCTAATCAAGGCACTCTCTTAAAGGTTGGGAACGGGAGAAGGGCACGCTCTCAGATTTTTCCCGGCGAACATCAAGATTAGCGAAGGTCGGACGACAGGGTCGCGAGGCTGCCGCCCGCCCCCTCCTCGTGCGTCGGGGCGATGTCCGACATTTCGTCCCTCCACCGGAAATTTCGCGTGGAAAGTGAACTTCGCGCGCCGCGAAGTTCGTCAAAATCCTGTATCCGCGGGCTTTCCGAGAATCGCACTTCGCAGCCATTAAATAGAGACCGTCACATACAACTGTCAGACAAAATCCGACGATGGCACACAGCGTCTGCCTGTGTCGTCCAACGTCTGATTCTGTCGCGCAACGGTCAACAGGAGGAGGACATGGCTCGGGTTCCAACGGAACGGGTAACGGTTCGTCTCAACACGATGCACCTTGCCACCGTGGACGCCCTCATCGACGCCGGCCAATACCGGAACCGGACCCACGTGATCGCGGAGGCGCTCCGCGACTGGGTGAACAAGCAGGCCGTCTCGGCGAAACAACTCCTGGAAGCCAACCGGCAACAGATCGACCTCCAGAACTTGGCGGCCCAAGTCCAGCAACAGGCCGAGCTCATCCGGAAGCTCAGCAGGAAGTGACGCTCGTAACCAGTACAGGGGAATGGGATGCCCCTTTGGGGGCGGGGCGGTGCCCCGCCCCCCAACTACCAAGCCAACGGAACCAGAAAACTAGGAGAGGGATGGGAAATGGATTCGTTAATCAGCAAGGCGATGCAGCACACGGAGGAGCGAAAGACCGTCGACATGGACACGTTCGGCGAGCCCAAGATCGTGATCGTGGGCTGCGG
>CAYVGY010000067.1:0-1751 GCA_964451065.1 uncultured Halobacteriales archaeon
CTTCGTGTAGATCTGGGTGGTCGCCGTCACATTCAAAAAGGCAAGGCGGCCCAGCGCCACCGTGATTGTCGAGGCGTAGCGGATGAGCAGCGGCGCGATGAGCGCCGTGATGGCCGACGTGCCCACGACGATGGGGAAGACGAAGTCGCTCGTCACGTTGAACTGCTCGCCGAGGGCAGCGATGACGAAGCTGAATTCTCCGATCTGAGCCAAGCCAGCGCCCACGGCGACCCCTGTGGAGGCCCCGAACCCGACAAGGAAGGTCGCCAAGGAACCGCTGAGGAACTTGACGGCCACGATGACGCCCGCCAGCGCGAGGACGACCTGCCAGTAGTCGCGGATGACGGCGGGCTCGACGAGTGTCCCCACGGTCACGAAGAAGATGGCCGCAAACAGGTCGCTTACCGGTTGGAGCAGGCGCTCCACGTGCGCGCGTTCTTTGGCTTCGGCGATGACGGCGCCCATCAGGAACGCGCCCAGGCTCGCGTGGAAACCGGCGAGGGTGCTCAGGACGGCAAACCCGAGGCCCAAGGCGAGCGTGCTCAGCGCCAAGAGTTCGTTTCCGCCTTGGCGGGCGATGAAATCCACCAGGCGCGGCACGAGGAGAAGTCCGACGAGTACGGTTCCCAAGAGGAAAAGCACCATCTTGGCGCCGACCTCCCCCACCTCGTCCAGCGTCAGCTCGCCCGTGAGCGAGTATCCGGACAGGATGACGATGACGAGGACGGCGGCGAAATCTTGGAGGATGAGGACGCCAAAGATGATCTGGCTAGATTCGGAATGGAGTTGGCCAAGCTCCTTGAGCACCTTGACCGTGATCATGGTGCTGCTGATGGACAGCATGGCGCCGAGGAAGATCGCGTCCAAGCGGTCCCAGCCAAGGGCACGCCCCACCTCGAATCCGAGCCATAGCATGAGGAGGCCCTGGGTCACGGTGACGACCAGGGCAACTCCTCCCACGCGTCGGAGTTTGCGGAAGTCGAAGGTGAGCCCGAGGCTGAACAGGAGCAACACGACGCCGAGCTCGCCGAGCGTCCGGAGGCTTTCCCCTTCACTCGTCAGTTGAAAGTAGGGGTTGTGGGGGCCGACGAGGAATCCTGCCGCGAGGTATCCCAGAAGGACGGGCAAGTACAACCGGCGGAAGATCAGGGCCGTGAAGGCGGCGGCGCCCACGACTACGGCCAGATCCTGCAGGAGCTGGGTCTCGGCGGCCACGAGGAGGGACCACCCTCCTATGCCGCCCGAATACTTTCTCCTTTCCTTCCCGCGCGAGCCGTTTCGACGGGTCGCGCCGCTCATGGGTGGCCGCCGCACCCATGTCCGGTCATCCGGGGCGGCCTGCCCGACGTTCTCGCCCGCCCGCCGCTGCGCCTTATGAAGAACGCAAGTCTGGTACCTCAACGATTTTAAACCCGCGCTCCGGGTGTTGGCGTGGTCCGGGGAGCGACATGTACGGTCAATCGTTGGGCGTTGCCTTCGTCGTAATCGCGGCGTTTTTCGTGGGGCTCCTGCCGGGGGCTCCCGCATTGCCCTCGCCGGGCGTGAATTGTCAGGTCTCCGGCCTTCCATTGCCGGCGGACGTTCGATACGTTCCCGAGCCCACGCAAACCAACGATTTCATCAGCTTCCCGGAAGCGGAGCAGTGCTTCCAGGCCCTTGCGGCCGCCTACCCCGACCGGATCGAGGTCAAGGTCGCGTCGGAGTCTTTCGGCCTGATGAACCGGGAGACGCAACAGCAGGACCGGTTTCCC
>CAYVGY010000067.1:1827-11237 GCA_964451065.1 uncultured Halobacteriales archaeon
TTCGACGACAAGCTCAAGGTCCTGTTCATGCTGAGCATCCATGGAAACGAGAAAGGCGGACGCGAAGGCGGACTTCGGGTCATCGAGGATTTCGTCCGCAACCTCGGCGTCGCACGTGAGGGGGCGACGGGGCACGCGGGGAAGACCCTCTATGATCTCTTGGATCAGAGCGTCCTGCTGTTCCACTTCGCGAACGCCGACGGGTGGGCCTGGGACGAACCTCAATACGCGCAGCCGGCCGATTGTGGGTATCCGGGCTTCTTCAAGCGCTACAACGGGAACTGCACCGACCTGAACCGTCAATTCCCGACGACGGGCTGGCAGTTCATCAATCCCGAGACGGGCCGCATCTCTCTGTCGGAGCCCGAGCCGCGCGGCTACACCCCCGTCCTCACGAATTACACGCACATCCTGTACGCCGCCGACATCCACGGCATGCTAAACCCCGCCGACGCGCCCGCAGAAGCCATCGTCGACGACTTCACCGACGGAACGACCCCGGAAGAGGTCAACCTCTACGGACACTTCGTTCTCGGTCTCATCAGCGCAGGGCGCCTCAATCCCCAGGAAATGCTGCGCAGCACGCGCCTTGCCAAGGTCCTTGACGACCGCCTCAACTCCGACCCGACCTTCGCCGGTTGGTCCACGCTGCCCAGCGCTGGCGCGTGGGGTGGCGAATACTATTCCTGGTCCACCGTGTGGGACACGATTGGTTACACCGACTCGGGCATCAGCGGCGATTTCTTCCTCCAAGACACCGGCCTCAACGCGCCCGGCATGAACTTCGAGATGGCGTACAACCACATCACGTTCGACTCCGCTTACCCCGGCGCCGCCCAAGCCATGAACCTCTACCACGTGCAGACGGTCCGGCAGATTGTCCGCGCCTACCTCGAGGCGGCGGTCACCGACGTGCAGACCGCCATCGAAGCCCACGGAAAGAAGACCGCGTACCTCTACAACCCCACGGTCGTCACGGACAAGGATGACTCGACGCCGCTCGACGGTTGGGCAGCGGAAAACCCCTTCGACGACCCGTGGGACGTGAACACCATCGATTTCGAATCGACGCCCAACGACTATTTCCGCGACCTCAAACCGTTCATGAAGGATGGCGACGCCCCCGCGGTCTTCGACGAGTTGCTCCTGGCGGACTTGTCCGCCGAGAGGCTCAAGACGTACGACAACCTCGTGGTGGCGGGGAGTGCCGCCGGGGTCCTTGGCGACAGTCACGTCCCCCTCCTGAAGCAATACGTGGAAGCGGGTGGGAACCTCGTGCTCACCGACGAGGCGCTCAAGCTCCTCAGAGACTTGGCCGGCCTCGATGTCGACTCCTTCGACAAGTACGCCGGCATGACGCTCCTGGTGGACCGCGACCACCCGCTGGCCGCCAACTCTGTGAAGCTCAGCCGCCAGACGTACGAGCCGGTCCCAATCGGGTACAGCCTGCAGGGATCCCACTCGCCGGTCTTCTTCGTCAACCGTACGGCGTTCGAAGCAAAGGGCGGGGTCACCGTCGGCACCGTCCCGCACCAAGGCCACGCGAACCTCGACGGCGAGACCAACCTCGGCGTGTTGTCGCAGGGGGCAGGCACGGTCACGTTCCTGGGCGCGCTTCTTCCCGACGCGACCGAGGAATTCTACCACCCGTATGGGCTGGACTCCTACGCGACTACGTACTTCGGCAACCTGCTCCTCTACAACATGATCGGGGCCGAGCAGGTATTCGAGGAGCCCCCCGTCGTGCTCGAGACCATCGGCCCCAATGTGCCCCTCCAACCGACCGAGGCGCCGGACGACGAAGGGTCGGGCGACAACAGCGACACGCCGGGCTTTGCGGCCGCCGCACTCCTCGGCGCCTTGGCTCTCCTGGTCTTCGGTCGGCGGCGAGGCGGGAAGAGCGCACCGTGAACCCTTCGCGTAACGTCTAAATACCGGCCCCCTTCATAGAACGCCAACAGCCCTCTTCGGAGGATGGCCCACGGTGCCTGACAACCCCCCCCTCTGCTACATCGAGATCGTCAAGAACGGCACCATGTTCGTCGCCCGTTCCCACATGAACGGATCGAGCCGGGAATACAAGAACCCGGTCTTCGAAGACATGCTCACCGAGCTGGTCGTCGATCTGCAAGAGGACCTGCAAGAGTAGGCCGGTGCCTCACGTTCTTTGGCGGCGGACCATCACAAGCCCGAGCGCGAGCGACGCCAGCAGGGCCGTGGCCTGGAATCCAGCCAAAGCACCCACGTACTGGTTCGCCCACGAGTCGTAGAACCGCAGATTCATGGCCTCGTCCGAGGACGGGTATCGAAACGTGTAGGAGTCGCCCGCGGACAGCAAACCGTCGCCGTCGGCGTCCGCGAAGGTGAAGGCATAATCTCCCTGGGCTTGGGCGCCTCGATCCAGCCGCATCGACGCGTTGACGGTCGCTGGGTCGTCCGTTCCGGCGACGGCACGCATCTCCAAGTCCGCCAAGGAGACCTCCTCGGTCTGGTTCTGCGTCAGTGACCCGTTGACGTAATACCAGCCTTGGGCAGCGGTGTGGGTCTCCTCCTTCTGCATCGTGACCGCCATCCGGTCGGGCAGCGATCCGTCGACCACGATTTGCACGTCGTCGCCGTACAACAGCCGGAGATCGAACTCGTCATCGCCCTCCACCATCCGGATCCGGGCCAGCTTCTTCGAGTCGTTCCAGACCCAGAATTCGAAGGCGGCCGTTTCGTTGTAGCCGTAGAACTTCGTGGCGACCTTCCCCTCGATGGTCGCGGGTTCGGACCGGTCGACCTCCAAGGTCTCGAAATCTAGCCGGTCCTCCGGCCGCGAAACGGACGTCGGAGATTCGGACAGAGTCGTCGGGTCCTCGTCGCGGCCCAGGTAGGTCGTGCCATTGAAGTGAACATTGAGGACCTCGCCGGATTGCTTTCTCGAGTATTCGAGGGACTCCGTGGCCACCACGAGCGCCAGGCTAATCTCGAACGCGCGGTTCGCAGGGTCTTGGAGGGACCGAATCTCGAAGGACCCGTAGGTGCCGTTCTTGCCCGTCCCCTCGTACCCCCACTTTTCCTCGCTGGCCGACCCGCCCGCCAGACGGCCGAAATCCTCCAACGCCAACCAAAGGTCGTCCTCGGACAACCGGCCCTCGGGGTTCATCGCCGGGTTCCATGGCGCGCGGGCAAGGAGATAGGCCAAACCCGCAAGGAGCAGCACGACGGCGAGCACAACGGTCGCCACCCCCCATAACGGAAGCGTCGCCTCGGTCCTTCGAAGAAAGGCCCGCCCCAACAACGTCGTCCCGACCAAGCCATGGCGTAATAACGCTTGCGAAGACCATCACTTGGCGAGGATCGCGGTGAGGATTTGGGTCAGGAGCAGGACGATGAGAAACGCCGACACGACGTACATGAAGAGGGCGGTGCGGCTCCTCTTTTTCTTGAATTCGCCCCACGCCGTGCGGCATTCATCAGAGCAAAGCTCGTCGTCGCCGTAGGGGACCGCGCGGTCGCAGTTCTTGCAGTGCCGGTGGTTCAGGAGTTCGGGCATGGTCTAGGGGATGTTGTCGAGGTCTTGGCCCGCCATCGCCGACAATGTACGATGGAGCCGTTCGATCTTGTCGGCCACGGGGGCCAGGCCGCGACTGCGAAGATGGGCGAGTTCCTCTTGGACCTTTTGCCTTCGCGATCCGTCCACGAGGTTGTCGGCATGGCAAACGATTCGCTCTTCCAGGGTCTCCGGGGTGTAGTCCCGGACGGGTAGACCCAGGCGTCGCGCCTCTTGGGCGTCGATTCCGCCGCCCGTATGCCGCTCCACGATGAGGCAGACCGCCTCAGGCACTCCCCGCTCCCGAAGCAACGCAGCGCCGACGCCAGCGTGGTCAAGCCCATGGGTTCGGGACCGCCCCACGTCGTGCAGGAGCGCGCCCGCCTCGACCAGACCGAGGTCCACTGGGTGGCCCCGGCCGCGAAGCGTCAATCCAATGGAATGGGCAAGCCCCGCGACCTTCCGCGCGTGCGCTGTCACGCCTTCCGGCACGTGGAGTTCGTGCAAGAGCGCCTCGCATGTGGCCGCGTCGGGCCAGGGCGGCATTGCCTAGTCGAACACCAGGTTCTGGAGCTGTTCGATGGTCGACTCCAGCTCCTTGACGCGGTCCTTGTTGTCCACGAAGTTCATCGCCTTCTCGCACTCGGGGCACTTGAATTCCATCTTGAGCGCGTCCTCAAAGACCGTCCGCTCGTGGTTGCTCTCACAGATGTAAAACGAGTTCTCCTTCTCGACTCGTAGCGTCTCCTCGAGTTGGGAAAGCATCTTCTTCCGTTCCTTGTTGATTTGGTGCTTGACCTCGTCGAGCGTGAGCCGCCAGAAGAAGGTCTCCCAACCAGTCTTGTCGGTGTCCTTCTGGTATTCGGCGACGCGGGCATCCTCCAATCGATAAAGCGTCTTGCGGACGTTGGAGGGCTTGTCCTGGATGGTCTCGAGGATTTCCACGCCTTGGATTGGTTGGCGGTCGCTGATGAGCTTGGCGACGACCAGCCCTTCTTCGCCGATCCGTTCCCGGATGTACTCCTGGATGATGCGGTCGTCCAGCGTCGGCATCCATTCCCGTCCGTCCGCTGCCTTGACGGTCTTGGCCGTCGCTCGTGCGGTCTTTTGAGGCTTCAACCGGGCGTCCTCCGCGAGGTGGACGGCGCGGATGGCGCTCGTTCGATAAGAGTCTTGCCTCTGGGGTTGGGGACCACTTCCAGGCGTCCGGTGAATGCGCGGCGCACCCAAGCACCGCCGGTGAGCCGATCCAGGGCAATGCTTAGCGCTGCGACCTCGGAGTGAGGCTGGTTGCCCACAGAGACATTGTAGTCCGCGAGCCGGTAGAGGTCCCCGGGGACTTTTTCGGCGCCGACGACGAGGAGGACGTCCCGGTTGCGGACGCGTGCGACGACGGGCTCCAGCGGCTCACCGTACATCGTGAGGTGAAGAACGAGTCCGCCGCGGGTCTTCCATCGCTGGAGGAGCGTCTTCCACGAGGATCCCGTCGTGAACTCGAAGGGGCCGCCAAACCGGGCCACCACGTCCGCGACGGTACGCTCCAGGGCGGCGTCGCTCTCGGCCACGGTCATCGCGTCGGCGCCGAAGGCGCGGGCCGTGAGCGCCACGTGGGTCGTAAGGCGTGCGTCGCGCGCGCGTCGATGGCCAAGGCGAAGGACGTGAATCATGAGACCGACTCCTAGCTCAGCAAGACGCCCACGTCGACCTCGTCTCCATCCTTGAGTTTCAATTTCTCTCGCAGGTGCACGGGGGCCACAAGTTCGACCGTCCGTGCGTGATGGGTCCGGTGGGGGAGGATCAGGGCGCAATGGATGCTACGAAGGTCGGCCCGCCAGGCGTCGACGGCGCCAAAGGTCCGGTCCTGGTCCTGGAAACCTTCGATGAGTAGGGCAGGGCTGGCCTTGAGGATTCGAAGTTTGTTCGTCTCGGCGCCCTCGACCTGGAGGTTCAGCGTGCCTGGATAGGGTTCGAATCCCAGTTTCTGACGAAATTGTTCCACGTACTGTTTCTGGCTCAGATAGTATCGCCCCTCCCCGAGCCCACTTGCAATCCGGCCTCGGATTCGTAGTCGGTCGCGGTGTTCAAACATCTGCTTGTAGGCCGCGTACTCTCGGGAAAGGACGTTGACGCCTTCCTCCGTGAGGCGGACGAGTTGTCGTCGGACGCCCATCTCCCGGCGGATGTACCCGGCCTGCTCCAATTCGACGACGCGGCGCGACGCACTCTGTTGGCTGAGACCGAGGAGCGTGGCCAGTTGCGTCGTGGAAATCTCAACGAGGCCATGCAGCGCCCCCAGGTTGGCGATTTCACGGAGGGCGGCCACGTCGTCGGGTCGCGGCATGCGGTCTTCGACAGGAGAAGGGCAGAACCTTAAGCGTTTGCGTGAAAAAAGGCGTCGAGCGTCCGTCGGAATCCGCGCCCGGCCGTCCGAGCTCGATGCAGGCGAATCCCTCCGCGCTCGAGGCGGCGCAGGAACGCCTGCGCAAGGGCGTGGTCGTGGTATCGCGCCTCGTCTCGCTTGAATTCGGGCGGATGGATGGTGCGGCGGCCGCTGTCTCCGATTTTCACGCCGTGTTTGATGTGGAGCAACTCGTGGTGAAGGATGTCCGCGACGACGAAGGGGGGAACGCGCTCGTGGTCCAGCATGCGGTTGATGACGATGGCGTTGTGGGCGGCGTCATGGTGGCCGTAGAGGCGGCGGCTCACGCGGGGACTCCAACCGAGCCGGGGTCGTGCAAGGCTCCCATGGAAGTAGTCTCGGTTGAGGTCCTCGAACAGCGTTCCGAGGTCGTGGATGCGTCCGCAGGGGGGCAAGCAGGATTTGCGCCCGCGCGTCGACCGGGACCGTTCGTGTTCCCGCGACACTTCCGGGGACAGCGCCCACTCCCGGTAGGCCGCCACGTCCTCCTTGGTGACGCGGGTGCGCCGGTCCAGCTTCCCCAGCAGAAGGGTGGCAAGGGCGCGGTGGACCTCGGTCGGCGCTTCGCGCAACAAGTCTGAGATCCGGGCCTCGTAGTGGTCGCCGCGATCGTACAGGACCGAGTGGAGGCCGGCGTAAGGGCGGAACGTCACCCGGAACGGTCGCACAGGCAACCGTCGCGCCCCGCGCAGGGTCAACGTGTTTCGGGCGTCTTCGAACAGGGGAGCGAGCCCGTCCACGACGCAGCCACGCGAATATGTATTTATGAGGCCTTGGTTTGGGCCGGCCGCATGGACGAACCCCGGACGGTTCGCGTCGTGCAGAACGTCCGGGAGTCGTCGCGTCACGCGACGCTCGCGTTCCGCGATTCGCGTCTGGCCGTCTACGAGCCGGGTCAGTTCGTGATGGTCTGGGTCCCGCGCGTGGACGAGGTTCCGATGGCGATTTGGGGCGGCGAGGCCGGCCTGTTCCGGATTCTCGTCGAGGGAAAGGGAGATTGCTCCAAACGTCTCGTGGCCATGTCCCCCGGCGAAGCCATTGGCGTCCGCGGCCCGTACGGGCAGCCGTTTCGGCTTCGGGGCAAGCGCCTCCTCATCGTCGTCGGTGGGACGGGGACGTCGCCCCTCGTCCCGTTTTGCCAGAGGGCACGCGGCCGAGCCGAGATTGACGTCGTGCTCGGCGCGCGGTCGAAGGAATTCGTCCTGCTGAAATCCCACTATGAGGCGGCAGGGGCGCGTGTCCATGTATCGACCGACGATGGAACCGAGGGTTTCCATGGGCGGAGCCCCGACCTCGCGCGGCAATTGATGGCCTCGGGACACTACGACGATGTCCTTACATGCGGCCCCGAGCGGATGATGCGTGCCGTGGTGGACGCGGCGCGGGCGTGCGGGCTTCCGGCGCAGGCCAGCCTCGAGCGCTGGATGAAGTGCGCCGTCGGAATCTGCGACGCATGCCTAGTGGACGGCATCCGTCTTTGCCGCGACGGGCCCGTGCTGGAGCGGGACACGCTTCTGCGCTTGGCGGACTTTGGCCGATACGACCGCGAACCCAGCGGACTGCGTCGGCCCCTCCCGTAGACCTAGGCGGTCGCCACGGTTTTCCCTTCATTTTCTCGGCGCGACTGCTTTACGGAAGGTTTAATAGAAAATCGAGGCTTTCGGACCCCCTCGCCGATACGGGGAGAGCGAGTACTGGAGGCCAACAATGGCGGTAGGGTTCGTCCTGATTAGTGCGGCTCCCGCGAAGGAGCACGATGTGTACAATGAGCTCCTCAAGGTCGCCGAGATTGTCGAGCTTCACCCGCTCTTTGGGGAATACGACCTCATCGCCAAGCTCGAGGCCCCGGACTTCGACACGCTCGGCCACGTGATCGTGAACAAGATCCGGACCATCAACGGCGTCGTCGACACCAAGACCTTGACCGGAACCAAGTTCTAGAGGGGGCAACCGAGCATGTCCGCGTACACCGACGTGTTCCTGGGAATCCTGCTGTTCTCCTTCGGCCTCTTCACGCTCTTGGCAGGCATCTTCACGGCGTATTTCGGTGCCGGCCGATCGCGCGCCATCGGTTTCATCCTCATGATCGTTGGCGTCGTGGGAATTCTGGCCTTCGCGAGCCTCACGTGGGACCTGGTGCCGACCATCGCGCCTATCTGGGACAACGAGGCCATCAAGGTGAGCCTCATCGGTGTCCTCGGAAGCGCCATCGGCGCGATTGGAGCCCTCATCGTCTTCCTGATCAGCATCATGAAGGCGTAGCACCGAGGCCCGTCGGCCGGCTGCGAGACCCTAGTCCTTGAAGCGGAGCCGCTGCCCCACCGCGGGCGTGTGGACATTGGCGAACTTCTCCAGGTCGGGCTTGAGTTTCTCCCCTTGGTCGCCGTGGAAAAGCACGATGTCTTTGGGTGCGCAATCACGGGCGAACTTCACGAGGTCCTTGTGGCCCGCGTGGGCGCTGAAATCGAACCGGTCGACCTTGCACTGGACCTTGATGCGGGCGCCGCGAAGGTCGATGTGGCCCGTGTCGAGGAGCATCCGGCCGTTGCTCCCCTCGACTTGATAGCCTGTCATGAGCACGCTGGACTTCGGGTCCTTGTACAGATGCTCCAGGTAGTAGAGGACGGGCCCCCCGTCGAGCATGCCGCTCGTCGTGAGGATGACGTCGCCCTTGAGCGCCTGTTTGCGTGCGTGGGCGCCGCGGATGACATGCACCTTCTCGAGGGCGCGCTCCAGCTCCTTCTTGTTGCGAAGGAAGGCGGGGTTCGCGAGGAAGATCTTGATCACTTCCTTGGCCATCCCGTCCAGCCATACCGTGTAACCGCGGTCCTTGAGGATGAGCGCGATTTCCTGGCTGCGACCCACCGCGAAGCTCGGCACGATGGCGGTTCCACCCTTCTTCAACGTGTCGTCGATAGCGTCCAGGAAGCGCTTCTCCTCCGCCTGTCGATCGGCATGCTCCCGGCCCGCGTACGTCGACTCCATGAAGAGGACGTCGCATTTGACGGGATGGGCGCCCCACAGGAGTCGCGAGTTGCGCGTGTAGAGGTCGCCGGTGAACACGATGCGGCGGCTGCCGCGCAGTTCGTACATGGTCGATCCCGGGATGTGGCCGGCGCTGTGGAAATGGAGTTCCATCCCCGCGGCTTCCCGCCATTCGGCGTGCTTGATGAATTCGAAGACTTGTTGGGTGTGTCGGATGTCCTGCTTGTCGAACATCGCCGGAAACCCTTCTTGGTTCGCGATCTTGAGGGAGTCGTTGTGGAGGAGGGTTGCGACTTGAGCGCTCGGTGGGGTTGCGAGGATGCTGGTCTCGTAACGAGAGGCGACCCATGGAAGCATGCCGGAGTGGTCGAGGTGCGCGTGGCTGAGGAGAATCAAGTCCACGGGAGGCGCCTCCAGCGGATACGTGGGCGCGGGCTTGGGCGCGAGCCTGGCCTCGCTTGACGTCACCTC
>CAYVGY010000067.1:11247-15614 GCA_964451065.1 uncultured Halobacteriales archaeon
GCTCGGGCTTGTCGGGGCTCATGCCGTAGTCAAACAAGAGGTGGGCGTCGTCCTGCTCGAGCAGGAGTCCCAGGCGGCCGACCTCTTGAGCGCCGCCTAGGAACGTGGCTTGCAATGTCATTGGAATCTGCGTCCTATTCTTGTCGGGGTTTCCGGACGCGCAGGACCGCGAAGTAGAGCGCGAGGACGGCGACGAACCCGCCGTAGAACCAGGCGTACCTCGTCGCGAAGTCGTAGAGGCTGCCTCGGGGCACCTCTTTGCTCTTGACGGAGAAGTGCACGGTGATCTCGGAAGCGGGCTGGTTCTCGATGCCTACCACCAAGCGGTAGGTGCCCAGTTTCTTGGGCACCCATTCTTGCGTGAACTCCTCCTGTTCGCCCGATTCGAGGGCCGTCAGCGTCTTGTTCTGCTCGAACGGGGAAGGAGCCACGGGGTTGTCGTCTTCGTCAAGGATCGTGAAGACCACGGTGACGAATCCGGTGAAGTTAGCGTCGCCCGTGTTGGTGACGACGGCGAACAGCACGACCTCCTTGTTGAGCTCGAGCACGGTGAGCAGTACGCCCTTCTCATTGCGGATGTCCACGTCTTCCTCTTCGACGATGTCAAGGACCGCTGCGCTATGTGCGGGGGCGGCCAAGACGAAGGTGGCGAGGCTGGCGAAGAACATCGCGAGAATCGGGGACCGCATGTCGGAAACCCGTTCGGTCGCGACCCAACCTCCGGTTTGTATAAAGATTTTTTGACCCGGTGTCGAGGTCGTCTGCTCGCCTCCGGCGCGCCTCGTGGGTTCTTCCGGCCGGAACCGGTCCCTATTTGGTGAGGCATTCGATTCGCCGCGGCGTGCCGGCCCTCCGTTTGTGGAACAAGGAGGAGGTCCCGGTGGGGAAGATCATCGGGCTGGCGCGCAACTACGCGAAACACGCCGCCGAGATGGGGAGCTCCCCGACGAGCGGGGAGCCGGTTTTCTTTCTCAAGCCCACGACTTCAGTCGTCGGCGACGGAGGAACGGTCTGGATTCCTCCCGGAGTGGAACGGGTCGAGCACGAGATCGAGCTTGCCGTCGTCATCGCCCGCAACGCCAAGGACGTGGCGGAGGACCGTTGGAAGGATTTTGTCCTCGGGTATGGCGTGGTCCTCGACATGACGGCCCGCAGCCTCCAAGACGACGCGAAGAAGAGAGGCGAACCTTGGGCGCTCAGCAAGAGCTTCGACTCGTTTTGCCCCATTAGCACCATCGCCGACAAGAGCCGCGTCCAAGACCCCCAGGCCCTCGACCTTCAACTGTTTGTGAACGGCGAAATGCGCCAGCGTGGAAACACGCGGGAGATGGTCCTGCCCATCGGGAAGGTGATCACGTACTTGTCCAGCGTGATGACGTTGGAGCGGGGCGACGTGATTGCAACGGGCACCCCGGAAGGCGTGGGGCCGGTCAAGCGAGGCGACAAGCTGGAGGCGCGGATTCCTGGCCTCGTGAGTCTTACCGTGAAGGTGGATCAGAAGCAGCCTCGCCGATAGTCCTGAGCGCCCCACGGCGAAGGAAAGGGTTATCCGGAGGCCCCTCGTGCGGACGCTCCGACCGTTTCATGGAGACCCCCGACGGCGCGCGGATCACTTGTCAGAACGGCAAGCTGAATGTTCCCGACCGACCTGTGATTCCGTTCATCGAGGGCGACGGGACCGGACCCGACATCTGGCGCGCCAGCGTGCGCGTCTTTGACGCCGCGGTCGAACGCGCCTACGGTGGTAAGCGGAAGATCGTCTGGAAGAAGATCTTGGCCGGCGACGACGCCGTGGCAACAACTGGTCAGCATCTTCCCGAGGAGACGTTTCAGGCCATCAAGGATCACCTCGTCGCCATCAAGGGCCCTCTTACGACCCCGGTCGGGACGGGGATTCGCAGCCTCAACGTGGCACTGCGCCAAGTCTTGGACCTCTATGTCTGTCTCCGGCCGGTCCGCTATTTCCCCGGCGTTCCGTCCCCCGTGCGCCATCCAGAACGCGTGAACATGGTCATTTTCCGGGAAAACGCCGAGGACATCTATGCGGGAATCGAGTGGCCGGCGCATTCCCCCGAGGCCAAGAAGCTCATCGCGTTTCTGACGCAGGAGATGGGGGTCAAGAAGATCCGGTTCCCCGAATCGAGCGGCATCGGGATCAAGCCCATCAGCCGCGAAGGGACGAGTCGCCTCGTGCGCGCGGCCCTCCGGTACGCCGTCGAGAACCATCGGCGCTCCCTGACGCTGGTCCACAAGGGCAACATCATGAAGTTCACGGAAGGGGCGTTCCGCGAATGGGGCTACGAGGTGGCCTCCAAGGAATTCCCCGACCGCACCGTCACGGAGGAGGCGTTGAGCAAGACCCAGCCCGGCGGGGCCGTGCCCATGGGGCGGATCCTCGTCAAGGACCGCATCGCCGACAATTTCCTGCAACAGATTCTCACGCGTCCGGACGAGTACGACGTCGTCGCCACCCCGAACCTTAATGGCGACTACATCAGCGACGCGTTGGCCGCCCAGGTGGGCGGCATTGGCATCGCGCCGGGCGGCAACATCAATTACGAGACCGGCCACGCCGTCTTCGAGGCCACGCACGGAACGGCGCCGAAGTATGCCAACCAGGACAAGGTGAACCCCGGAAGCCTCATCCTCTCGGGCGTCCTCATGTTCGAATACTTGGGATGGCAGGAAGCCGCCCAGCTCGTGGTGCAAGGCGTCGAACGGGCGATTCTGGATTGCCGCGTCACCTACGATTTCGCCCGGCTCATGGAGCCCGCGGTCGAACCTGTGAAGTGTTCCGGCTTCGCGGACGCCATCATCGAGAGGATGCGGGCGGTCGTGCGGACCACGCGCTGAGAAGGCGCATCCGTGTTGACGGAAGCGCTGGGGCGTGGAGCCGCGCCTTAAGCATTTCCATTGAGCCGGTCCGCGCCCGATTATATAGACACGAGGCGGCTCGCGTTTCACCTAGTTCTCGGTTCTTGGGGAGCAGCCTCCAGTGGTCGGCCCGGCGTCGCAAGAAGTCGAAGTGAGCACCGCGAGCGAAGCCAGCCTTCGGTCGCTCGTCGAACACGCGCCCATCGGCGTCTACCGCTCCACCCCGCAGGGGAAGGTCGTCTTCGCCAACCCGTCGCTCCTGCGCATCTTGGGCGTCAGCTCGTTGGAGGAGCTTAACCGACTCGACGTCGACGTGGACTTCTACCCCGTGGAGAATCCTCGGAAGAACGTTCTGGCGCAAATCGAGCGCGAAGGCAAGGCCGAGGGCCTCGAGTTCCCCCTCCGGCGACGGGACGGGTCCCTGATTTGGGTTCGGGAGTATTCTCGCGCGGTCCGCGCGGTCGACGGTCAGACGCTCCACTACGAAGGCACGCTCGAAGACGTGACGGAGCACCGCAAGACCGCGGGCGCCTTACGCGAAAGCGAAGGCCGCCTGCGCGACATCGTGGAGCACAGCACGAATCTTTGCTGTGCGCACACGACCGACCACGTGCTCACCTACCTGAGTCCCCAGACCCGATCCTTCCTCGACTGCGAACCGGCTGAGGCGCTGGTCAGGTGGACGGAATTCGCCACGGACAACCCGATCAACGAGCGTGGCGTGGCGCTGACCGAGAAGGCCATCCAGACGGGCGAACGGCAACCGCCGTACCAGTTGGAACTGGTCGGCCGGAAGGGGCGCCGGTTGTGGGTCGAGGTGAACGAGGCACCGGTCGTTCGCGGGGGAAAGACGGTCGCCATCGTGGGCGCCCTCACCGACATCACAGAACGCAAACGTGCCGAGGAAGCGCTCCGGGATTCGGAGGAACGCTTTCGGTCCGTGGTGGAGAACGCGCCGGACATCATCCTCACCGCCGATCCGCAGGGCCGGATCCAGTTCATCAACCGCGTTGTCGAGGGTCTCTCCAAGGAGCAAGTGCTAGGCACGTCCATCTATGCATGGGTGGCGGACCACGAACAGGACCGGCTCCGCGGCATCATCAAGCGCGTCTGCGAATCTGGTAGCGCCGAGTCGTACGTGATTAGCGCGCTGGGCCCGAACGGATCACGGGCGTGGTATTCCTGTAGCGCCGCTCCCACCTTGCGCGACGGCGGGGTGAGCCTCGTCACCATCATCGCGAGCGACGTCACCGAGACCAAGCACACCGAGGCCGAAGTCAAGCAGGCGCTCTCCCTCGTCAAGGCCACGCTCGAGTCGACGGCGGACGGCATCCTCGTCGTCGGCAAGGACGGGCGGATCACCAACCTCAACCAGAAGTTCGTTCAGATGTGGCGCATTCCTTCCGACGTCATCGCGGCCCGAGACGACGGGCGGGCCCTCGGCTTCGTAGTGGACCAGTTGCTCGACCCGGAGGCGTTCTTGGCTCGGGTGC
>CAYVGY010000068.1:0-8834 GCA_964451065.1 uncultured Halobacteriales archaeon
GAGGGAAGGGCCCACCGTGGGAGGAAGTCGGGAAGGAGCGTGCCATAGTGCAACTCGTCCAGGACGAAGCCGTCCCCCACCGGAACCCGGTCTGGGTGGAGGAACTCTTCGTCACCCCGGTCGATGCTTCGCGTGCGCGGGAAGACGTGGCGCATGTACCATCGAAAGAGCGGGTTGCGCACGTTGATCTCGAAGAGGACGAAGGGCGCGCCCGGCTTGAGGACGCGGTGGACTTCCGCCAACACGCGCTCCTGTTCGCCGCGCTTGAAATGGTGGAGCGCGTTGACCGCGTACGCGAAATCGAACGAGGAACCAGCAAAGGGGAGGCGGCGCCCGTCGCCCGCCGTCCACGCTTGGTGGGGGCGCGCGCGGCGGGCCAGTCGAAGAGCGGCCCGCGACGCGTCCAGTCCGACGACGCGGACGTCGCGTTCTTGTTCCAATCCGCTGGCGTACCAACCAAGCCCGCATCCCAGATCGAGCCCCACCCGGCCCTTCTGCGGCGCCGGGAGGGTCGCTGCCAACACGTCGAGCTTGCGCCTGACGTAGAGGTCGCGCAGGTGCGTCGGGATCTCGGTCCCATAATCGGGCGCAAGCTCATCGAAGTGGGAGGCGGCCTGGTGGGCGCTTCGTGTGCGGCCCACGGCGAGATCGGCCCGCCCCGGGGGCGAGGCCGCCGGCTCGAAGAAGTGGGCGAGGACGGCCCGCGACGCGGCCGGGCGGCGGGAGCGCACGTAGACGGCGCCGCCGGGCCGCAAGACGCGTTGAAGGTCCCCCAACAACTTCGGCGACGGCGGGTGGCGGGCGCCGTCCACGAACACGGCGTCAAACTGTTCGTCGGGGAACGGAAGGCCCTTGCTGGCCTCTTTCGGAGCGTGGTGCGTGATGGCGGGCGAAGGAAGGATGCCTTCCCACGATGGACCATCGCCTGGCGGGCCCATGTGGAGGACCCGCGCTGGGCGGCGCGAGGACGCAGGCGACTGTGGGGAACGCCCGGCGGTACTCATATGGCTTGGAGCCAGCCCAGAAACCGTTGGGGTGCGCCTTCGAGAACGAGGAGGACGACGAGGAGCCACGCCGCGGCGTTGACGAGCGTCGGCACGTCGGTGAAGATCAGTTCCGGTTCGTCGCCGATGTCCCGCCGCCGGATCAGGTAGAGGTACCGAAAGGCACCGTAGATGCTGAACGGGATCGTGAACATCATCCACGGCTCGGGTCCGAGCGCCGTGTAGAGGAAATAGGAGGCCAGGAGAAGCGTGGCGGAGATGTTCGTCATCTGCTCGATGAGGTCGACCGAGTAGTGGCCGAGCACGCTGCGGTGCGCGGCGGCCCGGGCGCCCGCGTCCGCCCCAAGGAGCTGGAGCTCGTGGCGGCGCTTCCCGAAGGCGAGAAAGAGGGCGAACAGGAACGTGCAGAGGACCAGCCAGACGGTGGGCGGCCCGACGTCGATGGCGGTGGTGCCGGCCAAGGCGCGGAGCACGAACCCGGCGCCGATGACGAGAACGTCCCAGATCACCTGGTGCTTGAGGAAGGCGTTGTAGGAGACGTTGAGCAAGAGGAACGCGACGCCCAGGAAAAAGGTGGGCACATTCACGGCGCCGACGGCGGCCAAGCCGAGCCCAGCAGAGGCGGCGCCGATGCCCAGAGCCGTCGCGGGGAGCAGTCGGCCGCTCGCCACTGGCCGGTCGCGCTTCTTGGGGTGGAGCCGGTCGCTGGGCGCGTCGAGGACGTCGTTCCACGCGTACGTCGCCGCCGAGAGGGCGCAGAACCCGGCGAGCGTCAGTCCCACCGACGGCCACAGGCCGCTCGAGGCGAGGTGGTTGGAAAAAACGAGGGGCACCAGGACGACGAGATTCTTGTACCATTGTTGAGGCCGCAGGACCCTCAGGGGCGAAGGGAGCCTCATCGGCGGCCGACCCTGCCGGAGCTTAAAAACGGTTTCGGGCGCTCGACGTTGTTCGAGGGACCACCGATGGGGCCGTAGCGACTCGCACCGGGCGCGCCCGAGGCACGGCAAACCTTTCGAAATTGATGCGGTCTCGCTGCAGAAGCGGAATTTTTCCCGAGGCGGGCGCGACCTTGGGTCCAGCGAATTGGCTCGCCACATCGATTAAATAGAACGACGTCGAACAGGGGTGCGATGCGCGAGCGGTTCGGAGGTCTTTCCGGCCTGCGCGGGCTGGCCGCGGCGGCCGTCCTCCTCTTCCACCTCGGACTCATCCGCTGGGGATGGATCGGCGTGGATCTTTTCTTCGTCCTGAGCGGCTTCCTGCTTACGCTCGCGTTCTTGGGGCCTACCGGGCCCCCCGCCGTGGGTCGAAACTGGGCCGCATTCGTATGGCGACGCTACCTCCGCATCGCCCCACCGTTCTATGCGTCGATCGTGCTGTGGCTCGGCGTTACGGGCACGTGGTCGTATGCGACGACGGATACGGGAGACCTCTTGCTCCATCTGACCTACATGTTCAGTTTTAGTTCCTCCAGCTTCTTCGGCCTCGACCCTGTCTATTGGACCCTCGCCAACGAATTCCAGTTCTACCTTTTACTTCCGGTTTTTGCCGTCCTAATGACCCGCCGGTCTTGGCCGTGGGTGCTTGGCGGTAGCCTCGCCCTCACGCTGGCGTGGCGGTTCGCCTCGCATGGTCCGATTGACACACCGCTACCCGAATGGCAATCGCTAACGCTGCCTGCGTTCCTCTTCCATTTCGTACTCGGGGTCGCCGCCGCCAATGCTTTTCGTTCTGGATGGCGGATTCCAGGATCACCCACACTCGCCGCCGCGGGCTTCCTGCTTGCCCTCGTCGTCATTCCGTTCCTTGTGGGCATTCCGGCAGGAAGCGTCCGTCAAGCGGACGAGACGTTCCTGGCCAATCTGATCGTGCGGCCGATGGCCGCCCTAGGGTTTGCGGGCGTAATTCTATGCGTGGCCCGCTCCGACGGCCGCCTAGGGCAGACCCTCTCCTGGGCTCCGCTGAGGGGACTCGGGCTCATCAGCTACAGCCGCTACCTGATCCACATTCCGGTGCTGCTTGCCCTCGCCCAGTGGCCCGCGTATGCCGCCCTAACACTTCCCCTCAAGCTCGCGGCCGGATCGGCGGCCTGTGTCCTGGCCGCCACGGCCTTCTTCCTGGCGATCGAGCGCCCCGCCCTCCGCTTGCGCGACCGACGGCGCGCCGACCGCTCCGGCCGCCCCTCTGCGGCCGACCAATTTCCTGCGGCCCATCCACCGTTGCTCGGCCCCCCCGCCCGACCCGATCCGGAGCCCCGCTAATTTCGTCGGGTCGAGGGGGACCTCAGAAGGCCTTATCGCGGGCCTCCGCTTGGCCTAAATAACAGGGAGAGGGCGCGGCTGGCGGGCGGCCAAGGTCGAGTCCGGATCGTAGCTCAACGCGGGGGCCACATTGGTTATATACGGCGTCGTCGCGGAGGGGGCCTCGTGCGCAACCTCCCCGAGATTACCGGGATGCGCGGCGTGGCGGCCCTCCTAGTGGTGGGCTTCCACGGCATCGCCTTTTATCTCATGGCCGGCGGCCAATTCCGGGACGACGTCTCAACGCGCGTGTTCACCGCCGGCTGGATCGGCGTAGACTTCTTCCTGGTGCTGAGCGCCTTCCTGCTCGCCCTACCCCTCCTGCACGGCGCCACGCGCGTCCGGGATAGCGCCTTCTGGAAGACCTACCTGGCCAAGCGATGGCTCCGAATCGGACCCGCCTACCTCGTCTCGATCCTGGTGACCCTTCGGGTCTTGGGCGGACTCACCTACCTCCGCACCGGCACTCTCGATCTCATCCTCCACGCACTCTATCTTCATAGCCTCGATTTCCAATCGTTCACGTCCATCCAGGGCCCCTATTGGAGCCTCGCGATCGAGTTCCAGTTCTACCTCATCCTTCCCGTCTTCGTCCTCCTGTTCTCGCGGCGCCTCTGGCCTTGGACGACCGCCGCTTGCGTCCTCTTCAGCATCGCATGGCGCACGGTGACGTACGACCCATCTGATCTCATGCGGACGTTCTGGCTCGGCGGCCAAGTCCCCGGATTCCTGGGCCACTTCGCGCTGGGCATCGCAGCGGCCCGTCTATACTTGGATGGGCAGGCGCGGGCCACGGTCCGGGCCTATGGGGCGTGGGTCATCGCTGGGTGCTTCCTGGCCGTGCCACTCCTCTTCTTCCACGACGGGTTCATCGGCTTCCCAACCATGAGTCTCGGGCTGGTCTCCAACGCGTCCCTCCGCACCCTTCTCGCCGTGGGCTTTGCCGCCCTAGTACTCGTCGTTGCCTCGCGCGACGGCATCGTCCGCTCTACGTTTGCGTCGTGGCCTCTAGAGACCGTCGGCAAGATGAGCTACAGCATCTACCTCATGCACGTTCCGCTGGGACACCTCCTGATTCCCTACATCAAGCCGGCAGCGGCCTACGGTTTCGGCCCCTTTGCCGCGGTTCTACTCGCATCGACGGTCGTCACGAGCGCCGTCTTCTACCTCCTGGTGGAGCGCCCGTCCCTCTGGTTGAAGGTTCGCGGCGCAGCGCGCGCTGCTCGGGCCCGATCGCCCCAGCTTCGTGCGGATACGCCAACCATCGTTGCGCCGCCCGAACGCGCCCCCGCCCTGGCCAGCCCCACTGAGGCATGAAGCTCACCTCAAAGGGGCCGTAGGTATTCCTCTATCGTGCTGCGGTCCGGCGTCGGCTCGAAATAATCCACGGAGAACCCAGGACTCGCCTCAAGCGTTTGGACGACGATGTCGGGAAGAAGAGCCGCGCGGCGGAAGGACTCGCCCAGCACGATTCGCTTGACTGAGGGCGCGATCGCGTGGTGGGGCAGGTTGGGCCATTCCTCAATGGCGGTGTATAGCGGTATGTCGTCTCGGTGGTTCTTGGCCTCCAATACGGCAAAGTCCGGGCGGCCATCCGGATACCGGGCCGTCCAATACATCCAGACGGTGTTTTCTGGCAGATACCATTTGAACCAATACCATCCCCATTCGGTGAGGATCGCGGTCTCTTCGGGTTTGAAGGCTTCATCGATCTCCAACCATGGCATCCAGCGGTCCTCGGATGCCGCCATTTCGGAGGCGGCGTGGTCGGTCGCGGAGATCGCCAGGGCGGGGGCTGGAATCACCAGCAAGGCGGGCGCCGCGAGGGTTGCTCCCATCCGAAGCGTCGCACGAAAGGGCACGCGTTCCAAGACGCGAAGCGCGGCATCCGCCACCCACGCGTAGAGCGCATACAGGGCCGGGACGTAGGCCAAGACATAGCCGGAGTTCTGCACGTTGGGCTCAGAATGGACCATCATCGTAAACAGGGCCGGGGGGACGAGCCAGACGACCATGAGGAGGCCTGCTCCGCGTGGCCATGCCAACGTGTCGTCCCACCGCGGCCGGCGACGTTGGACGAGCAGGCACACGGCGGCAATTCCCACGAGCACCGCCAACGTCGGCAGTAGCGCCGCCTCACGGTCCAAATACATCTGGACGTTCCGAAGATGGCCGTCCGTCGCCGCCCAGCCTGCCTGGAACACGCTGTGGTCGAAGACCCAGTGGCTCTGGCCCCTAACCAAGCGTATCCACCGATCGACGCCTGTGTCGATCAGCATTGGGATAAGCCAAGTCATGCCGGCGACGATGGCAGAGCCGGCGGCCACGAAGCCGCGGCGCACCACCCGCCGTGGCGCGTCGAATGGCCAGAACGCACCTAACGCCATGAGCGGTGTGAGCGTAAAGAGCAGGGATTGCCGAATGCCGATGGCAATTCCGGCCAGCGCGCCGAACGCCGCAGCCTTGGCGACCGTCGGTCGCGCCCTGATTCGCCAAGCCAACCAGGCCAAGCCGATGGCCAAAGGGGCTTCGTTGGCGTACGCAAGGGCAACGAGACCGTTGAGGAAAAAGACGGGGGAAAAAAGAAAGAGGAAGGCGCCCGCCAACGCGGCGCGGATGGACCCGATTTCCCGCATGAACCCGTAAAGGAGGGCCACCGCCGCGGCGCTGGCCACCATGCTCAGGGCTACCAGGCCGGTGTTTGCGTCGCCCGCGACGGCGACGAACAGTCGGCCCAGGAAAATGTAGACGGGGGAGCCCGGCGGGTGGGGACTCGCCGCATTGATGTCGTACTGCTCGACGCCTAGGGCGTAGAGGGCGCTGTCCCAGCTCCACAGGACGTTGGACCGGTACGGCCAGCGGACGGCCAGAGTGAACAAGGCGAGGCCGAGCATGACCCAACCTTCCCGGCGGTCCCAAGGTTCGCGTGGGTTGCCCGCCCGCCGGAACCAACCGAGAACGCGGGCTCCCCCGCCGGTTCGGCGACCGGGGCCTTCTCCGGATTCCGGGGGGGCCTTTATCTGGGGGTCCACAGGAGCGCGCAGCTAGGATACCTGTACTAAGAGATTTCCACGGAGGCCGCGAAGCCCGGCGGCCCGCTCTCGCTAGCTCGATGCCTCGTACACGTCCGGGATGAATCTAAAATGTGACTCGACCGTTGGGTGGTCAGTCCCCGTTTCGAAATAGAGGATCCGCCAGCCGTTGCTCAGATACGCCTCCTTGACGTCGACGTCCTCCACCAAGCGGGGAACCGCCTCGTTCTCTCCCGCCAATTGGAAGTCGAAGAGAACGATGCGCCGGATATTCGGGGGGATGGGGTGTTCCGCCAATTCGGTCTCGGGAAAATGCGCCTCGTAGTACGGCACGTCGTCCACGTGGTCGCGACTCTCCAAGGTGAGGATCCAATCGGGCCGGCCGTGGCCCTGGACCGGCAGGTAGCTCCAGAGGACGTAATCGGGGAAATACCACTTGGCGTACGCCCACGAGTACCAGGCCAGGAGGGCGGTCTCGTTCGGCGGGAACTCGCTTCGGATCTCGCTCCATGACGCGAGCCACCCGTCGTGGTCGCGGACCTCCTGGTCGAGGTAAGGCTCGGTGCCGTCGGCGATGAAGGGCGCCGGGGCGAGGAGAAGTGGGAGCGCGACCCATGCGGCGCCTTGGCGAAGCGTCGGTGATGGCGTGGCGAGTTCGAAGCTCCGGACGGCGGCGTCGGGGATCCACGCCGCCACCGCGTAGACGCCGGGCAGCAGCATGAGGACGTACCCGACGGGCCCCTTCTGCCAACCGTTGAACACGAACACGTAGAAGGCGAGCGCGGGCAAGAGCCATGCGGCCAGGAACGTCGGCGTGCCCGAGGGCCACCCAAGGGCTTGCGCACGCTGCGTGCGGGTGAGGGAGAAATAGGCGGGCACGGCGAGGAGGCACAGCGCGGCGAGAATCGGGACGAGAGGCGCCTCGTGTTGGAGAAAGTAGGAGAGCCGTTGGACGTGGTCGACGAAGGCGGGCCATCCGTCCGTGAAGACGCTCTCCGAAAAGACGACCCACGTGCTTTGGAGTTGGGTCGCGGCCCGCCACTTGTCGAGTCCGCCCGACGCGACGACGGCCGGGGTGAGCCAAATGGCGGACGTCGCCGCACCCGCGATGGCCAGCGCCGCCCCTCGTCGAAGGAGGGCGGCTCGGCTCCGGGGCGCGGCCAGCCAGACGAGGACGATGAGGGGCGTGACGAAGAAAAAGAGCGATTGGCGGATGCCGACGGCGACGGACCACGCCACTCCCAGCCGGGCGAAAGCGGCCGGACTCGGGTTGCGGCGGGTCCGCCAAGCCAGCCATGCGACGCCCACGCCGGCCGCGGCCTCGAACGAGTAGGAAAGCGCCACGACGCCGTTGAAGACGAAGAACGGCGACAGGGAGAAAAGGACGGCGCCGGCGAGCGCGGCGCGGACGCTACCGAACTCGCGCATGAACCCATAGAGGAAAGCGACGGCCAGGCCGCTTGCTGCGACGCTGACCCAGACGAGCGCCGCGTTCACGTCCCCCACGAACCAGTTGGCGACCTTCCCGAGAAAGATGTAAACCGGGTAGCCCGGAGGATGCGGTCGACCCGCGACGACATCGTAGTCCTCGACGCCAAGCGCGAAGAGGACGCTGTCCCAGCCTTGCAACGTCGCGGCCCGATCCGGGATTCGCGAGATGACGGTGGCGACCCCTAGAAGCACCATCACGAGGCCGTCGCGACGCGTCGACCAGGCGAGTCGGGGGTCCCCGATGCGCGAGACGAAGGCGCTGAGTGCGCCGATGAGGTACCCGGGGGTGCGTGCCACGGCCTGATCGGGTCGCGGGTCTGCGCTGGTGGCGGCCACTCGGCGCAACGAGTCCGGCGACCGTTATCTCCTTTGCGGGGACGCGAAAGCGGGCGGCGGGACGAATCCTGCCCCATCGTGAACGGAAAGATTTTCCGGCTTGCGTTGAAGGCACGTTCAACCCACCGAACCGCGGGGCCCGTCCCAGAACCCTGACCGGCGGCGCCGAGAGATTCCCTCGTCAGCTCGCCGCGAGATGCGAATGCTTTTACGAACACTGCCAATCGAGCTTGGTGGTGCAGGCGCCGAATCGCCCCGACGCCGTGGCGACGGTTTGGCGTCCTGGGCGGCTCGAGATTGCAGCATTGGTCGTCCTCTATGTCCTGACCTTTGCGACGCGCGCCCCGCTCATCAGCGTTCCACCGTTCATCGACGAGACGACGGACTTTTTCGTGGCGCGGACGGGCGGCGGACCCCTGCCCAACAACTACATCGAGGACCAGACGGAGTCCACCAGCGAGTCCCTGACGTGGTTCCTGGCGCAACGTCCGGCCCATGTGCTGTGGCTGAGTCCGGCGGCCCAATTCGGATTCGAAGCCTATCGCATGTGGTTCGTCGCGGTCACGTCCTTGCTGCCCGTCCTGGTGGTCGGTCTTCTGCGCGAACACCGGGTCCGCGCCCCGTTGGCGTTCGGGGCGGCGGCCGTCATCGCCACCAATCCGCGGTTC
>CAYVGY010000068.1:8844-15540 GCA_964451065.1 uncultured Halobacteriales archaeon
GCGTGGGGGGCCTACTCGTTTCCCGACTTACCCATGATGATGGCCATCGTCGGATGCCTTTGGGCGCTCCGACGCGGACGCCAAGTCCTGGCCGGGGCGCTCCTTCTCACGAGCGTGCTCCTGAAGGAATTCGCGTACCCCATGGTCTTGGCCATCTTCGCCCTCTCGCTCCTGCGCTCCCGCAAAGAGGCGGGGACGCGACTCTGGCCGGCGTCGCTCAATCGTTTCCAGACGATCGCAGCCCTCGCGTCCATCATCGGCCTGTGGCCCCTTCTGCTGGCGCTCTCGATGGGAGCGCCGTTCCCCGGCGGCTTTCATGGGGGCACGTGGGAGGAGATCCCCGACCGCGCGTTCCTGTCGGTCTGGCTGATTCCCCTGGTGTTGTTGGGATTGGCCTTCGCGCGAACGCGCCATTTGTCGATCCTCGCGCTGCTTTATCCGGCGTTGTTTCTTGGGTACAGGCTGCTGGGGCACAGCGTCGCGTACCAATACTTCCTGCCGCCCAGTCTGCTGGCGGTGGTGGCCGCCTCCCTGACGCTGGACGAATCGTGGACCGTTGCGAAGGCCCGATGGAAGGGTCCGGGCGCGTTGGGGGTGCCTGCGGTGGCCGTTGCGTTGGGACTTGTCCAGGTTTTCAACGCCTCGGCCCCGTTCGCGATGGCGGACAAGGCGTCGTGGACGGCGCCCTTCACCGGCGCGCCAGACGCGTCCCTTCGCGAAGTTCAGAATTGGCGGTTCCCGGAGTCCGTTCTCTATTGGGAAGCCGTCGACACGGTTGTGTCCGGAGGGTGGCGGACCGTGCTGGAGCTTGACGGTCCCTACTTCAACCATTTCTATCCGCTGCCGCAGCATGTCGACGCATACCGATCCGCGCACACGCGTTGGGCGGACGTGGACGAATCGTACCTAGGTCGTGTCGTCAAGATCATGGAGAACATGACGGAGGTGACCGTGCTGCGGATGGGCCCCGGCCCTGCCAACCGGGCGCTGCAGGTGGTCTACGAGGACTGCGTCCGCTTTCGAAACGATTTTTTCCTCGTCATTGAGGGCCCGGCGTGTGGTGGACGTCTGGAACGTGTCCTCGAGGCCGACGCGTCGTTCCGGTCCGGCGGATCCGCTCGTTCGCGCGTCGGCGGCCAGGGTCCCGGGGGATGCCTTCCTCCGACCCGTACGGGGCGCCTCATCCCGCGGGCCGCGTCCGGTTCCAGAATTCTTCGTGCAGCCGCTCCCCGCGCCCGATGCAGCGGCCTCCATCGAAGATCTCGTAGCTCGGATTCTTGTGGATGGAGCAGTCCGCGTAAGTGGCGCGAAGCGCGGCATTGAGGGGCGACCCGCTCGGCCCGAGGACAAGGACGGTCCCTTCACGCTCGATCGACGCGTTCCACAAGTTGATGTCGACGGGGAGGTCGCTGAGCCCCGTGGCCATGTGTTCGAACCCAGGCCGCGGCAAGAAGGGGTAATAGACGTGCCACCAAGGAACGTCGGCGACGACGAGACGCGTGAACGAGGGATCGGCCGCGGCGCGGCCGGCGTCGGCCAGGTCGGTGCCTTGCGCCCGGACCCACTGCAAGGCCTCCTCCCTGTCGCCGGGGCCCGCGCTCGTCGCGAGTGGAAGGTCGGGTGGAAGGACGCCAAAGGTGGTGGCGCCAGCGAGAATGAGGAGCGCCAGTGCTCCCGCGCGCCAGGTAGCGGCGGCGAAGACGGGCCGGGAGGCGGATAGGCGGACGTCGGCTTCGTCGATGGCGACGGCCGCTGCCAGGACCGACAGCATGGCCGCCGCCTGGAACTGCCCCTCGCCGGCGGAGCGTTCGAACACGTGGCGGGCGAGCACGAGGAAGGCAATCTGCGAGGCGGCCAGCGCGGAGGACCACCGTGTCCGCGTCCAGGCAAGCCCGAGCAGGATCAGGGGAAGAAGGGGCCACGCCAAGACCGCCGTCCCAATGATCTGCGTCGGCGTCCATAGGCCGGAGAGGGAGAAGACGCGGGCGCCGGCAAAGGAGAGCGGGACCGCTCCGGCGACGAATGCGGTGAGGTATAGGGACGCGCGCTCGTCAAGGCGGTCCGGCCAGCCACGGCCACCGGCCAGGGCGCGGGCGTTCACGAGGGCCTGGACCACGAGGGCGATGGCGGGCACAATCACAAGGCGGTCCGAGAGAAGCGCCAAGGCGAGGAACGCCGCCGCGGGCCGGGGACGACCACGAGCGTCGAACAAGAGCGCGCAGGCCAGCCACGTGGTCGCGGTCGTCGTGGGGCTGATGGTGGAGCCCCAGACGGACATCGTATGGTGGGTGGCCAGGAGGAGACCGGCCGCGACCGCGTACACCGAGCGGACGCCGTGGGCCCTGAGGGTCCAGTAGCCGATGGGGGCGATTGCGGAGCTCACCAGCACCATGAGGATGCGGGTCGCCTCGAAGGAAATCTGCGCCGGTCCTGCGGTGACGAGGTAGAACCCAAGGTTGTTCCAGAACAAGGGCCCGAAGTCCACGGTGCCCCATTCGAAGAACGACGTGACGCGGGGGTCCTCCTGGCCCAAGTCGTGCGCGATCGTGTAGTGCAGGGGTTCCCACGTCGTCGGGGGCTCGTCGACGAGAGGCGCGCGGAGGGCCATCGCGGTGAGGAAGAGAATGGCTGGGACGAGGAGCCGTCGCGGGTCGCGAAGCAGGGCCTTCAAGGTGACCCCTTCTCCCGGGCCAGCAGGTTGGCCTTAAGCTCTTCGAAGCGACCGGGACAGCTTGGGCCTTCGATGTACACATACTCGGCGTTCTCGTGCCTCACACAGTCGCGGTAGACCTCGCGGATTGCATGGTTGGGCGGAGTGTCCCGCAACAACATCAGGGTGACCTCAGACTCCTCGATGCCCGTCACCCAGATCCGGAGCAGGTCGAAGTTGAGCGCGACGTGGTGCGACTCGGCGAACCGGACTTGTTCCGCCCGTTCCGAGAGGGGATAATAGCGACTGGCGTATGGCATGTCGGGCGCGAAAATGGCATGGAGCCGGCCATCCGGAAGCCATGTGAGGGCTTCCCGTAGGTTCGCGTCGCGGCCCATCTCGTGGCGGATGGATTCGCGTAGCGACCAGTCCTCCCAATGGGACACGGGGACGATCCACTCCCGCTTGCTTGGGCTGTCGTCGGCGGCGATCTGGACGGTCACGAGCCCCAGAATGAGCGTGGCCGCAAGCGCCGGCGCCGCCTGCCAGGCCACGTGGAAGCGACCGGCCAGGCGTCGCCGCCCTTCGTCGATCACGAGCAGGCTCGTGACGACGGACCAGAACGCCGGCGCGACGCGGTACCATTCTCGCACGGCACGATCGAACCCGACGTGTAGCAGCAAGAGGAGCCCGATGAAGGCCAGCGTGAACGCGGACCAGGCCCGCGTTCGGGGAAAGACCAGGCCCAGCACGACGAGGGGCGCCAGGTAGATTATGAGGAAGAGTCGGTCGAAGAGGAGCTCTGTGTAGCGGATGTCGGGCCCGCCGGGAAGCCCGATTCCCATCTCGCTCGCCAGGAGGAAAGGAAGGACGCCCAGGGAGAGCACCACGAGGTAAGTCGCGGCCATGCGGTCGGCGAGCAATGGCCACGGCATCTTGCGGGTCCGGCGCCACTCGGTGGCCAGATGGATAAGAAGGAACATCCCAACGAAGACGAGAGCGTATTCCTTGATCCATATGGCAGCGAGGCTGAACCCTCCAGCGAGGAGGTGCCGTTGGCGGTTGGCCGCCAGCACGGCCGCGGCGAGGGCGACGGTCATCGGCGTGTCCATGTGGACGATGGCCCCCCAGACGAGGAACTGCTGGTGGACGGCCACCACGGCACCGGCCGCATAGGCGATCCAGGGCGATGCGCCCCGGTCCCGCAACAACGCGATGGCGAGCAGGGGCAGGAGCGAGGCGATTAGTGCGTAGAAGAAACGGTAGGCCTCGAAAGAAATCCAGGAGGCCGGGGTCATGAGGGCATAGAATCCGGGCCGTTCTGCAAACCACCACCAGGGGTGGAGGCCCGTGGGAACGCCCGCGGGGTCGCGGAGGAATGTCGGGGCTGCCGTCCATCGACGGGCAAAGTAGTAGGTGATGCCTTCGTCGCTGAAGGGCATCATATTGAGCAATTGGAGCCTGAGCCAAAGGGCGAGGGCGAAGGCTCCACCCATCGCGATCCAATCCCATCGGGTGAACGTAGGGCGGGGATCGGGAGCCGCCACGCCAGCCGCACCAAGGAGACGCATATTTTTCCCTTTTGCTTATCGCCTGAAAAACGGGCTCCCCATCAACGGGCCCGGCCGCGTTGGCTGGGGCCCCTTGCATGATGGTGGTCGGCGGGAATTGCCGGGCCGGCGCAGAACGCCCGGAGGACGAGTTCCGCGCGCGCGAGGCCTCGATTGAGGCGGCACCGATTTATCCGACCTCCCCCTCCAATGGAACCGTGCCGGACCTGGGCATCGTCGTGCCATTCTACAATGAGGAGCGGACCGCGGGCCCCGTAGCGGAAAAGCTCCTTGCGGCGCTCCGGGCGTCTGGCCTCGAGTTTGAGATGGCCCTGGTCGCCGATGGGTCCACCGACGGGACGAAGGCGGCCATCGATGCCGTGGCCCGCCGAGACCCGCGTGTACGGACGACCGGCGCCCCGAACGCCGAAGGGTACGGTGCTGCCATTCTCCATGGCATGTCCCTTCTGACGGCAGACGTCGTGGGCTGGATGGACGGGGACGGACAGGTCCCGCCCGAAGCGGTCCTCCAAATCTACCAGGCCATGCACGACCAGAAGGCCTCCCTCGGCATGGGCGAACGCGTCGGCCGCAAGGACGGCAGGCTCCGCGCCGCCGCCAGCCGAGGCTACAACTGGTACATGCGCCGCTCCATCGGCCTATCGATCCACGACATCAACGCGAAACCCAAGCTCCTGGAGCGGGGACTCCTCCTCTCGATCGCCCCGCGCTCCTCCGATTGGTTCATCGACACCGAGCTGGTGGCCGGGGCCGTCCTTGCCGGTGCCAAGGTGGTCCGATGGCCGGTCCCGTTCCTGGCGCGGGAACACGGCTCGTCGAAGGTCAAACTTTCCATTGTGGCCCAGTACGCCCGGAACCTTCGGGCATTCCGCCGTCGGGTTCGGGTTCAGCCGCAGGCACGGTACGCCCCACCAGCGGGGGGGCGGAAGGGGGAGCCGGCTCCGTCGCCGGAGTCCACGGCCGAGGCGGGCTCGCGGTAGATGTCGACGCGCGCGGGTCGGCGGAGGTAACGCCCGGCGACCGGGCCTCGTTCGAGGAGGGCCGAAAGGCAGCCAGCGCGGCTGTGGCCCCAAGCGCCAAGACCGTCAACGTTTGACCGACGCGAAGGGCGACGGCGGCGGTCGTGGCGGGGCTGGCGGCGACGCCCCGCAGGACCAGGAGGCCCGAAAGGGCGGCTTCGCGTGATCCTAAGCCACCTGGGAGGAAGGAGACGAACCCGGCGAGGAAGCCTACGGCGGTCAGGGCGACGACCGCCGCGACGTCGATTTGGACGCCGAGGCTTCGAAGCATCGCCCACTGGGCCAGACCCTCCAAGCTCCACACGATGCCGGAGAGGACGAACGCGGCCACGAGGATGCCGCGGCGGCGCGCCAGCGTCGCAAAGTCGTGGGCGAAGCCGAGCAGGAACGCGCCGAGCCTGCCTACCATGCCCGGCCGCGGCCGAAGGCGTGTTCCGACCACGGCCAGCAGCTGCGGCCGCAGGAGAAGGCCAAGGCCCGCCAAGACGATGGCCGCCGGGACGGCGAACGCAAGAAGCGGGACGGGCACGAGGAGAATCCCCAAGGCGAACGCCGCCAGCCCCAGCAGGAACACGAGGTCGAACAGGCGTTCCACCGCGGTCGGCGTCAGTACGCGCGCTAGAGGCAAACCGTACCGTTCGTGGCCGAAGACGCCGCGAACGACCTCACCCGTGCCCGAGGGGCCCACCTCATTCGCGGCGGTCCCGACGAGCCAGATCGTCAGCGATTGGCCCGTCTTGGCGTGGCCGAAGAGCAGCAGCCAGCGAAGGACACGGACGCCCAGCTCGCCCAGGTATAGGGCGAACGTGAGGCCGACGAACCGCAGGTCGGCCGACGCGAGCTCTCCAAGGAAGCGGTCCACGCCCACGGAGCGGACGAGCAACGTGAGGACGAATAGGCCGGCCAGGAGGAGGACGACGGCCCGCGCGATCGCGATGCGTCCTCGGGGTCCGCGCCGCTTGGAGGAGCGCGTCACGGCGCGGCGGCCCCCGTGCCGTTGGAGGAGGTGCGGCGGAGCGTGAGGACGTACTGGCCCCCGGCGGGGCACCAACCGAGCCAGCGCTCGGAGGTCGAAAGGAACGCCAGGGGAGGCGGGAAGAAGGCCAGGTAGCCGGCATGGATGAGCTCGAGCCCCGCGTCCGCCGCCAATGCTTCCAGCTCGGAGCGCGGAAGGAGGAGCGCGTCGGCGTCCACCGGGCTCTTTCGCACCATCCATCGCGTCACCGGGTTTCGCGGATTGTGCTCGAAGACCACGAGGAGTCCTCCGGGCCGGACCAGTCGTGCCATCTCGTGCATCACGGCGCGCCGTCGCTCGGGCGGCGTTCCAGCCGGGCGCCCCGGACTCGGCGACCGTGGGATGGCTCGAGCAGGCGTTGGGCATCTTCTCGATCGCCCCGATCGACCCGGTGTCGAGCTTCCGCCCCCCTACCCACTCGGCGATCAGCCGCTTGTCGGC
>CAYVGY010000069.1:0-1016 GCA_964451065.1 uncultured Halobacteriales archaeon
AAGGAGATCCACGTCGTCATCACCATGGACTGCGAGCGCCCGACGACCGAGACCCGCCCCGAGGCGACGGGGCCGCGGTCCTATGAGTTGAGCGACCGCTACATCCGCGGCTATGTCGCCATCGCCGCCGAGTTCGGGTTCCCGGTGAGCTTCTTCATCCATCCCGAGGTGGCGATGGCGCAGAAGGCGCTCTTTCTCGAGCTCGAGGCGAAGGACGGGCGCTACAGGTCGCACTTCGGCGGGCTTTCCGAGGGCGAGCAGCGGGCGATCCTCTCCGAGGCGATCGGCCTCTGGCTCAATACCTTCGGCCGGCGCCCGCTTTATTTCCGCACCGGCACGTTCTCGGCCAACGACAGCACCTACCGGGTGATGGCCGAGCTCGGCTTTCGCGGAGCCTCGAATTCGGTGCCCGGGCGCCTCTATCCCGACCTCAACGCCGCCTGGGTGGGCGCCGAGCCCGATCCGCACCGCGCCCATCCCTGTTTCCGGCTGATCAAGGGCACGCTCGATCTCGCCAACATGCCGCTGACGGTGGACTTCTCCAGCGTGGTCGAGAAGCAGGGGCGGCGGTTCCATTGGGACCTCCGCCCCGACTGGCAGGGCGTCGATTTCCGCCAGATCGCTACCAACATCGTCGCCCAGCTCAAGGCCCGCGCGCCGAAGGTACCGGTGATGACTCTCGTCACCCACAACGAGAACGACTACATGGACGCCAACGACCGCGTCTGCCGCAATTTCAGGACCGTGCTCAACGAGATCGTCGCCGCCTGCGAGGCGGCGGGGGCGAAGGCCGTCGGCACCACCTTCGACAAGATCTGCGACCGGGTGCTTTCCGAGCCCGTCGGCGAGCCCGAATTCACCTACGTCTGAGCGGCACCAACGCCGCGACCGCTCGGCGGCTCAGCGGTAGGCGGGCATCTCGTCGAGCCGCTTCCAGGCCGAGATGTGGTTGAGGCTCGTGCGCACGTCCACCACCACCGGGCCCGGCCGGCCGGTGGAGGCGATGTAGAAGGCCT